>NZ_LLZH01000046.1:0-14354 GCF_001509495.1 Actinoplanes awajinensis subsp. mycoplanecinus | reverse complement strand
AGGCCCGCCCCCGACCCCGCATCCCAGCCGGATCCCGCGCCCACCACTGCCCGCAGCTCCTCCAGCGCCTCCCGGGCACTCCGCCGGATCGCCCCCGCCGCCACCGCCAACTCGTCCGCCCCCAAGGAAGCCGCCCCCAATGAAGCCGCCCCGGATGAAGCCGCGCCCGATGAAGCCGCCCGCACCTCCAGCGCCCCCGCGTGCAGGCTGATCAGCGACATCCGGTGCGCGATCACGTCATGCATCTCCCGGGCGATCCGCGCCCGTTCCCCCAGCCGGGCCTGCTCCTCGCGCAGCTCCTGCTCCGCCTCCAGTCGCGCCGCGTGCTCACGCAGCGACGTGGTCAGCCGTCGATACGCCCGCACGAACGACCCCCAGCCCAGCGCGGCCACGGTGACCACGCCCCGGACCACGAAGTCGACCCAGATCTCCCGGGCCGGCCGGTCCTGCAGCAGGAAGTAGATCCCGCCGGTGGCCACGTTGACCGCGCCGAGCAGCAGCACCGGCCGGAACGGGAGCCGGATCGCCGCGGTGAACAGCGCGACCAGGATCGGCCCGGTCACCGCCACCGAGATCGCCCCGAACGGCAGCAGCAGCCCGGTCACCAGCAGCGGATGCCGCCGGCGGACCAGCAGCGCACCGGCGCCGGCCACCCCGAGCGCCAGGTCGGCCTGCCACGGGATCGCCGCGTCCGGCCGGGTTGCGTCACCGAGCGTCATCATGACCGTGCCGTAGCCGAGAGCCAGGACGATCGCGATCGTGTCCGCGAGGCCCCGGGGGCTGCCGGCCTCCGGGACGAGCAGGCGCAGGAGCATGCCCGCGAGCCTAGGACGCACCGCCCGCCGCACGGAACCTTCCAAAGTAGGGTCACCACCGCTCCCTGAGCCGGATGCCCGGTCCCTCCCGCGTGGACGACCGTCGGCGGCATGCTGAAAATCGTCGTCGCCCTGCTCCCCGCGGCAGTCTGGGGCGCGCTCGCCGCGCTGTGGACCCCGCGCGGCCCCCTGACCGCCACCCAGGCTCTCTCCTCGATCGTGATCAGCGCCGGCGCAGGCTTCGGCGCCGGGCGGCTGCTGCGCTCCCGGTGGCCGATTTTGACAACCCCACTCGTGTACGTCGTGAGCCTCGAACTGACGCGCCTCCCGGTCACCGGTCCCTCCGTCGACCTGCCGCACGCCAGCCTCTTCGGCGTGCTCGCGCTGATCACCGGCCGGGGTGTGCACGCGCTGCTCACGGTGGCCCCGATGGCGCTCGCCGCGGCGTACGGATGCGGTCTTCGCCGGCGACGCGGCCGGATCCTGGGCCGCGTGGCGATCCTGGCGCTGCTGCTTCTCGCGGTGGGGGTGGCCCTCCCGGCGCGCACCGCGGCCATCCCCGGGGGCATCGCCGAGCTGACCCGGGTGGAGGTGAACGGGCACCGCCTCGGCCTGATGATCCGCGGTCGTGATCTGAACCGGCCGGTGCTGCTGTTCGTGCCGGGCGCCCCGGGCGGCTCGGAGGCCGTCGCGATGCGGGCCCACCTGCCCGCCCTGGAGTCGCACTTCGTGGTGGCCACCCTGGACCGGCGGGGTGGCGGCGCGTCCTACCCGGCCCTTGACCCGACCTCGACCGTCTCCCCGCAGGACGAGGTCGCGGACATCCTGGCGGTCACCGATCATTTACGGACCCGCTTCGCCCGCGACAGGATCGTGCTGCTGGCGCACTCCGGTGGTTCGCTGCTCGGCGCGCTCGCGGTCCGGCAGCACCCGGAGAAGTATTCCGCCTACGTCGGCACCGGTCAGGGCGTCGACGTCGAGGCCAGCGACCAGCTCTTCTATGACGACATCCTGGCCTGGGCGACGTCCACCGGGGACTCCGGCACGGTGCGGACGCTCCAGCGGCAGGGCCGGCCGCCGTACCGGGACTTCTGGTCCTACGAGCCGTTCCTGCTGCACGAGATCGAGGTCTACGGTCAGCGGTCCGCGCCCCTGGAGATCGCCGGGCCGGAGTTGACGCTGCTGCAGAAGGTGCACACGCTGACCGCGATGATGGACACCTGGTCGGCGCTGTATCCCCGGGAGCAGGACCTGGACCTGCGGCGGGACGTGCCCGAGCTGGCGGTGCCGGCCTATTTCGTCCAGGGCGAGCGGGAGATGCGCGGCCTGGCCGTGCTCTTCGACCAGTGGTATGCCGCGCTGCGGGCACCTGCCAAGCGGCTGGTGGTGATCCCGGGCGCGGGCCACCGGGTGATGTTCGAGGAGCCGGACCGCTTCGTGACCGCCCTCAGCACCCTGCTGGCGGGGGTCTCGGCCTAGACCAGCGCGAGACCGGGATCCGGGTCGGGCTCCGGAGCCGGGCCCGGGATCTTGTACTCCTCGGTCAGCGTGGTCATCGGCCCGGGCCAGGTCGCCTGGGCCACCTCGATCGGCTTGCGGGTCTCGTCGAACGCGACGTGCAGCAGGTGCAGGACCGGGGTGTCCGGGCGGATCTGCAGGATCTCCGCCTCCTCGCGACTGGGCTGCCGCGCGGTGATCGTGTCGGTCGCGGACGCGTAGCGCCGGTCGAGCACGTCCTCGGCCTCCTGGTAGAGCGGCCGGCCGAACGACTCCGGGCGTTCCAGGCTGGTGCCGCTCGCGTCGGTGACCCGGAACCAGGACGCGCCGAGCTCCACGGTGGCGTCGTCGGCCCGGACGATGTGCCGCCGGACGAGCAGCTCGGTGCCGTCCCGGACGCCGAACGCGTCGGCGACCTCCGGCGGCGCGGGCTCCCGGCCGACGCCGACGAGCTGCTGGCGGTACCGGGCGGCCAGGTCGGCGTGGTAGCCGCGGTGGGCGCCGTACCGGCCGCGGGACAGGCGGTTGAGGCGGCGGCGGGTGCCCCGGACGTACGTGCCGGAGCCCGGTTTGGTGATCAGGACGCCTTCGACCCGGAGCTGGTCGACGGCGCGTTGCACGGTCTGCTTGGCGACGCCGAACATCTCGGCGATGCCGGGGATGGACGGCAGTCGCTCACCCGGCTGCCACTCGCCCCGGCGGACGCGCTCACGCAGCTGAGAAGCGATCTGCCGATGCGGGAACTCGGCAGCGCCCGGATTGATCGTCATGAGGAACCTCCAGCGCCAAGCGGCTAGGTTCCTAGGATGCCTCACGGGCGGCGGCGTGGCGACCGCGACACGCGCGGGGTGCCCGGGCATCGGCATCACGACCGCGACCGCGACCGCGACACGCGCGGGCGTGCCGGGCGTCGGCGGCGCGGGGGCGACACGTGCGGGCCGGAAATGAAGTGGGCCGCCCCGGCTGGGGCGGCCCACTTCAGAAGATCACCAGGAGCCGGCGGTGGGGCCGGCCGAGCCGCCCCGGCGGCGCAGGTACTTCTCGAACTCGCTGGCGATCTCGTCGCCGGTCAGCGGCTGGATCCCCTCGTCGCCGACTCGTTCCTCGAGCTCACGAACGTATTCGCCGAGCTCGGCGTCCTGCTCGGCCGCGGTGCGGACCCGCTTCTCCCACTCGTCGGCCTGCTCGGCCAGGTCGGCCATCGGCACCGGCAGGTCGAGCACGTCCTCGATCCGGCTGAGCAGCGAGAGCGTCGCCTTCGGGCACGGCGGGTTGTTGGCGTAGTGCGGCACGTGCACCCAGAACGACAGCGCGTCCAGTTCGGCGCGGGACGACGCCTCCTGCAGCACGCCGACGATGCCGGTCGGGCCGTCGTAGCGGGTCGGCACCACCTTGTACTTGTCGGCGATGTCCCGGTCGGTGGCGCTGCCGCTGATCGGCAGCGGCCGGGTGTACGGCACGTCGGCCAGCAGCGCGCCGAGCAGCACGATCTGGGTGACCTCGAGGCTGTGGCAGATCTCCAGCACCGACTCGCAGAACGTGCGCCAGCGCATGCTCGGCTCGATGCCGCGGATCAGCACCACGTCCCGGTCGCTGCCGGGCGGGCTGGCCACGGTGAACCGGGTGGTCGGCCACTCGATCTTCCGGGTCTCGCCCTCGGCCATCGTGATCGTCGGGCGGCTCACCTGGAAGTCGTAGAAGTCCTCCGGGTCGATGGAGGTGACCTCGCGGGCCTCCCACACCGTCTCGAGATGTTCCACGGCCGCGGTGGAAGCATCCGCAGCATCGTTCCAGCCCTCGAAGGCGGCGATGGCCACGGGGGAGCGGAGCAGCGGTAGGCCGTCGAACTCAGTCATGAGAGACAGCCTACGTGCGGTGCCGGAAGCGCACCCGGCGGCCGCGCCGTGACGCGGGTCCGTCGCGTCCCAGCTCGTGACGGGTTTTCGGCATGAAGCCGGGTGAATCCGCGCATAATTCCGGGCATGACCAGCCACGTGGATCAGGTGCTCGGGCCGGCCGACGACACCGTCTCGTTCATCCAGCCGCGCGGCATGGTCTACGTGACCACCCTTTGGGTGGCGGCCGCCGGGTGGACCGTGGTGCTCGCCGTCTACCTGCTCTGCTCGCTGCTCTTCGGGGCCCGTCCGGGCGCCGCCGACATCGCCTTCTACGCCGAGTCGGCACTGATCGTCCCGGTGATCGTGGCGGCGGCGGTGCTGCTGGTGCTCTACCGGCGGCTGGGCTGGCTGCACACCTCGGTGCACGGCATCGACTTCGCGGCGACCGGGCGCAAGGCGGTGCATCTGCCCTGGTCCGGGATCGCGTCCGTGGGCCTGCACGGGTGGGGGCCGTTCACCGAGCTGGTGATCACCCCGATCGATGCGGACTACGCCCAGGTGATCGAGGGCCCGGGGCTGGCCGTGCGGATGCGGCACCGGGGCGCGGAGACGTCGTACGTGATCGATGTCGGCCTGATGTCGCCGGGACCGGAAGTCCTTCTCGCGGAGCTGCACCGCCGGATTCCCTCGAAGGTTTGACGCGCGCCGCAGGCGCCGTCTAAGGTCATTAACCGCTCCGTTAATTAACGGGAGGGTTAAATGACCGACCGGCTCAGCGTGATCTTCGCGGCCCTGGCCGATCCGACGCGTCGCGCCATCCTGGCCCGGCTCGCCGAGGGTGAGGCGACCGTGACCGAGCTCGCCGAGCCGTTCGACATCAGCCTCCCGGCGATCTCCCGTCACCTCAAGGTCCTGGAGAACGCCGGTCTGATCTCGCGCAGCCGTTCCGCGCAGTGGCGCTCCAGCCGCCTCGAGGCCGAGCCGTTGCGCGAGGCGACGGCCTGGATGGAGCGGTACCGCCGGTTCTGGGACGCGAACTTCGCACGCCTGGACGCCCATCTCAAGCGCCTGCAGGAGGAGAAACCATGAGCGAGCTAGTGATCACCCGGATCTTCGACGCCCCCCGCCCGATGGTCTACCGCGCCTTCACCGACCCGGACCAGCTCGCCGCGTGGTTCGGCCCGGTCGGCTGGTCGGTGCCCCGCGACACCGTCGACGTGGATGCCCGGGTCGGCGGCAAGCAGGTCTTCACCATGGTCAACGACGCGGACCCGTCGATGGCCTCGCCGGTCAACGCGGTCTTCACCGCGGTGGTCGAGAACGAGCTGCTGGTCGGCGAGGAGGACGTCAGCCACATCCCGGACTTCGGCGCCGCCAAGCTGGTCATGCGCCTGGAGTTCCACGACGAGGAGGGCGGCCGCACCCGCCTGGTGCTCACCCAGAGCCCGTTCCCCGCCGAGATGGAGACCGGCGCCCGCGAGGGCTGGGGCAGCAGCTTCACCAAGCTCGACAAGCTCCTCGCCTAACGACCCCACCCCCCAGCGTGTGAAGTTGTGGTGCGGAGCGCACCGAAACTCCCCACGCTCGTGGTTGACCCCCTGTTGCGTGGGGAGTTGGGGTGCGGAGCGCGCCGAAACTTCACACGCTCGTGGTGTGACCCCGTTGCGTGGGGAGTTGGGGTGCGGAGCGCGCCGAAACTTCACGCGCTTGCGGGTCAGTCGTGGGCGATGGCGGCCAGGACGTTGAGGCGGGCGGCTCGGATGGCCGGTACCACCGCGGCGATGATGCCGACCAGGGCGGCCAGGGCCAGGTAGGTGCCCATCCGGCCCCAGGGCAGCACCAGGGCGGTGATGCCGTCGTCCTTCAGGGCGCGGGTGACCGCCGCGCCCATGCCGGCGCCGACCACGACGCCGAGCAGCGCGCCGAAGACCGAGATCACCACGGCCTCCACGGTGATCATCCGCATGGTCTGTGCCCGGCCCAGGCCGACCGCGCGGAGCAGGCCCAGCTCGCGGGTACGCTCCAGCACCGACAGGGCCAGGGTGTTGACCACGCCGAGGACCGCGATCAGGATGGCCAGTCCGAGCAGGATCTGGATCATCGTGATGATCTGGTCGAACTGTGCGGCCTGCTGGTCCACGAACGTCGCCGAGTCGGTCGCGGACACCTCCGGGCTGTCCGCCAGCAGCGCCTTGACCTGCGGCAGCACCGCCGAGACCGCGACACCGTCGTCGAGCCGGACGAAACCGACGGTCGGCTGCGCGATGCCGAAGTCCTTGATCGCCGCGGTCGGCAGGAACAGGTTGCCGGGCAGCGCGTCGTCCGGGTAGACGACCGCGACCGTGTAGGTGTGCGGCTCACCGCGCGAGGTCTGCACGGTCACCTGGGAGCCGGTGTGCCAGCCGTGCTCGGTGGCGTTCGGCTCGCCGATCGCGATCTGGTCGGCGCGCAGGTCGGTCAGGGTCGCGGCGGCCCCGGTGGTCCGGTACGCCTCGGTCAGGCCGTGGAAGTCGTCGGTGGCGCTGGCGTACTCCTGCTTGCCGTCGGCCAGCACCAGGTCGCGGTAGAGGCCGGCCGCCGCCCGTACCCCGGGGATGGTCTTGGTCTTGTCGAGGACCGCCGGATCGTACGTCGGCGGCCGCGACCCGTTGTCGTCCCCGCTGATCATGATCTCGGCCTTGAGGATCTCCGAGGCGGACGCCTTGAGGCTGCTCTTCGCCGAGTCCATCACCACTGTCACGCCGGTGACCAGGGCGATGCCGACCATCAGCGCGGCTGCCGTGATCGCGGTCCGGCGCGGGTTGCGCCCCGAGTTGAGCCGGCCCAGCCGGCCCGGCACCGACCAGGCGAACACCCGGCCGAGCGCGCTGATCACCGGCTTGCTGATCAGCGGGGTGAGCAGGGCGACCCCGATGAACGACACCAGCACGCCGCCGAGGATCAGCCACAGGGTGCCGTCACCCGCGTCGGCGAACAGTCCGACGCCGAGCGCGGCCGCGCCGGCCGACAGCACCAGGCCGCCGGCGACGCTGAGCCGGGTCAGCGGCCGGTCCGGGATGCTGACCTCCTGCATCGCGGCGATCGGGGCGATCCGGGAGGCGCGCAGCGCGGGCAGCACGGCGGCCACCACGGTCACCACCAGGCCGACCACGAACGCGCTGAGCACCGCGGAGAGCGGGACACCGACCGAGGCCAGGGTGAGGTCGGCGAACGCGCCGAACAGCGCGGCCAGCCCGGCGCCCGCGCCGACCCCGGCGGCCAGCCCGAGCACCGCCGCGACCAGGCCGATCGCGACCGCCTCGACGAGCACCGAGCCGATCACCTGGCGGCGGCTGGCGCCCATCGCGCGCAGCAGGGCCAGCTCCTTGGTCCGCTGGGCCACGATGATCGAGAAGGTGTTGAGGATCAGGAAGATCCCGACGAACAGCGCCACCCCGGCGAAGCCGAGCAGGATCTGGTTGAAGAAGCTCAACCCCTCCTGGATGCTGTCGGCGCTCTCCTCGGCGAGCTGCTGACCGGTCTTGACCTGGAAGCCGTCGCCGAGCGCGGCGGCCACCCGGTCCCGCAGGACCTCCGGGCTGACCCCGTCGGCCGCCTCGACGACCACCGACGAGAACGACCCGGTCGCCCCGAGCATCAGCTGCTGTGCGACCGGGGTGGTGAACGCGACCTCCTGGGTGCCGCCGATGCTGCTGCGACCGCCGGAGTAGCCCCAGATGCCGACCAGGGTGAACTGCTTCTTGGGTTCGAGGGTGAGCACGCCGACCCGGTCGCCGAGTTTCAGGCCGCCCAGCTCCGCCGTCGTCGCGTTGACCGCGATCTCGTCGGCGGCCGTCGGGCCCCGGCCGGAGCGCAGCTCCATCAGCCCGTCCGCGCCGGTCCAGTTGCCGCCGAGGCGGGGCGGGCCCATCGAGGTGAGGACCTTGCCGTCGCTGCCGATGACCCGGGCGCCGTCGGCGTCGACCCGGCCGGTGGCACTGCGTACCCCGGAAAGGTTTTTGATCTTGTCGACGGTCGCGGCCGGGAGCGGTGCGGCGACCTCCTCGCCCTCCATCTCGGAGACCGCGACCTTGGGCGTGGCACTGACCGAGACGTCGGTCGCCGAGAACGCGTCGGCGAAGATCGCGTCGAACGTGCGGTTGAGCGTGTCGGTGACCACGAACGATCCGGACACGAACATCACGCCCAGCACCACGGCCAGGCCGGACAGCACCAGGCGCAGCTTACGGGCGAGCAGGCTCTTCAGCGTGGCGCGCAGCATCAGAGCATCACCGGGTCGGCGTGCGTGTCCAGGCGCTTCATGGTGTCCAGGACGGTGTCGGCGGTCGGGTCCAGCAGCTCGTCGACGATGCTGCCGTCGGCCAGGAAGACCACCCGGTCGGCGTAGCTGGCGGCGACCGGGTCGTGGGTGACCATCACGATGGTCTGGCCGTGCTCGCGGACCGAGGAGCGCAGGAACGACAGCACCTCGGCGCCGGACCGGGAGTCCAGGTTGCCGGTCGGCTCGTCCGCGAAGATCACGTCGGGGCGGCCCATCAGCGCCCGGGCGCAGGCGACCCGCTGCTGCTGGCCGCCGGAGAGCTGGCTGGGCCGGTGCCCGAGCCGGTCCCGCAGACCGACCGTGTCGATCACGGTGTCCCACCACTGCGGGTCGGCCTTGCGGCCGGCGATGTCCAGCGGCAGCCGGATGTTCTCCGCCGCGCTCAGCGTCGGCAGCAGGTTGAACTGCTGGAAGATGAAGCCGATCCGGTCGCGGCGCAGCCGGGTCAGCGCCTTGTCACCGAGCTTGCTCACCTCGGTGCCGCCGACGTGCACGGTGCCCTTGTCGACCGTGTCCAGGCCGGCCAGGCAGTGCATGAGCGTCGACTTGCCGCTGCCGGACGGCCCCATGATCGCCGTGTACCGGCCGCGGCCGAACTCGGCGGTCACCCCGCGCAACGCGGTCACCTGGGCCTCCCCCGAGCCGTAGACCTTCCAGACCTCTTCCGCGCGTGCCGCCGGGCCGCCGGCATTCGTCGCAGTCACGATCGTCTCCCCCTGTGTTGGTCCGGCCCTCTTCGTCGGCCGGCCCGCTCAGTCTCCCGGCGGATCCGGCGGCCGGCGTCCGCCCTGTGGAGTAGTCCGACGCGGAGTTTCCGCTGGGGGAGGCCACTTAGGTCGATTCAGGGTTGTCCCTGAGTGCTAGTGACGTTTTGCCGACCGCCGCTCGGGGGGACTTGGCGTCTACCGTGGAATCCCCGGCCCCCTGGAGGACCGTCATGACCGATCGGATCGCCGCTTTCCTGGTACTGCTCCTCCTCGCGGGGTGCGGGGCGCTCCCGCCCGTCGACGACGACCCGACCTCCGGGCCCGCCCCGGCGACCTCGGCCACTGTCGACCTGGACGGCACCGACACGCCCGAGGAGTTCGCCAAGGACATCAAGTCCGCCCAGGCGGTCGCCGAGCAGTACTGGAAGCAGGTCTTCGACCAGATGGGCGAGACGTTCCAGCCGGTGCGGGAGCTCATTCCGTACGAACGGGAGGGCGAGGTGGCGTGCGGCAGTGACCCGCTGCCGCTGAACAACGCGGCGTACTGCTCCCGTGGTGACTTCATCGCGTACGACGTGAACTGGGCGTTCGGGGTGTTCCGTCAGATCGGTGACGCGTTCCTGTTCTACCTGCTCGGCCACGAGTACGCGCACGGCATCCAGGCCCGGCTCGGCATCAACAAGGAGTTCACCATCCAGCAGGAGCTGCAGGCCGACTGCATGGCCGGGGCGTACATCGGTGACGAGGCGCGCGGCGGGGCGCTGGAGCTGGCCAAGGGCGACACCGAGGAACTCGCCTCGGGGCTGGAGTCGGTCGGGGACGCGCCCGGCCAGCCCTGGTTCGCCGAGGGCTCGCACGGCTCGGCGCAGCAGCGGATCAACGCGTTCGCCAACGGGTACAACAACTCGCTCAAGTCCTGTGACCTGTGAAACGTTGCGTCGACCGGGCCGGGCGGCACCCGGAGAATGAGGGCTCGTCCGACCCCTCGACTCCGGGAGATTCCGCTGAGCGCGACACGACCCACCGCAGTGCTCTTCGACATGGACGGAACGCTGGTCGACAGCGAGAAGCTGTGGGGTGTGGCGCTGGACGACCTGGCCGCGCGCGCCGGCGGCCGGCTCTCGGCGTCCGCACGGCTCGCGATGGTCGGCACCAGCATGCCGATCAGCATGGCGCTGTTCCGGGACGACCTGGGGCAGCCGGACCGGCCGTACGCCGAGGACGTCGCCTGGCTCACCGACCGGGTCGCCGACCTGTTCGCCGACGGCCTGGAGTGGCGGCCGGGCGCGCGCGAGCTGCTGCACGCGGTGCGGGCGGCCGGCGTGCCGACTGCGCTGGTCACCTCGACCGAGCGGCGGCTGGCCGAGCTGGCGCTCAAGACGCTCGGCGCGGAGAACTTCGACGTGGTGGTCTGCGGTGACGAGGTGGCCCGGCAGAAGCCGGATCCGGAGCCTTATCTGACGGCGGCCGGGCTGCTCGGCGTGCCGATCGGGGAGTGCGTGGTGATCGAGGACTCGCCGAGCGGGGTGGGCAGTGCGGTGGCGGCGGGGGCGATCGTGCTGGCGGTGCCGTCGGATGTCGCGTTGCCGCCGACTGCGGGGGTCCACGTGCGGTCGTCGCTGGGTGGGGTTGACGTGGCGTTCCTCGCTTCGTTGCGCTCCTGACGTTCCTGGGGTCATTTTCTTCTGACGTTCCTGGGGCCATTTCTCCGTGCGCTCCTGGCGTCATCTTCTCCTTGCGTGACGTCATTATTGACGTCATAGTGGAGTCATGGACCTGACGCCGTACCTCGAAGGGTTGCGGGCCGATCTCGCCGCAACCGCCGCGCCAGGCGGCCCGGAGATTCTCCGGGCCGCCGAGCTGCTGAGTCATTCCCTCGAACCGTCCGCGCGGCTGGCGCTGCTCGAAGCGCTCTCCGACGCCGCCGCGGAGATCACCACCCGGCTCACCGACGCCACCGTCGAGGTGCGCCTGCGCGGCCGCGACGCCGACCTGGTCGTCACCCAGATCGCCGCGCCCGCTCCGGCTCTCACCGAACCCGCCGTCCCGGATCTGCCGCTGCCGCCGGTCGAGGGTGGCGATCTGGCCCGGCTCACCCTGCGGATGCCCGAGGCGTTGAAGACACACGTCGAGCAGACCGCCGCGGCCGAGGGTGTCTCGGTCAACGCCTGGCTGGTCCGGGCGGTCACCACGGCGATCACCCCGCGGCCCGCGGCGCCGGTGCCGCCGGTGGGCGGGGCGTGGTCGGGCAAGCGCGTTACCGGCTATTTCCAGGCCTGAGCTGCTCTTTCCTTCCTCGGTTTCGCTGTCAGGAGAAGATCATGAACTATGAGTTCGACCGTGCCGAGCCGGTCACCGTCGCCCTGCGCGCCATGGCCGGCACCGTCGAGATCGACGCCGGCCACCACGAGACGATCCGGGTCGAGGTGATCCCGATCGACGACTCCGAAGCGGGTCGCCATGCCGCCGAGAACACCCGGGTCGTCCTGGAGGGCGACACCCTGGTGGTGGCCGTTCCGCACCAGGACCGCTGGCGCCTGCGGCGGACCCCGGCGCTGCGGATCACCGTCCGGATCCCGGCCGGCAGCACCCTGACCGGCGAGAGCGCGGCCGCGGACGTCCGGGCCGCCGGCCGGTTCCACGACGTGAACCTGAAGCTCGCCTCGGCCGCCGGGCACGTCGCCGACGCCGCCGGGGACGTGCATTTGAGCACGGCCAGCGGTGACCTCTCGGTCGGCCGGGTCGGTGGTTCGGCGTTCCTCAAGTCCGCCTCGGGCCGGATCCGCGCCGGCGACGTCATTGGTGACGTCACCGCGGGCACGGCGAGCGGCGACATCACCGTGGGTTCCGGTGGCGGTTCGCTCGACGCCGGCACCGCGAGCGGCGCGATCGCTGTCGGCTCGCTGTCTCAGGGGCGGGCCCGCATTCGTACGGCCTCCGGTGACGTCACGGTCGGCGTCGCGCCGGGCACGGGGGTGTGGCTCGACTTGAACACCGCGGCCGGCCGCAGCAGCACGGACCTCCCGTCACACGGCGACACCACCCCGGCAGCCGGCGGCCCGGGCCTGGAACTGCGGGTCCGCACAGCAAGCGGCGACATCCGCATCCACCGCGCCACCACCCCGATCGCAGCCTGACCCTCCATCCCGCCGCCCTAGCCCACCGCCCTGGCCCGGGCCGCCCCGCTGCGTCTCGGCCACCACCGACCCGGCAGCCAGCCCCGCACCGAAACTCCCCACGCGTCGTGGGTCGGGCGCTTGTGTGTGAAGTAGTGGCGCGGTCCGCACCGAAACTCCCCACGCGTCGTGGGTCGGGGGCTTGTGTGTGAAGTAGTGGCGCGGTCCGCACCGAAACTCCCCACGCGTCGTGGGTCGGGCGCTTGTGTGTGAAGTAGTGGCGCGGTCCGCACCCAGACTCCCCACGCCTCGCGGGTCGGGGGCTTGTGTGTGAAGTAACGGTGCGCTCCGCACCCGAACTTCACACGCATCGGGGGTTGGCGCTTGCGTGGGGGTTTTGGGCGCGATGCGGGCTCTTCCCGGCAGGGGAAGGGCGGTATGGGTGCGCGATGACCGATCGCGTGCGTTCGTCGCCCCTGGGCGGGCGGTGGGGGTCCGCGTTGCGGTATCGCGTCCTGCTGCCGTCCTTGTGCGGGCGGCGAACGCACACGTGACCCCGGTCGGGTGCCGCAACCGACCCTGAAGCTGACCGAGCGTGTGTCTTGCAGCTCTGCCGGTGCGGAGTGAGTGCTCTGTAGTCCTGTCCGTGCCGAACCCAGCCGCCGCCCGGTCCCGGTCCCGGTCCCGGCCTGACCGGCACGACGGCCCTCGGTGGCGACATCAGCGCCCCGCCGGCCTGGCGTCCGGCCGGGGCCTACGGCGGCTACGAGCGAACCTGAGCAGCGGCCGGGCTGGGCCACGCCGGGCTGGGCCACGCCGGGCTGGGCCACGCCGGGCTGGTTGAGCCGGGTCAGGCTGGGGTGGGGTTGGTCAGGTGCCGGGTTTGATCAGGCCGGTTTCGTAGGCCAGGACGACGGCCTGGGTTCGGTCGCGTAGGCGTAGTTTGCCCAGCATGTGACCCACGTGGGTTTTCACCGTGGTCTCGCTGACCTGCAGCAGTGCGGCGATCTCGGCGTTGGTGCGGCCGCGGGCGACGTGGATCAGCACCTCGCGTTCGCGGCCGGTCAGCGTGCGGAGAGCGACGATGGTGCTGGTGTCGGCGACCGCGGGCAGGGTCGCCGCGAAGCGGGGCAGGACCCGGGCCAACACCTGCGGGGTGACCACCGCGCCGCCCGCCGCGACCGCCCGGATCGCCGCGATCAGCTCCTCCTGCGGTGCGTCCTTGCAGAGGTAACCGGCGGCGCCCGCGGTGATCGCCTCGAGCAGTTCCTCGTCGCTGTCCCGCGCGGTCAGCAGCAGCACCCGCACCGGCAGACGCGCCCCGGCGATCGCCCGGGCGACCGCGATGCCGTCCATCCGGGGCAGCGCCACGTCGGCGATGAGCACGTCCGGCGAGAGCCGTCGGGCGAGTTCCAGTGCTTCCGCCCCGTCGCCGGTCTCACCCGCGACGATCAGTTCGGCCCGGCGCTCGCCATCACCCCAGACCCCACCGTCCACCGGGTGGCCAACGCCTGCCGGGCTCCCGACCGCCGCCGGGTTGGCAATGCCGGTCAGGCTGCCAAGCGCCTCTGGGTTACCAACCTCTGCCGGGCTGCCGAGCCCTGCCGGGCTGGTGTCACCCGCCGGGCCGCCAGCGCCTGCGCGGCTGCCACTGCCTGCCGGTTCCGGGTTGATTGTCGGTTTCGAGCGGTCGGTGGGGTTGCTGCTGCCCGCCGGATCGCCGATGCCGGCGGGGTCTCTGCCGCCTGCCGTGGTGCTGCCAGCTGTGTCGACCTTGGTGGCGGTCGGTGTGTTCGGGAGCGGTGTGCTTTCGGCGAGGGCGGCTCGCAGCCCGGCTCGTTGCAGAGCCGAGGCGTCTGCGAGCAGCAGCCGAATCGGTCTCATCGAGCGCGGACCAGCCGTGCGACTCGCGGGCGCCCGGCGTCGAGCCCCGGCTGTGCCGAGCCGGCGCCGCGGCGGGTCCTGCTCAGTGGCTGCGGCGTCCCGGCACGGCCGGCCGCCGAGTGAGCCCGAGGGTGCGCCCGGATGCGCCGCCGGGGTGGGGGCGGGGTGTGGGGGGG
>NZ_LLZH01000045.1:0-14424 GCF_001509495.1 Actinoplanes awajinensis subsp. mycoplanecinus | reverse complement strand
CGGATGCCGACGCTGCTGGGTAAGTACAAGGTGCCGCACTTCGACGCGAAGGCCGAGGCGGACGCGTTCTTCGTCGAGTCGGGGGTGCCGACGACGTTCCTGCGGACCACGTTCTACTACGAGAACCTGGCCGACGCCCTCGCCCCGGCCCGCGACGCGGAAGGCCGGCTGGTCCTGAACATCCCGATGGGCGACGCACCGCTGGCCGGGATCGCGTCCGGTGACATCGGCCGGGTCGCGGTGTCGATCTTCCGCGGTGGCAGTGAGTTCATCGGCCGCACGGTCAGCATCGCCGGTGACGTCCTGACCGGTAACCAGATCGCCGCAGCGTTGGGTGACGCGCTGGGGGAGCCGGTCGAGTACCGGCCGGTCACCCACGACCAGTTCCGGGCGTTCGGGTTCCCGGGTGCGGATGAGTACGGCAACATGCTGCAGTACTACACCGAGTTCGCCGACGAGTTCACCTCCCCGCGTGACCCGGCCCGGGTGCGGGAGCTGACCCCGGAGGTCCAGTCGCTGCGCGAGTGGCTGGCCACCGCCGGCTACCGCCTCCCGACCGCCGCCTGACAGCAGACGCCAGCGAGGACGTGACCGCGACGGTCACGTCCTCGCTCGTCATGACTCGCTGGTGGTCGCCGGGCGTTGCAGGGCCAGAGTCGCGTGCAGCTGGGCGAGTTGCGTGGTGGCGGTGAGCATCGCGAGGTCGGCGCCGGGCACGTACGGCTCCTCGGAGTGGTCGTCCTCGTTGATGTTCGTGTGGTAGTCGACCAGGCAGATCTGGTAGAGGTTCTCCGCCTCGGCGGCGAGTTCGGCGGCACGCGCGGCGTGTTCGTCAGCGGTCATGCCGATCATGCTGTCATCCCGCCCGGACCGCCCCTGCCACCGGCGGCGGGTGGATCCGGGTGGGTGATCCAGCCACGGGGGGAGCTGGACCACCCACTCGGCGCTTTGTCGGCACACCCGAGCCGTGGGCGCTGGTCTCCCCGCCGGAATTACCGGGGAAGAACCGCGTGCTGACATCTTGCCCTATTGCCCGTGAGGATGCAAGGCCGTATGCACGTGCATTCTGGAGTGCGGTTGGGGCCGAACAGCTGCGCGATCCGGGACAACGAGGCGAAAATAGCTGGTGGCGGGTGGTTCCCGGAGGAACGTGGGTGCTGAACCGGATTCTCACCGGGTGGCTACTCGCGATTCGCGGGTATCCGGATGGTGCGTGCCGAAGAGGTGATCGAACCGCGGGTCTCCCGACGTCCATCCGGCTCGGCACCACCGAACACAGGAGCGTCGAGCGGCATGGGCAACCGATCCGATCCGATCCCGGCCTCGTGGAAGCTGTCGGAGTGGCGGCGTGCTCCGGTCGCCGTCGCGCTGATCGCTGTGGTCCTCGCCGGACTGGTCACCGCCGGTGCCAGCGAACGACGCGGCCCGGAGATCATCGGTCTGATCATCTTCCTGCTCGACCTGGTCGGCGCCGTCTACAGCTGGCGTGCGGCCCGGACCAGCCCCAGCGGCCCCGCCCCATGGCGTCTGGTCGGCGCCGGCCGGGTGGCCTCCGCCGTCAGCAGCATCTTCCTCGCGTGTGGCGGGTTCAGCAGCACCACCGCCTGGTGGAACGCCGCCGAGGTCGCCCGGATGCTGATGTTCCTGTTGATCAGCGCCGGCGTGTTCACCTCGATCCTGCGCCAGTTCACCGGCCGCTCCCGGACCGCTCTGCTCGCCGAGCTCAGCACGGTCCTGGCCGCAGGGTTCATGGCGATCTGGTACTTCGCGATCGAGCCGGTCCTGGCCCACCAGACCCTGGCGACCGCGACGATCGCGACGATCGGCTGGCCGCTGGGCGACGTGTTGCTGCTGGCCGCGGTCGCCTCGATCGTGCTGGGTGGCGCGGTCACCCGGTTCGCCACCCCCATCACCGTGTTCGCCGTGGGCCTGGCCCTCTACCTGGCCGCCGACCTGACCTGGATGGTCGACAGCACCGACGGGAAACCGTTCACCCACGACCTGCGCGTCCTGGCCGGGTTCACCATCGCCAGCCTGTTCATGACCGTCGCCCCGGTGCTCACCGTCGCGCGGTCCGGGCTTGCCTACACCGTCCGCACCAGCCGCCCCCCGCTCTGGGCGACGTATCTGCCGATGGCCGCCATGCTGGCCGGCTGCCTGATCATGGCAGTGGTGACCGTCCTGGAGGGGCAGCTGCTGCCCTGGGGTGGCCTGGTCTGCGGGCTGACCGCGATGACCGGCGCCGCCGCCTGGCGCCAGCTGATCTTCATAGGGCACAGTCGCGACCAGCTCACCACCGACGCCCTGACCGGCCTGGCCAACCGGTCCGGCCTCGACGAAGCCCTGGACCGCGCCGCGGGCCGCGGCGAGCCGGCCGCGCTGCTGCTGATCGACCTGGACGGCTTCAAACTCGTCAACGACGCGTACGGCCACGCCTCCGGCGACGTGTTCCTGGCACATGTCGGCCGCCAGCTGCGCGCCGCGGTCCGCGACGTCGACGTGTGCGCCCGCATCGGCGGCGACGAGTTCGCGGTGCTGCTCGCCGGCACCGGCCATGTCAACGACGCCATCGCGGCGGCGCAACGGATCCTCGCCACCGCTGCCGCGCACCCGGCCAGCATCGACAACGACCTCGTACCGGTGCGGGCCAGCATCGGCATCGCCACCGCCCGGCCCGGATACGACAGCAAGACCCTGCTGCGGCAGGCCGACACCGCGATGTACCACATCAAACGGGCCGGCAGTCACCGCTACGCCCGCTACGAAACCTCGATGATCGACCAGCGCGCCGACGATGCCGTGCTCGCCGAGGACCTGCAACACGCCCTGCCGCGCGGCGAGCTGCACGTGGTCTACCAGCCGCAGGTCGACCTGGTCACCGGCCGCCCGGTCGCGGCCGAGGCGCTGCTGCGCTGGCAGCATCCCACCCGCGGCGCGATCTCACCGGTGCGCTTCATCCCGGTGGCCGAACGCTCCGGAGCGATCAACGACATCGGCCTCTGGGTCCTGGAGCAGTCCCTTGTCCAGCTCGCGGTACTTCCGGACCCGCCGCCGGGCGGCGAGCCGATGCACATCAGCGTGAACCTCTCACCGCGACAACTGCGTGAACCGACGATCGTGCACGACATCCTGGCCGTGCTCGACCGGGTCGGCGGCGACCCCCGCCACCTCGTCCTCGAGGTCACCGAGTCGGCGCTGGTCGACGAGACCGGCGAGATCGCCGCGCTGCGCGCGCTGCGTGAACACGGGATCCGGATCGCGATCGACGACTTCGGCACCGGCTACTCGTCGCTGCAGTACCTGACCCGGCTACCCGTCGACATCCTCAAGATCGACCGTAGCTTCGTCGCCGAGCTCGACAACACCCCCGAAGGGTCCGCCGTCGCCGGTGCCGTCATCCGGCTCTCCCAGGTCCTGCACCTGAGCACGGTCGCCGAGGGCATCGAAACCGAACAGCAGGCCGCGGAACTGCGGGAGCTCGGCTGCGACATTGCACAGGGGTACCTGTTCGCCAAGCCACTGAGCCCGGCCGACTTCGCCGACTTCCTCACCGCCGCAGCACTGCCGGAAGCCAGCGGATTCTGACCCGTCCAGCTCGCTGTGCGCTGTGCGTGACGGGGAAGGCAGACCCTTTCACGGTACGAAGGGAGCGCCGGACCTGGCCGGTCACCGCGTACCCATGGATCTGCTCTGGCCACCCGCGCCACGCGCGGACCGCAAGCGAAGAGTCGGTCGATCGCCACGTCCGATTGCCGCCAGCGTTCCCGGCCGCTCCTGACCATCATCATCGGCATGCATGTGCGCGTCGACTTGAAGGTCCTGTACTTCGGAACTCCGGTGGTGCTCATCGGTTCCCGCAATCCCGACGGCACCGCCAACCTCGCCCCGATGTCGTCGGCGTGGTGGCTGGGCCAGAGCTGCATGCTGGGACTGGGCAACAGTGCGCAGACCACCGCCAACCTGCTGCGTGAGCGTCGGTGCGTGCTCAACCTGGCCCCGTCGTCGCTGGTCGGCGCGGTGGACCGGCTCGCGTTGACCACGGCGGCACCCGTCGTGCCCGCGCACAAGGCAGCGATCGGGTACCGCCACGAGAGCGACAAGTTCGCCGCCGCCGGACTGACCGAGCAGGCCGGCGAGCTCGTCGCGGCACCCCGGGTCGCGGAGTGCCCGATCCAGCTGGAGTGCGAGGTGGCGGCGGCGCATCCGTTCGGCGCGGGCGACACGCACGCCACGGCCTTCCAGGTCAACGTGGTCCGGGCGCACATCGCGGAGGACCTGCTGGTCCCGGGAACCCAGTACGTCGACCCGCTGCGCTGGGATCCCCTGATCATGAAGTTCTGCGAGTTCTTCGGCGGCGGCGACACCGTGCACCCGTCACGCCTGGCCACAGGCTGGCGCATGCCCCACCAACTCCGCCCCACCCCGGCCTGAGCCGGCCGCTCGCCGCGGCCCCGACCACGCTCGCCGCGACCCCGACCATGGAAAGGGTGAAGGCGGTGGCTATCCGGCCGGTGGGTGGGCGAGGTCGAGGACGCCGGCTACCTTGAGCACGCGCTGCACGACACCGGTGGCGCCGGTCAGGCGGTATGCGATGCCGGCGTCGCGCGCCGCGCTGTATGCGAGGAGCAGCGAGCTGAGTGCCTCGGAGTCGATGAAGGCGACGTCGGTCAGGTCGACGGTGATGCCGGGGTAGCGGCGTTCGCGGATCGCTGCGAGCAGGTCTTCGGCGAGCGGATCGCGGGCGTTGATGTCGAGCTCTCCGCCCAGGCGCAGGACGGCGGCACCGGTCGGGTCGGGGAGCCAGGTGGTGGCGTAGTCGGTGTCGTGCACGAGTGCTTTCCTATCAAGCCCGAGGTGGCAGGGTGTCGTCGGCGGGGCGGGGAGTGGCGATTCTGCCACGACCGGCGCCGGGGCCCGGGAACTGAGCCCAGACGTGTTTGGTGGTGTCGCCGGCGTACCAGCCCATGTCGAGGGCGAACGCGTGCACGAGGTGCAGGCCGAGCCCGCCGGCGCCGAGGGGACGGTTGGCGGCGTAGGCGGGCGCGGTGTGCGGGTCGTGATCGGCGATGTCGAGGATCAGGTGCCGGCCGGTGCGGATGAGGCGTACGTGCACGGGTGGCCGGCCGTGCCGCAGGGCGTTGGTCGCCAGTTCGCAGGCCACCACGATCATGTCTTCCGCGGTCTCCGGCGCTTCCGCCGTGGCGTCGGCGATGTGCGCGCGCAGTGCGCCGCGCATCCAGGACAGGTCGTTCGGGGACTCGAGCACGCACAAGTCGGTAGCCGTGCCGTCCTCGGCGCGACGCAGGGAGATGACCGAACTCACCGCTGGTTCCTTCCGCTTCAGATCGTCCCGTGGTGTCGGTGGCCGACCCCGCGGGAGGTGCTCGCAGCAGGCGATTTCGACGAGCGAATCGACGCAACTTGGCGCCCATCGTAGTGTGGGCCAGGTGTCGGCGCCATCGCCGGTGGGGTGCGGTCCGGTTGCCGCAGGGGGTTCAGGCGGTGCCGGTGCAGTGGGCTGCTGCGGGGCGGTCGGTGAGTCCGTCCGCCGGTGCGGTGGCCGCGATGATCAGGGCGACGTCGTCCTCGCGGATCCGGGTGTCGGCGTACTCGACGAGCTGGTCGGCGAGGGCGGCGGGTGCGGTGTCGCGGTGCCCGCCGAGGAACTGGTGCAGCCGGGCGAACCCGTCGTCGATGACACCGTCGCGGGTCTCCACGAGTCCGTCGGTGTGCATCAGCAGGGTGGCACCGGGCGGTAGCCGGTAGTGATGGGTGGTCCGGGGGCGGCGGTGCCGGGCGCCGAGCAGCGGGTCGGTGCCCGGCAGCGCGGCGACCTCGCCGCCGGTGGTCACCACGCTCGGGAACGGGTGTCCGGCGTTGGACCAGTGCAGCAGGTGGCTGCCGTCGTCCTGCCGGTCAAGGTAGGCCAGCAGCACGGTGGCGATGGTGTCCGCGCCCAGCGCATGGTTGGCGTGGTCGAGGCGTTCCAGCATCGCCGACGGTGTGTCGAGGCGGTCGATGAGGAACCCGCGCAGCATGCTGCGCAGCTCGCTCATCGCGGCGGCGGCGGTGAGGTTGTGCCCGGACACGTCGCCGATGACCAGGGCGAGCCGGTCACCCGGCAGGGTGATCGCGTCGTACCAGTCGCCGCCGATGAGATCGCCGTGGTGGGCGGGCAGGTATCGGGCGGCCAGCCGGAGCTGACCGGTGTCGGGTAGCCGGGTCAGCAGGGCCTGCTGCAGGGTACGGGCGGCGGTGTTCTGTTCCTCCAGGTGGATGACGCGTTGCAGGGCCTGACCCACGTAGCCGGCCACCGTGACCATCACGCTCTTCTGGGCCGCGTCGAGGTGCAGCGAGTGGTCCCAGGAGAAGGTGAGAGCGCCGAGTGGTCCCCGGATGCCGGGCACGGGCGCGGCCGCGATCGCCTGCCAGCCCAGGGCGGCCACGTCGTCGGCGAGCTGCGGGAAGTCGGCGCGGATACTGGCCGGGTCGCCGGATGCGATCAGCTGCCCGGTTCTGAAGGCCAGCGCGGCCGGCACCGGTGCCGAGGTCGGGAAACTGACCCAGCGGGAGGTGATGTCATCGGACAGCCGGTCGGCGCCGAAGACCTCCAGGCGCTGCTCGGCGTCGAGCAGCACCATCCCGACGTGCGACGGGGCGAACGCGGGCGACCTCAGCTGCGCGATCGCGGCGACGATCTGGGTGACCGTGCGGGCCCCGGCCAGCAGCACGCTCGCGGTCAGGAGCAGTTCGCTGCGCTGCGATGCCGCGTAGGCCTGCCCGCTCACCGCGGCGGCGCTGACCCGCGCGGCTTCGGCGTGCCGGCTCGTGATGCGCAGCCGCAGGCTGTCCGAGCAGGCCACCGCCATGTCCGACAGCAGCGACAGCTCGGCCTCGGTCCACTCCCGCGGTTCGTGGTCGATGGCGCACAACGCGCCCAGCACGGTGCCGTCGGTGTCCGTGAGCGGCATCCCCGCATATCCTGCGATGCCCATCTCGGCGACCGCCGGATTGGCCTCGCACCGCTCGTCGGCGCGGGCGTCCGTGATCACCAAGGGCCCCTGTGCCACGGCGACCTGCTGACACAGGGCGTGACTCAGCGGGGTCTGCCGCCGGGTCGCCCACGGCTCTGCCAGCCCGGCCGCGCCGGGGAAGAACTGACGATGGGTGTCGAGCAGTGACACCAACGCCACCGGCACGCCGAGCAGGTTGCGCACCAGTCCGGCGATCCGGTCGAACACCGGGTCGCCGCCCGCGCCCAGCCCGGTGTCCGCCACCGCTCGTACCCGGGCTTCGCGGAACGGGTCGTGCCGCTCGTCGTTCACGCGACTGCCTTGGCGGCTCGTGCCAGCACTCGGTACACCGTCCGTCTCGACACCTCGAACACCTCCGCCATCCTCTCACGGGTCGCAGGTGGGCGACGCACCTGGCGACCGAATCGACGCAGAAACCGACGCAAGGCGTTTGGGCGTCCGGGGCCCGGGTAGTCCACGGTCAGCCCTGATCGAAGGAGAATGCCGTGACTACCGTGACCGAGTCCGTGGACGTCAACGTGCCGATCGGCACCGCTTACCACCAGTGGACCCAGTTCGAGGACTTCCCCCAGTTCATGGACGGCGTCGAGTCGATCAAGCAGATCGACAGCACGCACACCCACTGGGTGACCAAGATTGCCGGGCAGACGCGTGAGTTCGACGCGGAGATCACCGAGCAGCACCCCGAGGAGCGGGTGGCCTGGAAGAGCACCGGCGGTGACACCAAGCACGCCGGTGTCGTCACCTTCCACCGCCTGGCCGACAGCGAGACCCGGGTGACCATTCAGCTCGACTGGGAGCCGGAGGGCTTCGTCGAGAAGGTCGGCAGCGCCGTCGGTGTCGACAGCCACCAGGTGAAGGCGGACGCGAAGCGGTTCAAGGACTTCATCGAGAGCCGCGGCGCCGCCACCGGCACCTGGCGCGGCGACGTCGAGCGCCCCGACGCCTGACCCATGGCATGAGCACGGTGGAGCGGCCGGAGGACCGAGGGGTTTATCCGGCCGTTTTGTCCAGCTTTTCGAGGTGAGGAGATGCCGATGGCCACGTCGACCGCCCGAGCCAGCCGGCTGACCGCCGAGGCCGTGGACGCCGACCGGCGCGCCGCGGAGATCGTCGACAGGATGACCGCGCTGGACCACGCGGACCCACGCCGAGCCGTGTGGCGGCAACAGGCCATCGAGGCCTGGCTGCCGATGGCGCGACGCCTGGCCCGCCGGTACGCCAACCGTGGCGAGACGTCCGACGACCTGCAGCAGACGGCGTCGGTCGGCCTGATCAAAGCGATCGACGGTTTCGACCCGGCACGGGGCAGCGACTTCGTCAGCTACGCGATACCTACCGTCCTCGGTGAGCTCAAACGCCACTTCCGGGACCGGGCCTGGACCATGCGCATCCCCCGGCGGCTGCAGGAGCTGCGCCTGGCCATCAGCGCGGCCCGCCACGTACTCGAGCATTGCCTGCAGCGACCCGCCACGGTCGCCGACCTCGCCGCCCACCTGGAGGTCGGCGAGGAGGCGATCCTGGAAGCGCTGGAGAGCGGTCACGCCTACCGGCCGAGCTCGTTGCATATGCCGGTCGACGCGGAACAGAACCTGGAACTCGGCGACACGCTCGGCGTCCAGGATCCCGGGTTCGCGATGACCGACTTCGCCGTCTCGCTGCCGCCGGCCATGAATTGCCTGCCGGAGCGGGAACGGCGGATCGTGATTCTGCGCTTCTTCGGTGGTCAGACCCAGAAGCAGATCGCGGAGCAGGTCGGTATCTCCCAGATGCAGATCTCCCGCCTGCTCACCGCGGCCCTCGCCAAACTCCGCGCCGAACTCGACGGCCCGCCTCGCCCGCGATAGCGGGGGTCTGCCCGCTCGCCGGGCGAGGGTCCCATGGGCACCGGCGACCTCGGCGGGACCGTCACCGATGATGCGGATCAACCGCGTAGCGTCTGCGACGGGGATTCGCCGTACCGGCGGTGGTAAAGGGCGGCGAAGCGGCCCAGGTGCACGAAGCCGCCCCGATGGGCGATCTCGGTGACCGTGTAATGCCCGGGCTCGGCCTCTCGTAATTGATGGTGCACGAGAGACAGCCGGAGCTCACGCAGATAAGTCATCGGTGACGTGCCCAGGTAGCGTTGGAAACTGTCCTGCAAGGAGCGCGTGCTGACGTCGGCGATCTGCGCCAGATCGGCGATCGTGAACGGCCGGGCGGGGTCGGCGCGCATGGCCTCCGCCGCACGCCGGACAGCTCCCGGGGCAGCCAGCCCGGAGCGGTGGTTGTCCAGCGCGTACCGGTAATTGTGCGGTGCGACCAGCAAGAGCCCACCGACCAGGCTTTCCAGCAACTGCCGACCCAGGACCGGGTGCCGGCCGAGACCGTGCTCCTCGCCGGCGTCGGCAGCGAGCATACGGGCGAGCCGCAGCCAGGTAGCCCCTGCCCCGCGGGAGGTGACCAGCTCCGGGCCCAGCCGTACCGGTGCGCCAACGGGCGCGTCCAGCAGCCGGGCCAGCTCATTCTCCAGCAGTCCGCGATCGATCTTCACTGCCAGCAGGCGGCAGTCGCCCTGCCAACGCTCCAGCGTCGTGTCGCCCACCGGCTGGAACACGGCGGCGCGGCCCGTCGTGGCCACCATCGGATCACCACGTCCCTGACGCCACGCCAGCTCGCCGGAGAAGGGCACGTCGACGTGGTAGGCCCCGAGCTCACCGAACTCGATCCGTACGTCGGCTCCGAAGCGCAGATCCCCGAGGGTGATCGGGCCGGCGGAGGCTATGTCGAAGGCGGCTGTCCATGGATCCGGCGACAGGACCTCGAGAGCGTTCGAGTAGAAGTGCTCGCCCAGCATGGTGCGGGCCTCGTCCACGTCAGAAGTGATCATCTTGATGGCTGGCACCACTCCAGCATCACCGATCCGCGTACGCTCCGCCATCACCCTCCTCCGGGATCCGACGAGGCGATGTCAGTCGGTGGACCAGGAGCCCAGGGCGGCGATCGCGGACTCGATGAGGCCCGGGTCGGCGGGGGAGTGCTCGATCGTGCTGCGGTAGTACAGCGGCCCGATGAGTGCGGCCGCCGCGTTGCGGCCGGGGATCGCCAGGGTGAGCTCGCCGCGGTGCTGGGCGTCGTCGAGGGCGGCCGTGACGCGCTCGCTCAGGACGCCGGCGAACTGGGCGCGCCGGGCTTCCATGTGCTCGTCCCACAGGGCCGTGTTGGCCAGGGTGGTGGCCACGGCGCGCACGTCGTCGAGGTCGAGCTGATGCGCCATCGCGGTGAGCTCCCGGCGCAGCCAGTCCCTGGTGGGGACGGTGGGCTCGGCGAAGAACGGCATCGGGACCGTGGCCATCGCCTCCACCAGGAGCAGCTCCGGGCGCGGCCAGTGCCGGTAGACGGTGGCCCGCCCGACCCCGGCGCGCTCGGCGACCGGGGCATGCGTCACCGCTGCCGGGCCTTTCTCCAGCAGCAGCTCACGCGCGGCGTGCAGGATCGCCTCCCGGCTGCGCAGGAATCGTGGATCAGTCTCGGCGGGCACCCACCCATCTTATGAGACGAGTTGACTCATAGACGAGCGCCACGCATCATCAACCTATGAGACAGTTTGTATCGCAGCGCGTGGTGGTGCTGGGCGCCACCGGCGCCACCGGCCGGCACGTGGTGTCCACCGCTCTCGATCGCGGGCACGAGGTGGTGGCGCTCGTCCGCCGCCCGGGAACCCTCGAACCGCGACCGAACCTGACCGAAGCGGCCTGGCCCGACGTCGACGACCATGCGGCCCTCGCCCTGGCGCTGCCGGGCGCCGACACGGTGATCAGCGCCCTGGGCGGCGCGGCCGGCGGGCCGACGACCGTCTGCACGGACGGCATCCGATCGGCGGTGACCGCGATGCGTGCCGCCGGCGTGCACCGGCTGATCGCCGTCAGCGCCCACGGCGTGCTGGAGACGCACGACAGGTCGCTGTACTCGCTGGCGGTGTGGGCGAACGTGGCCGACCGGCTCCGCGACAAGGAGACGATGGAACCGCTCATCACCGCGTCCGGCCTGCGCTGGACGATCGTGCGGCCGCCGAAGCTCTCGGACCACGCCGCGATCGGGACGTACACCGCCGGCGCCGGCCTGCCGATCCGGCTGTGGAGTGCCATCGGCCGCGCCGACCTGGCCGCCTTCCTGCTCGACGAGGCCGAGTCCCCGCGGTACGAGCACGCCTACCCGCGGATCACCCGATGACCGCCGCGACTCCTGACCTGGGACAGCAGGTCGCCGTCGTCACGGGCGGGACCGGCGGCATGGGTCAGGTCATCGCCGCCGGACTCGCCCAGGCCGGCGCCCACGTGATCGTCATCGCCCGGGACCCGGCCCGGGCTGACGCGCTGCGTACCCTGATCGGAGCATCGGCCGCGAGCCGCCTCGAGGTCATCGCCGCGGATCTCTCCCGGCGCGCCGACGTCGTGGCCGCCACGCAGCTGATCGTGAACCGTCACCAGCAGATCCACATCCTGGTCAACAACGCCGGCGCGCACTTCCCCGGCCATCGCGTCTCGGTCGACGGCGTCGAGATGCACGTCGCCCTGGACTACCTGGCCGCCTACGGCCTGATGACCCGCCTCGACACCCCGCTGCGCCGCGGCCGCGCACGGATCGTGAACGTCGCCAGCGACACCCTCAACGACACCCGTCAGGTCACGATCGCCGGCCGGCCCCGTCCGGCGGACCTCGACCTGACCGAAGCCGACAGTCTGGCCGATGTGAATCCCGCCACCGGGTTCGTGCCCTTCCAGGCCTACGCACGGGCGAAACTCATGACGGTCACCGCCGGCTACGCCCTCGCGCGCACCCTCGCAGCCGACGGCGTGACCGTGAACGCCCTGCACCCCGGGATCGTCGCCACCGGCATCATCGACGACCTGGTGCCGGCGCCGCTGCGCCCGTTCCGCACCCTGATCCGCCGGAGCCTGCTGACGCCCGCGCAGGGTGCCGCGACCGCGCTGCGCCTGGCCACCGACCCGAGCCTGGCCGGCGTCACCGGCCGCTACTTCAACCGCGACCTGGAAACGACCACCCCTGCGGTCTCCCACGACCCCGGCACCCAGCGCCGACTGTGCGAACTCAGCGAACACCACTTCGCCGGGCCCCGCCGCTGACGCCGGCGGCCGGCCGGGGGGTGCGCGATGTCGATGAACATGATGATCGTCGATAGATTGGCGGGGCGCGCATCAACCGTTCGTGGCGGTCGGAGGGGAGGGGCCAGGGGTGCAGGAACCGTTGTCGCCGTGGTGGAGCAAGGTGCAGGACGCCGCGCAGCTACTGGCCTCCCAGCTCAACGCGTCGGTCGGGCACGCTGCCCGGGTCGGTGAGTACACCTCGCCGCCGGGGTCACCGCCGCCGCGGCGTCGCCGGCGGCCCGCCTCGCTGCGGCACCTGGCGGAGGTGATCCGCAGTCACCGGCTGGCGCCCGGGATGTCGATCGACAAGGACGACGTGGCGGGGGTTCTCGCCGGCGACCTGCGCCGGATCACCGATCCGGCTCTGGTGGTCGCGGTCGCCCGGGCCAGCCACGTGATCGCCGGCGTGCCGTTCGACGAGCTCGCCGCGGACCGGCTCGTGGTGGCCAGCGCGCACGTGGCGGCGCTGATCGACGCCGCACAGCAGGCCGACGAACAGGCCCCGCGCGCCGTGCCCGCGCCACGCCCGGCCGGTGCCGGCCAGCCGGCCAGGGAACCTGTGGTGATCGACGCGTATTTCACCACGCGCCGGCCGGGCCGGCTCCGGGCGCTGGTAGCCGGTGGTGTCGGCGCCATCGTGCTCACCGTCGTACTCATGCTGGTTCTTCGGCATGAACAGCCGCACGAGCGGTCGTCCGCGGTACCGCCCGCCGCGCCCACGGTGGTGGGGGTGACGCCGTTGGAGCATGGACATGCGGAGGACGACTACCTCAACGCGCGGCCGTTGCAGGACGCGCTCGAGCGCGGATTCACCAGTGTCGAGGCCGACGTGTTCCTCCGCGACGGCACGCTGGTGCTCTGCCATCACGTCGACGGGGACGACTGCGAGGACAAGCGGGACAACCGGGTCACCGCGGAGTCGTTCGAGTCGGTGTATCTGCACGGGCTCAGAGCGCGGGTGAACGCGAGCGGTGGGCGGGTGTATCCGGGATACGACCAGCCGGTCTTCCTGTTCGTCGAGATCAAGTGTGCGGAGGTCGCAGGCGGCTGCAAGCTTCCCGCGGACATGGCCGCGGCGGCTACCGACCCGAACAATCCGCTCGTGGTCGCCGAGAAGATCATGAGTGTGCTCGCTCCGTACCGCGGCATGCTGTTCCACGCCGGGCAGTGGGGGCCGGTGCAGCTGGTCGTCAGCGGCAGCCACAACGATGAGCAGGTCCCGGCGAGCGCCGGCGGCTACGACTCGGTGCGGGGGCTGCTCGGGCGGCAGGCCGAGCGGTACGCGTTCCTGGACGGGAGTTTCGCCGCCGACGGGGACCAGTACAACGCCGACCTGGTGCCGGTGATCAGCTTTGCGGATCCGGACACCCGCGACGACTGCACCTACGACGACAGCCGGTCGATCCAGACGGTGCACTGGGACGACATCATCGGGGCGCAGACCACCGGGCACCACGTGCGGGTGTGGGACGAGCTGGACTGTCCCGACCGCAGCCGCTCGTGGACCGACGCCATCTACGGCAGTGTCGACTACCTCAGCAGCAGCCACCTGAGTCTGCTGCAGGACTGGCTCACCCACCACGTGGTCGGTGGCGGCGGCGGCCACTGTGCGGTGCCCGCCTGGATCGCCACGGTGCGGCTCCGCGGGCAGAACTGCACCCTGCGGGCCGGGACCGTGCCGGTGATGAGCCGGCCCGACCGCGCCTCGTCGCAAGTCGGGACCGTCGCCGGCGGTGGCAGCCGGTGGTTCCTGGGCCAGCAGCCGGGGGAGTCGAACAAGGTCGGCGCCGCCACCAACTTCTGGTGGGCGTACACGCGGGCCGACAACGGGCAGTGGGGGTGGGTGTCGCTGGTCTACTTCACCGACGCCGGCCTCGACCAGTCCGCGAACGGGCTGCAGTACGGCTGCTACGACGTCCGGGTCGGCGAGCCCGACAACTGCCATCCGCTCGGACCCGGCTGAGGGCTCCGGTGCCGGGCCGCTGTCCGGTCACGGTCCGCATTCTTGAGCATCGGTACGTACGGATGGCGAGGAAACGCGTGAAGAAGGGGCCGGACAGTCCTGTCCAGCCCCTTCTCGTGGCACCGCCGGTCAGCCCGTGATCACCTTTTGCTCGCCGCTCTGGCGTGCCACCACGTTGACCTTGCGGGGCTTGGCCTTCTCGGCGATCGGGATGCGCAGGACCAGTACGCCGTTGTCGTAGGCGGCGTCGATGCGGTCGGTGTCGAGGGCGTCGCCGAGG
>NZ_LLZH01000044.1:0-24548 GCF_001509495.1 Actinoplanes awajinensis subsp. mycoplanecinus | reverse complement strand
GGCGAACCGCACCGGCTCGCGGACCTGCCGCACCCAGTACTCCGGGTCGGTCCAGTCGCCGCCCGCCTCCACGGTCGAGACCACGGTCAGGCGCGGCTCGCTGAACGTCAGCGACGACACCACGGCCCGGAAGTCGTCGAGCATCGGCTCCATCAGCCGCGAGTGGAACGCATGGCTGGTCCGCA
Organism: Actinoplanes awajinensis subsp. mycoplanecinus; assembly: GCF_001509495.1. Classification (NCBI taxonomy): domain Bacteria; kingdom Bacillati; phylum Actinomycetota; class Actinomycetes; order Micromonosporales; family Micromonosporaceae; genus Actinoplanes; species Actinoplanes awajinensis. The sequence continues at coordinate 24,363 of NZ_LLZH01000044.1, read as the reverse complement.
GCCGGGTCGTCTTCCAACCATGCGCTTCCACGGGCGAAATATCCGCTTCAATCCCCGACACCACGACCGCGTTCGGCCCGTTGACCGCCGCGATGTCGATCTCCGGGAACACGGCCCGGATCTCGTCCTCGGACGCCTGCACCGCCAGCATCGCCCCGCCAGCGGGCAGCGCCTGCATCAGACGGCCCCGCGCGGAGACCAGGGTGGCAGCGTCGCGCAGCGTCAGGACCCCGGCCGCATAGGCCGCGGCGACCTCGCCGATGGAATGGCCGGCGACCACGTCGGGGTGGAGGCCCCACGAGCGCACCAAGGCGAGCAGGGCGACTTCCAGGGCGAAGATCGCCGGCTGGGCCCAGCCGGTCTGCTCCGCCTGCGGCTCGGCGTGCAGGTCCAGCAGTGCCGCGACCTCGTCGTAGGCGGCGGCGTAGACCGGGAACGCCTCGTAGAGACCCCGGCCCATCTCCAGGCGCTGCGAGCCTTGGCCGGTGAAGACCACCGCCAGCGAGGTCCGGCGGGCCTCGACGCGTGGCAGGGTGCCGTCGCTGAGGATTCGGTCGAGTTCAGCGCGATCGGCGGCAAGAACCACCGCCCGGTGACGCAGCGGCGCTCGACGGGACAGAGCGCGGGCGATGTCACCGAGGGAACCTGCCGCGCCCCGGATCCGTTCGGCCTGCTCGCGCAGCGCGTTCTCGTCGGCGCCGCTGAGCACGACCGGCGTGACCGGCAGGTCAATCCCCGCCACTGGCGCGAGGGCCGAAACTCCTTCGAGGATGACGTGCGCGTTGGTGCCACTGATCCCGAACGACGACACCGCCGCCCGACGCGGCCGATCCACCGCAGGCCACTCCCGGGACGAGGTCAGCAGTTCCACCGCCCCCGCCGACCAGTCCACCTGGGTCGACGCGACGGCAGCGTGCAAGGTCGCCGGAAGGGTGCCGTGCCGCATGGCCTGGACCATCTTGATGATCCCGGCAACACCGGCCGCTGCCTGGGTGTGGCCCAAGTTCGACTTGATCGAGCCCAGCAGCAGTGGCGTTGACCGATCCTGCCCATAGGTCGCCAGCAGCGCCTGCGCCTCGATCGGGTCACCCAGCGACGTGCCCGTGCCGTGCGCTTCGACCGCATCCACGTCAGCGGTCGTCAACCCCGCGCCGGCCAGCGCCGCACGGATGACGCGCTGCTGTGACGGCCCGTTCGGCGCGGTCAGCCCGTTGGACGCACCGTCCTGATTGACCGCACTCCCCCGCACCACCGCGAGAACCGGGTGACCCAGCCGCTGTGCGTCGGAGAGCCGCTCGACGAGCAGCATGCCGACACCCTCGGACCAACCCGTGCCGTCCGCGGCCTCACCGAACGACTTGCACCGGCCATCAGCCGACAAACCCCGCTGCCGGGAGAACCCGATGAACGTGTTCGGCGTCGCCATCACCGTCACACCACCCGCAAGGGCCGCGTCGCACTCCCCGGTCCGCAGCGACTGTACGGCCAGGTGCAACGCCACCAGCGACGACGAACACGCCGTGTCGACCGTGACCGCCGGGCCTTCGAGGCCGAACGTGTACGACACCCGCCCGGAGGCGACGCTGCCGGAGCTCCCGGTGCTGAGGAACCCTTCGACCCCGGCCGGCACCTCGGCGGTCTGCGACCCGTAGTCGTGGTACATCACGCCCGCGAACACCCCGATGCGCTGCCCACGCAGCCCCAACGGGTTGATACCGGCCCGCTCGAAAGCCTCCCACGACGTCTCCAGGAGCAGCCGCTGCTGCGGGTCCATCGCCAGGGCCTCGCGCGGCGAGATGCCGAACAGCTCCGGGTCGAAGTCACCCGCGCCATAAAGGAAGCCACCCTCACGGGTATACGAGGTGCCCGGGTGATCCGGGTCCGGGTGGTAGATGTCCGCCCAGCCGCGATCCTCCGGGAACAACCCGACGCCGTCCCGCCCCGCGGCCACCAGATCCCACAGGTCGTCCGGCGAGGCGACCCCGCCCGGATAGCGGCAGGCCATGGCGACGATCGCGATCGGCTCGTCGACGGTCCGGGCGCGCGGCGCGGCTGCCACCGGATCGGCCACCCGCAGCCCGGAGAGCTCCTCGTCGAGGTGCGCGGCGAGCAGCGCGACGTTCGGGTAGTCGAAGACCAGCGTGGAGGGCAGCCGCAGCCCAGTGGCCCCCGCGAGCCGGTTGCGCAGCTCGACCGCGGTCAGCGAGTCGAACCCCAGGTCGCCGAAGGCGCGGCCGGGGTCGAGCCGGTCCGCGTCGGCGTAGCCGAGCACCGCCGCCACCTGCGCGCCGACCAGGGCCAGCAGGGCCCGGGTGCGCTCGTTTTCGGGCAGCGCGGCCAGCCGACGGCCGAGCGAACCAGCCGGGGTGGTGGCGGCGCGGCCGGGCACCAGGTCGGCCAGCAGCGGCGGCAGGAACTCCGCGGTGCGCAGGGCTCCGGTGTCCACGGCGAGGGCCGCGACGAGCGGCCGGGCGCTGCCGAGCGCGCCGTCGAAGGCGGCGAGCCCTTCGTCGGCGGTGAGCGCGAGGACGCCACCGCGGCGCATCCGGTCCCGGTCGACACCCTCGCCCATCCCGGCGTCCCACAAACCCCAGACGAGAGACGTCGCGGGAACGCCTTCAGATCGCAAGAAGATTGCGTACGCGTCAAGGAACGCATTCGCCGCCGCGTAGTTGCCCTGTCCCGCGTTGCCGAACAGCCCGGCCGCCGAGGAGTAGAGCACGAACGCCGCGAGAGGCAGGTCCCGCGTGGCCTCGCGCAGGTTGCGCGCCGCGTCGACCTTGGCCCGGAACACCGTGGCGAGCCGTTCCGGGGTCAGGTCGGCCAGCAGCGCGTCGTCGAGCACCCCGGCCGCGTGGATCACCGCGGTGACCGGCTCACCGCGCAGCGCCTGCGCGACCGCGTCCGGGTCGGCCAGATCGCAGGCCACCGCGCGCACGTTGACGCCGTCGATGTCGAGAGTCCCACCGGAGCGCGACAGCAACAGCAGCTCACGGACCCCGTAAGCCGCAGCCACATGCCGGGCCACCAGTCCACCCAGGGTACCGGTCGCGCCGGTCACCACCACCACACCGTCGCCGAGGCGCACGGCGCCGGACACCGGGATCCGGGCCAGCCGCGGCACCCGCACCACGCCGTCGCGGACGACCGCCTGCGGAACCGGGTAGTAGACGGCTTCCGGGCCGTCGAGCAGGTGCAGCCGGTCCGGGTGTTCGGACTGGGCGGAACGGACCAGCCCCCACAGCGCGGCGCCGTCCGGGTCGGTGATGTCGTCGCCGGCCGCGCCGGACGTGCGGATCACCAGCCGGTCGCCGCTCCGCGCCGGGTCCGCCAGCCATTCCCGCAGCAGGGCGAGCAGCATGGTGCTGCGGTCGAGGGCGGTGCCGGGCGCGGTCGCGTCGACCAGCACCACGGGTGCCGGTGCCGGCAGCGGCTCACCGAGCGCGACGACGACGGGGAGGCCGGCCGCTGGCGCGACGCTCTGGGCGACCCAGTCCAGGCCGAAGACGAGGCGGTCCGCGGCGGCGACCGGCCGGCCCGCGGTGACCGGTCGCAGGGTGAGGCTGTCGACCCGGGCGACTGGCAAGCCGGCACCGTCGGTGAGCAGCAGGCGGACGGCGCCGGGTGCGTCGCCCGGGGTGAGCCGGACCCGCAGCGTGCCGGTGGCGGCACCGGTGACCCGCACACCGGTGAAGGCGAACGGCAGCCGGGCGCCGTCGGCCGGCTCCAGCAGGCCGCCGGTGCCGAGCGCGTGCAGGGCCGCGTCGAACAGCGCCGGGTGCAGGCCGAACCCCTCGGACGAACCGGCAAGGGCCACCTCAGCGTGCACGGCTCCGGCGCTGCGCCAGGCGCGGCGCAGGCCGCGGAACGCGGGCCCGTAGTCGAGACCGGCGTCGGCGAACGCCTCATACAGGCCAGTCAGGTCGAGCTCGTCGGCCCCAGCAGGCGGCCAGACAACAAGGTCAGTGTCGTCACCGGCCCCGCTCTCAGACCCGAGGAGGCCGGCACCGCCCTCGGACCCGCGGAGACCGGCGCCGCCCTCGGAACCGAGCGGGCCGGTGCTGTCCACGGGCCCGAGCAGGCCGGTGGCGTGCAGGGTCCATGGGAGGTCGTCGGCGGTGCGGGCGTGGACGGTTACCCGGTGCCGCGCGTCGCCGTCCGGCGCGCCGACGGTGGTGCGGATCTGGACGCCACCGGTGCCGGGCACGGTCAGCGGTGCCTGCAGCAGCAGTTCCTCCAGGACCGGCGCGCCGATCCGGAGCCCGGCGGCGAGGGCCATCTCGACCAGCGCGGTGCCGGGAACCACCGGGGCGCCGAGGACGCGGTGGTCGGCGAGCCACGGGTGGGTGGCGAGGGAGAGCCGACCGGTGAGGACGCTCTCCGGCGCGTCGGGCAGCGCGATTGCCGCGCCGAGCAGCGCGTGTCCGGTTTCGGTCAGGCCGAGCCCGGCGGCGTCGGCGGCGGCCAGGGTGCGCCGGCGCGGCCAGTAGCGCAGGTGGTCGAAGGCATAGCCGGGCAGGTCGAGCAGCGTGCCGCCGCCGAGCACGGCTTTCCAGTCGACGGCCTGGCTGGCGGTGTGCAGTTCGCCGAGCGCGGTGAGCAGCGTGGTGACCTCGTCCCGGCCGCGGCGCAGCGCGGCGACCGCGCCGGGCACGAGCGTCGCGAGGACGGTGTCCGGGCCGAGCTCCAGGACCCGGCCGGCGTCGAGGCGGGCCGCGGCGTCGGCGAACCGCACCGGCTCGCGGACCTGCCGCACCCAATATTCCGGGTCGGTCCACCGGGCATCGGGTGCGACCGTCGAGATCATTTTCAGTCGCGGCTCGGCGAACGTCAGCGACGACACCACGGACCGGAAGTCGTCGAGCATCGGCTCCATCAGCCGCGAGTGGAACGCGTGGCTGGTCCGCAGCCGGGTCGTCTTCCAACCGTGCGCTTCGATGGGCGAAATGTCCGCATCGATCCCCGACACCACCACCGCGTTCGGCCCGTTGACCGCCGCGATGTCGATCTCCGGGAAGGCCGCCCGGACCTCGTCCTCGGATGCCTGCACCGCCAGCATCGCTCCGCCAGCGGGCAGCGCCTGCATGAGGCGCCCCCGCGCGGACACCAGCGTGGCAGCGTCAGCCAGGGACATGACACCAGCCGCGTAGGCCGCCGCGATCTCACCGATCGAATGGCCCGCCACCACGTCCGGGTGGAGACCCCACGACCGCACCAGGGCAAGGAGGGCCACCTCGAGGGCGAAGATCGCCGGCTGGGCCCAGCCGGTCTGCTCCACCTCCGGCTCCACCGGCAGCTCCAGCAGCGCCGCGACCTCGTCATAGGCGGCGGCATACACCGGAAACGTCTGGTAGAGACCGCGTCCCATATCGAGACGCTGGGAACCCTGGCCGGTGAAGACGACCGCGAGGGCCCCGGGCCGCGCCGGTACCACCGGGAGCGGCTCGTCCAGCGCGGCGAGCAGGGCCTCGCGCCCAGCGACCGGCAGGACCACGCGCCGGGCGAGCGGGGAACGGTGGGCGAGCGTCCAGGCAACGTCGCCCAGTGTGGTCTCCGGGTGGGCCAGCAGGTGGTCCCGCAGCCGGGCCGCCTGCCCGGCGAGGGCCCGGTCGGTCGCGGCGGAAAGCACAACCGGGACGACCGGCCCAACCGCGACCGGCGATGCCGCGACGGAAGCTAGCGGTGCCGCCGGTTCTGCGGCGGGCGCCAGCGGTTCCGCGGCCGGTGCCGGTGCCAAGGCCGTTGTCGGTGCTGTTGCCTGGACCGGGGCCACGGCCGGGACCGGGGCGAGGGCCGCGGGCCGGGCCGGTGCGAGGGCCGCGGGAGGTGCCGGGGCTTCCAGGATGACGTGTGCGTTGGTGCCGCTGATCCCGAACGACGACACCGCCGCCCGGCGCGGCCGATTTACCGCAGGCCACTCCCGGGCCGAGGTCAACAGTTCCACCGAGCCCGCCGACCAGTCGACCTGCTCGGTCGGGCGGTCCACGTGCAGCGTCGCCGGCAGCGAGCCGTGCCGCATCGCCTGCACCATCTTGATGATCCCGGCGACACCGGCCGCGGCCTGGGTGTGGCCGAGGTTCGACTTGACCGAGCCCAGCAGCAGCGGCGTTGACCGATCCTGCCCATAGGTCGCCAGCAACGCCTGCGCCTCGATCGGGTCACCCAGCGACGTGCCGGTGCCATGAGCCTCGACCGCGTCCACGTCGGCGCTGGTCAAACCGGCACTCGCCAGCGCCGCGCGGATGACCCGCTGCTGCGAAGGCCCGTTCGGCGCGGTCAACCCGTTCGACGCGCCATCCTGATTGACCGCACTCCCCCGCACCACCGCGAGAACCGGATGGCCGAGGCGTTCCGCGTCGGACAGCCGCTCCACGAGCAGCACCCCGACACCCTCGGACCAGCCCGTGCCGTCCGCTCCGTCGGCGAACGACTTGCACCGCCCGTCGGCGGCGAGACCCCGCTGCCGGGAGAAGCCGACTAACGTGCCCGGCGTCGCCATCACGGTCACACCACCCGCGAGAGCCGCGTCGCACTCGCCGTTGCGCAGCGACTGCACGGCCAGGTGCAGCGCCACCAGCGACGACGAGCAGGCCGTGTCGACCGTGACCGCCGGGCCCTCCAGGCCGAACGAGTAGGACACCCGGCCGGAGGCGATGCTGCCGCCCGTACCCATGAAGCCTTCGACCTGCGCGTCGGCCTGTTCGAGCACGGTGGCGTAGTCGCCGTACATGATGCCGGCGAACACCCCGGTGCGCGATCCGCGCAGCGAGCGCGGGTCGATCCCGGCCCGCTCCAGGGCTTCCCACGAGGTCTCCAGCAGCAACCGGTGCTGCGGGTCCATGGCCAGGGCCTCGCGCGGCGAGATGCCGAACAGCTCCGGGTCGAAGTCACCGGCACCGGCCAGGAACCCGCCCTGCCGGGCGTAGGTCGTGCCGGTGTGGTCGGGGTCCGGGTGGTACAGGTTCTCCAGGTCCCAGCCCCGGTCGTCGGGGAAGGCGCCGATGCCGTCACGGCCGGCGGCGACCAGGTCCCACAGGTCGTCCGGGCTGCCGACACCGCCGGGGAAGCGGCAGGCCATGCCGACGATGGCGACCGGCTCGTCGAGGCGGGCGGCGAACGGCGCGGGTGCCGTCGCGGGGCTGGCGGCGGTGCCGGCCAGTTCCGCGGCGAGGTGACCGGCCAGCACGGTCGCGGCCGGGTAGTCGAAGACCAGCGTGGACGGCAGCCGCAGCCCGGTGGCCGCGGCGAGCCGGTTGCGCAGCTCGACCGCGGTGAGCGAGTCGAAGCCGAGTTCACTGAACGCGCGTCCCGGGTCCACGTCCTCGGCCCGGGCGTAACCGAGCACGTCGGCGACCTGCGCCCGGACCACCCCGAGGACGGCGGCGGCGCGCTGCTCGCTGGGCAGGTTCGCCAGCTGCCGGCCCAGCGCCGTGCCGGTGTCCGCGCGGGCGGGTGCGCGGACCAGGTCCCGCAGCAGGTCGGGTGCCGCATCCGTGTCGCGCAGTGCGGCCAGGTCGACGGCGAGCGGGATGACCAGCGCGGTGCTGCCACCGGCGGCGGCGTCGAACGCGGCGAGGCCCTGCTCGGCGGTGAGCGGCAGGACTCCGCCGCGGCGCATCCGCTCGTGGTCGGCCGCGTCGCCCATGCCGGCGTCCCACAACCCCCAGGCCAGCGACGTCGCGGGCACCCCGTCGGCACGCAGCCAGCAGGCGTACGCGTCGAGGTAGGCGTTCGCGGCCGCGTAGTTCGCCTGTCCCGCGTTGCCGAACACCCCGGCCGCCGAGGAGTAGAGCACGAACGCGGTCAGCGGTTTGTCCCGCGTGGCCGCGCGCAGGTTCCGCGCCGCGTCGACCTTGGCGCGGAACACGGTGTCCAGGCGTTCGCGGGTCAGCGACTCGACAGTGCCGTCGTCGAGCACCCCGGCCACGTGCACCACGGCGGTGACCGGCTCGTCGCGCAGCACCGCGGCCACCGCGTCGGCGTCGGCCAGGTCGCAGGCGGCGGCGCGGACCCGGGCGCCGTCGATGTCCAGGGTGCCGCCGGAGCGGGACAGCAGCAGCAGGTCCCGCACGCCGTGCTCGGCGACCAGGTGCCGGGCGATCAGCTGCCCCAGGGTGCCGGTGGCGCCGGTGACGACCACGGTGCCGTCCCTGGCGTCGAAGGCGTCGCCGGGCGTGACCCGGGTCAGCTGCGGCACGCGCACGGTGCCGTCGCGGACCACCGCTTGCGGCACCGGATACCACGCGTCGTCGGCGCCGTCGAGCAGGTGGAACCGGTCCGGGTGCTCGGCTTGCGCGGACCGCACCAGGCCCCACAGCGCGGCACCGTCCGGGTCGGTGATGTCGTCGCCGGCCGCGCCGAGCGTGCGCACCACCAGCCGGGTCGCGGCCCAGCCGGGGTCAGCCAGCAGCGTCTGCAGCAGCGCGAGCAAGGCCGCTGTCCGCTCACCGGCGCTGCCGGGCGCGGTCGCATCAACCACCAGCAGGGGTACGGGTGACGGCAGCGGCGCACCGAGCGCCACGACGACCGGTTCCCCGGTGGCGGGCACGTCGCGGGCCACCCAGCTGACGCCGTAGAGCAGCCGTTCGGCGGTCGCACCGGTCAGCGCGGCGGCGGTGACCGGGCGCAGCCGCAGAGCGTCCACCTCGGCGACGGGCAGGCCGGCCCCGTCGGCGAGCAGCAGCCGGATCTCGTCGTCGCCGCCGGTGCGGGACAGCCGGACGCGCAGTTCACCGGCGGCGGTCCCGGTGATGCGGGCTCCGGTGAAGGCGAACGGCAGGCGTACCTGGTCGTCGGGGAAGAGCGCGCCGGCGCCGATGGCGTGCAGGGCCGCGTCGACAAGTGCCGGGTGCACGCCGAAGCCGTCGGTGACCCGGTCGGCGGCCACCTCGGCGTAGACGGTGCCGCCGTGCCGCCAGGCCCGTCGCAGGCTGCGGAAGGCCGGGCCGTAGGCGAGCCCGGCGGTGGCGAAGTCGTCGTAGAGGCCGTCCAGGGGGATCTCGTCGGCGCCGGGCGGTGGCCAGGCGACCAGGCCGAGGTCGGCGGCGGCGGGCGCGGCGGGCGCCAGGACGCCTTCGGCGTGCACGGTCCACTCGCCGTCGTCGCCGGTCTCGGGCTGGGCGTAGACGGTGACCGGGCGGCGCTGGTCGTCGCCGGCCGGTCCGACGCGGATCTGCAGCCGGACCGCGCCGTGCTCCGGGATGACCAGGGGTTCGCGCAGGATCAGCTCGTCGGCCCGGTCCGCACCGACCCGGCGGCCGGCGGCCAGCGCGAGGTCGAGCAGCGCGGTGCCCGGGACCAGCACGGTGCCGAACACCCGGTGGTCCGCCAGCCAGCCGGGCGCGGCGGCGGCGAGGCGGCCGGTGAGCAGCGCGCCATCGCCGTCGGCCAGCAGGATCGCGGCGCCGAGCAGCGGGTGGCCGGTGGCGAGCAGCCCCGCGGTGGTCACGTCGCCGGTGTCGGCGGCGGTGTCGAGCCAGTACCGCTGGTGCGTGAACGGGTAGGTGGGCACGTCGGCCGGGCGGGCGCCGGTGCCGTCGAACAGGGCCCGCCAGGTGACGGGCTGGCCGTGGACGAACAGTTCGGCGACCGCGGTGAGCAGGGTGGTGACCTCGTCCCGGTCGCGGCGCAGCGCGGCGACGGCGCCGGGCACGAGGACCCGGTCGGCGTTCAGCCGGGTCACGGCGTCGGCGAAGCGCACCGGCTCGCGGACCTGCCGCACCCAGTACTCCGGGTCGGTCCAGTCCCCGTCGGCCTGCACGGTCGAGACCACGGGCAGGCGAGGCTGAGCGAACGTCAGCGACGACACCACGGCCCGGAAGTCGTCAAGCATCGGCTCCATCAGCCGCGAATGGAACGCGTGGCTGGTCCGCAGCCGGGTCGTCTTCCACCCGTGCGCTTCGACGGGCGTGATGTCCGCAGCGAGGCCGGACACCACGACAGCGCGCGGCCCGTTGACCGCCGCGATGTCGACATCCGGGAACGCGGCCCGGACCTCGTCCTCGGACGCCTGCACGGCGACCATGACCCCACCGGCGGGCAGCGCCTGCATGAGGCGGCCCCGCGCGGACACCAGCGTGGCAGCGTCGGCCAGGGTCAGGACCCCGCCCGCATAGGCGGCGGCGATCTCACCGATCGAGTGCCCGGCGACCACGTCCGGGTGGATGCCCCACGACCGCACCAAGGCGAGCAGTGCCACCTCCAGGGCGAAGATGGCCGGCTGGGCCCAGCCGGTCTGCTCCACCTGCGGCTCCGGCAGGTCCAGCAGCGCCGCGACCTCGTCGTAGGCGGCGGCGTAGACCGGGAACGCGGCGTAGAGACCGCGGCCCATGTCGAGGCGTTGCGAGCCCTGGCCGGTGAAGACGATGGCGAGGCGGCCCTCGGCGGCGATGCCACGGACGGTGGTGTCGCCGAGCAGGACGGCACGACGGTGCAGCACGGCCCGTCCGGCGAGGGTGTAGCCGGTATCGAGCAAAGGCGTCTGCGTCCGTCGTACCCGATGGATCTGGGCATCGAGGGAAGCGGACGATTTCGCCGAAACGACAAGCGGGACCACCGGCAGGATGGTGGGGTTTTCCGGCGCCGCAGGCGACGGCTCGGTGGGTGCCTCTTCCAGGATGACGTGGGCGTTGGTGCCGCTGATGCCGAACGACGACACCGCGGCGCGGCGCGGCTTGGCGCCGGCCGGCCAGGGGCGCGCCTCGGTGAGCAGCCGCACCGCACCGGCCGACCAGTCGACCTGGTGTGTCGGCGCGTCCACGTGCAGGGTGGCGGGCAGCAGGTCGTGCCGCATGGCCTGCACCATTTTGATCACGCCGGCCACGCCCGCGGCGGCCTGGGTGTGCCCCAGGTTCGACTTGACCGAGCCGAGCCAGAGCGGCTCAGTGCGCTGCTGGCCATACGTCGCGAGCAGCGCCTGCGCCTCGATCGGGTCGCCGAGCCGGGTGCCGGTGCCGTGCGCCTCGACCGCGTCCACGTCGGCGGCCGACAGTCCCGCCGCGGCCAGCGCGGCCCGGATCACCCGCTGCTGGGCGGGGCCGTTCGGGGCGGTGAGCCCGCTGGAGGCGCCGTCCTGGTTGACCGCGGAACCACGGATCACCGCGAGGATCGGATGGCCGTGCCGCTGGGCGTCGGAGAGGCGTTCGAGCAGCAGCATGCCGACGCCCTCGCCCCAGCCGGTGCCGTCGGCGGCCGCGGCGAACGACTTGCATCGGCCGTCGGCGGCCAGCCCGCCCTGCCGGCTGAACTCGACGAACGTGCCGGGCGTGGCCATCACCGTGACACCGCCTGCCAGCGCCAGGTCGCACTCGCCGTTGCGCAGCGCCTGCCCGGCCAGGTGCAGGGCGACCAGCGACGACGAGCAGGCGGTGTCGATGGTGACGGCCGGGCCCTCGAGGCCGAACGTGTAGGCGATGCGGCCGGACGCGACGCTGCCGGAGTTGCCGTTGCCGAGGAAGCCGGCGACGCCCTCGGGCACGTCGAGCGGGCGCGAGCCGTAGTCGTGGTACATCACGCCGGCGAAGACGCCGGTGCGGCGGAACGGGACCGCTGTCGGGTCGAGCCCGGCGCGTTCGAACGCCTCCCAGGTGGTCTCCAGCAGCAGCCGCTGCTGCGGGTCCATGGCCAGGGCCTCGCGCGGGCTGATGCCGAACATGTCCGGGTCGAAGCCGGCGGCGCCGGGCAGGAAACCACCCTCCAGGCGGGCGCCGGGGTCGAGTTCGCCGGTCTCGGCGTCGTAGAGGCCCTCGATGTCCCAGCCGCGGTCGCCGGGTGGGTCGCCGATGGCGTCGCCGCCGGCCGCGACCAGCCGCCAGAGGTCTTCCGGTCCGGCCACGTCACCGGGGTACCGGCAGCTCATCGCGACGATCGCGAGGGGTTCGCTGTGCCGGTACTCCAGCTCGTCGACCCGGCGGCGGGCCGAGCGCAGGTCCGCGGTGGCCCGCTTGAGGTAGGCGAGGTACTTCTCCTCGGTGCCCGCGGGTTCGCTGGCGGAGGTCATGGCGGAACCGCCTTCGGATGGGAGCCGGGTCACGGGGTGCCAAGCTCGTCGAGAAGGTCGAAGATCTCGTCGGCGGTCGCCGAGGAGAGGTCGTCCATGGCGTCGCCGCCCGGTCCGGCCCAGGCGGCAGCCAGGGTGCGCAGCCGCAGGCCGACCTCGGCCCGGTGCCCGTCGCCGAGGGCGGCCGCGGCGAGCCGGGCCTCCAACTCGGCGATCTCGGCGTAGAGCGTGTCGACCGGGTCGGCCGGTGCCGGGCTCAGCAGCTCACCGAGGTGGTGGGCCAGGGCGGTGGGTGACGGGTGGTCGAAGAGCAGGGTGGCGGCGAGGCGCAGCCCGGTCTCGGCGGCGAGCCGGTTGCGCAGCTCGACGGCGGTCAGCGAGTCGAAGCCGAGTTCGAGGAAGCCGCGGGCCGGGTCGACGTCACGCGGGGACGCGTAGCCGAGGATCCCGGCGGTGCGCTCGCGCAGCAGGTCGAGCAGCATCCGGTCGCGGGCGTCCGGGTCGAGCCCGGCGAGCCGGGCCGCCAGGTCCGGGGTGGCCGCCGCGGCGGCGGGTGCCCGGCGCGGTGCCGAAAGCAGGCTCTGCAGCAGGCCGGGTACGTCGCCGTCGCCCGCGGTGGCGCGCACCGCGGGTAGGTCCAGGGCGATCGGGACCAGCAGTGGCCGGCCGGTGGTGAGGGCGGCGTCGAAGGCGGCGAGCCCGGCGGTGGTGTCGAGGGCGCCGAAGCCGGCCCGGGCCATCCGCCGCCGGTCGGCGTCGCCGAGCGAGGCACCCAGACCCGCATCCCACAGACCCCACGCCAGCGAGGTCGCCGGGATCCCCTCGCTGCGCAATGCCACCGCGTAGGAGTCCAGGAACGCGTTCGCCGCCGCGTAGTTGGCCTGCCCGGCATTGCCGAACAGCCCGGATGCCGAGGAGAACAACACCAACGCCCGCAACGGCTTGCCTCGCGTCGCCGCGACCAGGTTGCGGGCCGCCGCGACCTTCGCCCCGAACACCGCCTCCAGGCGCTCGGCCGTCAGGTCCGTCAGCACGCCGTCGTCGATCACCCCGGCCGCGTGCACCACCGCGGTCACCGGTTCGTCACGCAATACCCGCGCCACCGCGTCCATGTCGGCCAGATCGCACGCCACCGACCGGACTCGGGCACCCTCGATCTCCAGGTTTCCACCCGAGCGCGACAGCAACAGCAGCTCCCGCACCCCGTGCGTGGCCACCAGATGCCGCGCCACCAGAGCGCCCAGGGTGCCGGTCGCGCCGGTCACCACCACCACACCGTCACCGAAGTCCGCGGCGCCGCCAGCCTGGGCGCGGGACAACCGTGGCACCCGCACCACCTCGCCGCGGACCAGGGCCTGCGGCACGTCGAGGTAGGCGTTTTCGGCGCTGTCGAGCAGGTTAAACCGGTCCGGGTGCTCGGACTGTGCGGAGCGGACCAGGCCCCACAGGGCGGCACCGTCAGGGTCCGACACCTCGTCACCGACCGCACCGCACGTGCGCACCACCAGCCGCGACTGCGCCCACCCCGGATCGGCGAGCATCGCCTGCATGAGCGTCAGCAGCGCCGCCGCCCGATCCTGGGCCGCGCCCGGCGCGGACGCGTCGACCAGCACCACCGGAACCGGAGCAGGAAGCGACTCGCCCAGCACGATCACCACCGGCTCGGGTCCGGCGATGACTTCCTGCGGGGTCCAGTCCAGGGCGAACAGCGTGCGGATGCCGGCACCGATCTGGTCGGCGGTGACCGGGCGGAACGAGATCTCGTCGACGGTCAGCACCGGGGCGCCGGAGCCGTCGGCGGCCAGCAGCCGGACCGAGTGGTCGCCGAGGCGGGTCAGGTGGACCTGCAGCGCTGCGGCGCTGACGGCGTGCAGGCGGGCGCCGGTGACCGCGAACGGCAGCCGGACGGTCGCGTCGTCGAACAGCCCGGCCGCGCCGATGGCGTGCAGGGCGGCGTCGAGCAGCGCCGGGTGCAGGCCGAAGCCGTCCGGGCCGGTGCCGTCGAGGCGGACCTCGGCGGTCACCTCGTCGCCGGCCCGGGCTGCGGCGGTCAGGGCGCGGAACGTCGGGCCGTAGCTGAGACCGGCGTCGGCCAGGCGCTCGTACAGGCCGTCGAGGTCGACCGGCACGGCGCCGGGCGACGCGGCGGGGATGACCACCGGGGCGCCGGTGGTGGCGGACAGCCGGCCGGTGGCGTGGGTGGTCCAGCCCGCGGCGTCGTCGGCCTGCGCGTAGACGGTCAGCGACCGGCTCGCGTCGGCGCCGGGCGCGGCGACCAGGACCCGCAGGGTGACACCGCCGGTGGCGGGCAGCGTGAGCGGAGCCTGCAGCAGCAACTCGTCGAGGACCGGGACACCGGCCCGGGTCCCGGCGGCCAGGGCGATGTCCACCAGGGCGGCTCCGGGTACCACCACCGAGCCGAAGACCGTGTGGTCGGCGAGCCAGTTCGGCGAGCCGGCGGTCAGGCGGCCGGTGAACAGCAGCGCGTCGCTGTCCGGCAGGGTGACGGCCGCGCCGAGCAGCGGGTGCCCGCCGTCGTGCAGCCCGGCGCCGGCGAGGTCCGCGGCCGGGTCGATGACGTCGATCCAGAGCCGTTGGTGCTGGAAGGCGTAGGTGGGCAGGTCGAGCACCGGTGCGGGGCGCGGGCCGAACGTGGCGGCCCAGTCGACGTGCTGGCCGGCTGCGTAGAGCTGGGCGAGTGCGGTGAGCAGCGTGGTGACCTCGTCCTGGTCGCGGCGCAGCGCAGCGACCGCGCCGGGCACGAACGCGGCGAGCACGGTGTCCGGGCCGAGTTCGAGGACACGGTCGGTCGCCAGCCTGGTCACGGCGTCGGCGAACCGCACCGGCTCGCGGACCTGCCGCACCCAGTACTCCGGGTCGGTCCACCGCGCGTCGGCGTCGACGGTCGAGACCACGGCCAGGCGCGGCTCGCTGAACGTCAGCGTCTTCACCACGGCGCGGAAGTCGTCGAGCATCGGCTCCATCAGCCGCGAGTGGAACGCGTGGCTGGTCCGCAGCCGGGTCGCCTTCCACCCGTGCGCCTCGACGGGCGAAATGTCCGCTTCAACCCCCGACACGACCACCGCGTGCGGCCCGTTGACCGCCGCGATGTCGATCTCCGGGAACGCGGCACGAACCTCGTCCTCGGACGCCTGCACCGCCAGCATGACCCCACCAGCGGGAAGCGCCTGCATGAGACGGCCCCGAGCGGACACCAGCGTGGCAGCATCAGCCAGGGTCAGCACCCCAGCCGCATGGGCCGCCGCGATCTCACCGATCGAGTGCCCGGCCACCACATCCGGGTGCAGGCCCCACGAACGGACCAGGGCGAGGAGAGCGACTTCCAGGGCAAAGATCGCGGGCTGCGCCCAGCCGGTCTGCTCCGCATCCGGCGCCGGCAGGTCCAGCAGCGCGGCCACCTCGTCGTAGGCGGCGGCGTAGACCGGGAACGCGGCGTAGAGCCCGCGACCCATGTCGAGGCGCTGCGAGCCCTGACCGGTGAAGACGAACGCCAGCCGACCCTCGGCGGCCCGGCCAGTGGCGACCGGCTCCAGCGGGCCGGGGCTCAGCAGCACTGCACGGTGCGGCAGGCTGGCCCGGCTGGTCAGCGCGTGACCGACCGCGGACGGCGACAACTCAGGGCGCTCGCGCAGCACAACGCGGAACCGGTCGAGCTGCCCGGCAAGCGCCGCCGGATCGTTCGCGGACACCACGAGCGGGACCGGGCGGGTCAGCGCGGGTGCGGGCCGGGTGGCGGGCGGGGCCTCTTCGAGGATGACGTGCGCGTTGGTGCCGCTGATCCCGAACGACGACACACCCGCGCGCCGGGGGCGTTCCCCAGCCGGCCACGGCAGCGCCTCGGTGAGCAGCGCGACGTTACCGGCGCTCCAGTCCACCTGCGGCGTGGGCTCGTCGACGTGCAGGGTGCGCGGCAGCATGTCGTACCGCATGGCCTGGACCATCTTGATGATGCCGGCCGCCCCGGCCGCGGCCTGGGTGTGCCCGAGGTTGGATTTGATGCTGCCGAGCCGCAGCGGCTCGGCCCGGTCCTGGCCATACGCGGCGAGCACTGCCTGCGCCTCGATCGGGTCGCCGAGCGTGGTGCCGGTGCCGTGCGCCTCGACCGCGTCCACGTCCTGCGGGGTCAGGCCCGCGGCGGCCAGCGCCGCCCGGATGACCCGCTGCTGGGCCGGGCCGTTCGGCGCGGTCAGCCCGTTGGACGCACCGTCGGAGTTGACCGCGGTGCCGCGCACCACGGCGAGCACCCGGTGCCCGGCGCGTTCGGCGTCGGAGAGCCGCTCCACCAGCAGCATGCCCACGCCCTCGCCCCAGCCGGTGCCGTCGGCGGCCGCCGCGAACGACTTGCACCTGCCGTCGGCGGCCAGCCCGCGCTGCCGGGAGAACCCGGTGAACGTGTCCGGGGTGGCCATCACGGTCACGCCGCCGGCCAGGGCCAGGTCGCACTCGCCGGAGCGCAGCGCCTGAACCGCGAAGTGCAGGGCGACCAGCGACGACGAGCAGGCGGTGTCCACGGTGACGGCCGGGCCTTCCAGCCCGAGCGTGTAGGCGATCCGCCCGGACGCCACGCTGCCCGAGTTGCCGGTGCCGAGGAAGCCCTCGACCTCCTCCGGCACGGCGGTCAACCGGCCCAGGTAGTCGTGGTACATCAGGCCGACGAACACGCCGGTGCGGGATCCGCGCAGGCCGAGCGGGTCGACGCCGCCGGATTCCAGGGCCTCCCACGACGACTCGAGCAGCAACCGCTGCTGCGGGTCCATCGCCATGCCCTCGCGGGGGCTGATCCCGAACAGGCCCGGGTCGAAGTCGGCGGCCTGGTAGAGGAAGCCACCCTCGCGGGCGTAGGAGGTGCCGGGGTGGTCGGGGTCCGGGTGGTAGAGCCCGTCGACGTCCCAGCCACGGTCGCCGGGGAACGGGCCGATGCCGTCACGGCCGTCGGCGACCAGGTCCCACAGCTCGTCCGGGCTGGTGATGCCACCCGGATAACGGCAGGCCATGCCGACGATGACGATCGGGTCGTGGGCCACCGGCCCGGCGACGACCGGCACCGGCACGGCGACCTCGGCCGATCCGGTGAGTGCGGCGCTGAGGAACTCGGCGACGGCCGTGGCGTTGGGATGGTCGAAGACCAGGGTGGCAGGCAGCCGCAGGCCGGTCTCGGCAGCGAGGCGGTTGCGCAGCTCGACCGCGGTCAGCGAGTCGAAGCCGAGTTCACGGAACGCCCGGGCAGCGGGAACGTCGTCGGCGCCGGGGTAGCCGAGCACGGCGGCGGCGAGGGTGCGCACCGTGGTCAGGGCCGCGCGGACCCGTTCGGCGTCGTCGAGGCCGGCGAGGTGCCGGGCCAGGGAGGATCCGGCGCTCGCGGCGGCCGCTGCGGCGGCCCGCCGCCGGGTGACCGCCGGCACCAGGCCGTAGAGGATCGGGTCAAGGTCGCCAGCACGCCGCAGGGCCGCAAGATTCACATTCAGGGGTACGACCAGAGCACGCGCCCCGGCCAGCGCCGCGTCGAACAAAGCCAGCCCGGTCGTGGTGTCGAGCGCGCCGAATCCTGCGCGGGCCATCCGCTGCCGGTCGGCGTCACCGAGCGAGGCACCCAGCCCGGCGTCCCACAGGCCCCACGCCAGCGAGGTCGCCGGGATCCCCTCGCTGCGCAATGCCACCGCGTAGGAGTCCAGGAACGCGTTCGCCGCCGCATAGTTGGCCTGCCCGGCATTGCCGAACAGCCCGGACGCCGAGGAGAACAACACCAACGCCCGCAACGGCTTGCCCCGCGTCGCCGCGACCAGGTTGCGGGCCGCCTCGACCTTCGCCCCGAACACCGCCTCCAGCCGCTCGGCCGTCAGGTCCGTCAGCACGCCGTCGTCGATCACCCCGGCCGCGTGCACTACCGCGGTCACCGGTTCGTCGCGCAACACCCGCGCCACCGCATCCGCATCGGCCAGATCGCAGGACACCGCCCGCACCCGGGCACCCTCGATCTCGAGGCCGCCACCCGAGCGCGACAGCAACAGCAGCTCCCGCACCCCGTGCACGGCCACCAGATGCCGCGCCACCAGAGCACCGAGGGTGCCGGTCGCACCGGTCACCACCACCACGCCGTCACCCAGGTCGACCTCACCGGCGGACTGCATGCGTGCCAGTCGCGGCACGCGCACCACGCCGTCGCGGACCAGCGCCTGTGGCATGTCGAGGTAGGCGTTCTCGGCGCTGTCGAGCAAATGGAACCGGTCCGGGTGCTCGGACTGCGCCGTGCGGACAAGGCCCCACAGCGCGGCGCCGTCGGGGTCCGACACCTCGTCACCCACGGCGCCGCACGTGCGCACCACCATCCGCGACTCCAGCCACCCCGGATCCGCAAGCAGGTCCTGCATGAGGATCAGCAGCGCCGCCGCCCGATCCTGGGCCGCGCCCGGCGCGGACGCGTCGACCAGCACCACCGGAACCGGAACCGGAAGCGGCTCCCCCAACACGATCACTACCGGCTCGGGACCGGCGGTGACCTCCTGCGCGGTCCAGTCGAGCTGGAACAGCGAGCGGTCCACCTCGGGACGAGTGGCCGTCACCGCCCGGAACACCAGGCCGGCCACGCTGATCACGGGCGCTCCGGCCGCGTCGATCGCGTCGACCCGCACGACATCGCCTTCGGTGCGCAGCCGGGCCCGCAGCAGGGCGGCGCCGTCGGCGTGCACGGTGACACCGGTGAACGAGAACGGGACCCGGGTCTCCCCGGTCGCGTCGGCCGGGGTGCCGGCGCTGAGGCCGTGCAGGACCGCGTCGAGCAGCGCGGGGTGCACGGTGAACCGGTCCGGGTCGCCGGGCAGGACGGCCTCCACGTACAGGTCGCCGTCCTGGCGCCAGACCTCGCGCAGGCCGCGGAAGAGCGGGCCGTAGTCGTAGCCGGCCGCGGCGAGCCGGTCGTAGAGCTCCTCGGTGGGCACCCGGGTGGCACCGGCCAGCGGCCACGCGAAAACTTCGGCGGTGGGCTCGGCGAGGCTCAGGAAGCCGGTGGCGTGCACGGTCCACGGCTCGTCGGTGCCGGTGGCGTCGTCCGGCCGGGAGTGCACGCTCACCGGGCGGCGCCCGGTGTCGTCCGGAGCGCCAACGCTGACCTGCATGGCCACGCCTCCGGTGGCGGTCAGTGCCAGGGGCTGGCGCAGCACGAGTTCCTCGACCGCAGGTGCGCCGGCCGCGGTGCCGGCGGTCAGGGCGAGGTCGAGCAGCGCGGTGCCGGGCACCAGCACCTCGCCGAGCACCACGTGCTCGGCGAGCCAGGGCCGGTCGCGCAGGGTGAGCCGGCCGGTGAGCACCAGGCCGTCGCCGTCGGCGAGCGGGACTGCCGCGCCCAGCAGGGGGTGCTCGATCAGGCTCAGTCCCAGGCTCGCCGGGTCGGTGGCGGTGGCGGTGCCCGGTCGCGGCCAGTAGCGCTGCCGCTGGAACGCGTAGGTGGGCAGGCCGGGCAGCGGGGTGCCGGCGTCGGCGAGCACGGCGCCGAAGTCCAGGTCGGCACCGTGCGTGAACAGCGTGGCGACGCCGGTGAGCAGGGTGGTGACCTCGTCGCGGTCGCGGCGCAGGGTGGTGACCGCGAGCGCGTCGGGTACCAGGCTGGCGACCATCGCGGTCAGCACGCCGTCCGGGCCGGCCTCCAGGAACCGGGTGACGCCGGCGGCGGTCAGCGCGGTCACCGCGTCGGCGAAGCGGACCGGGCGGCGGACCTGCTCGACCCAGTACTCCGGGTCGCTCCAGCGCGGCGGTGCGGCCGGGTCCACGGTGGAGACGGCGGCCAGCTGCGGTGCGGCGAAGGTGAGCCCGGCCAGGACCGTGCGGAACTCGTCGAGCATCGGCTCCATCAGCACCGAGTGGAAGGCGTGGCTGGTGCGCAGCCGCCGGGTCTTCCAGCCGCGCGCGGCGACCGCGTCGACGGCCGCCTCCGGTCCGGACACCACGACGGCGTCCGGGCCGTTGACGGCGGCGATGTCGAGCTCCGGGAAAGCCGCGCGGACCTCGTCCTCACTGGCCTGCACGGCGAGCATCACGCCACCCGCGGGCAGGGCCTGCATCAGCCGGCCCCGGGCCGCGACCAGGGTGGCGGCGTCGGCGAGCGACAGCACCCCGGCGGCGTACGCGGCGGTGATCTCGCCGATCGAGTGCCCGGCCACGAAGTCCGGTCGCAGGCCCCAGTGGCGCAGCAGGGCGAGCAGGGCGGCCTCGACGGCGAACAGGGCGGGCTGGGCGTACCCGGTGCGCTCCAGCGCGTCCGGGTCGGCGAAGACGGTCAGCCGCAGCGGCTGGTCCAGCAGCGGATCGAGGTGCTCGCACGCCTCGTCGAAGGCGGCGGCGAACACCGGGAACACGGCGTAGAGCTGCTCGCCCATCGCCAGGCGCTGGGCGCCCTGGCCGGTGAAGAGCAGCGCCAGCCGGCCGTCGGTGATCTCGCCGCGGGCCACGGTGTCCTGGCGATTGAGGGCCCGCATCAGCGGGGCCCGGCCCGGGGCCAGGTAGACGGCGCGGTGGCCGAGCCCTGCCCGTCCGACCAGGGTGCGGGCGACATCGGCCGGGGCGGCGTCCGGGTGACTGTCGAGCCAGTCGCGCAGCTGGGCGGTCTGCGCCGCGAGGCCTTCCTCGGTCGCGGCGGACACCACGAACGGCAGCGTCGGCAGCGGGCTGGGCTTGCCCGCCGGGCGGGTGTCGGCCGGCGGCTCCTCCAGGATGACGTGCGCGTTGGTGCCGCTGACACCGAACGCGGAGATGCCGGCCCGGCGCGGTGCCGCTGCGGTGGTCCACGGCCGGGCCTCGGTGAGCAGCTCGACGGCGCCCGCGGTCCAGTCGACCTGCGGGGTCGGCGCGTCGACGTGCAGGGTGCGCGGCAGCAGGCCGTGCCGCATCGCGAGGATCATCTTGATCACGCCGGCGGCGCCGGCCGCGGACTGGGTGTGCCCGATGTTCGACTTGACCGAGCCGAGCAGCAGCGGGCTGTCGCGGTCCTGGCCGTAGGTGGCGAGGATCGCCTGCGCCTCGATCGGGTCGCCGAGCGTGGTGCCGGTGCCGTGCGCCTCGACCGCGTCCACGTCGCGGGCGGTGAGGCCGGCGTCGGCCAGGGCGGCCCGGATGACGCGCTGCTGGGCCGGGCCGTTCGGGGCGGTCAGGCCGTTGGAAGCGCCGTCGGAGTTGACCGCCGAGCCGCGGACGACGGCCAGCACCGGGCGGCCGGCGGCGCGGGCGGTGGAGAGCCGCTCGGCGAGCAGCATGCCGGCGCCCTCGGCCCAGCCGGTGCCGTCGGCGGCCGCGGCGAAGGCCTTGCACCGGCCGTCGCCGGACAGCCCGCGCTGCTTGGAGAACTCGGTGAACGTGCCGGGGGTGGCCATCACGGTGACGCCGCCGACCAGCGCCGCCTCGCACTCGCCGCGGCGCAGCGACTGTGCGGCCAGGTGCAGGGCGACCAGCGAGGACGAACAGGCGGTGTCGACGGTGACGGCCGGGCCTTCCAGGCCGAACGTGTAGGCGACCCGGCCGGAGGCGATACTGCCGGCGCTGCCGATGCCGAGGTAGCCGCTCAGGTCCTCGGGGGTGTCCTCCAGCAGCGCGGCGTATCCCTGGTGGGTGGTGCCGACGAAGACGCCGATCGGGCGGCCGCGCAGGCCGAACGGGTCGAGCCCGGCCCGTTCCAGGGTCTCCCAGGCGGTCTCCAGCACCAGCCGCTGCTGCGGGTCCATGGCCAGGGCCTCGCGCGGGCTGATCCCGAACAGGCCGGGGTCGAAGTCGGCGGCGTCGCGCACGAACCCGCCGTGCACGGTCGTGGAGGTGCCGGAGCGGTCGCTGCCGGGGTCGTAGAGGGCCTCGATGTCCCAGCCGCGGTCGTCCGGGAACGGCCCGATCGCGTCGGTGCCGGCGGCGACCAGGTCCCACAGCGCGTCCGGGGTGGTGACGCCGCCGGGGAAGCGGCAGGCCATCGCGGTGAGCACGATCGGGTCGTCGTCCGCGGCGACGGCCACGACCGGCCCGGCGGCCGGGGCGTCTCCGCTGCCGAAGACCTCGGTCTGCAGGTGCCGGGCCATCTCGAGCGGGGTGGGATAGTCGAAGGCCAGGGTGGCGGCCAGGCGCAGCCCGGTCTCGGTGGCGAGCGCGTTGCGCAGCTCGACCGCGGTGAGCGAGTCGAAGCCCAGTTCCCGGAACGGCCGCTTGACCGTGATCGCCTCGGCGGACGGGTAGCCCAGCACCCGCGCGGCGTGCCCGCGGACCAGGTCGACCAGGGCGATCTCCCGCTGGGCGCCGGGCAGCGCGGCGAGCCGGGCGTGCCAGCCGGTGTCGGCCACCGGCGCGGCGGAGACCGGCACGGCGAGCTCGGGCAGGTCCTCCAGCAGCGGACGGCGCCGGGCGGCGGTGAACGTCTCCGCGAACGACGGCCAGTCGACGTCGGCGACGGTGAGCACGGCCGCCGGGGCGGTGACGGCCTGGCGCAGCACGTCCACGGCGTGGCCGGGGGCGAGGGCGGCCAGCCCGCGGCGGCTCAGCGCCGCGCCGGTCTCCCCCTCGGTGGCCATGCCCGCGTCGGCCCACGGGCCCCAGGCCAGCGCGGTGCCGGCCAGGCCACGGACGCGACGGCCCCGCGCGAGGGCGTCGAGCGCGGCGTTGGCGGCGGCGTAGGCGCCGCCCCAGCCGCTGCCCCAGGTCGCGGCGATCGAGGAGAACAGCACGAACGCGTCCAGCGGCATGTCGCCGAGCAGGGCGTCCAGGTGCAGGGCGCCGCTGGTTTTCCCGGCCAGTACGGCGGCGAGCCCGGCGGCGTCGAGGTCGGTGAGCGCGGCGCTGTGCGCGATGCCGGCGGCGTGCACGACGGCGGAGAGTGGCTGCTCCGGGTCGGCGGTGGCGTGCGCGAGCAGGTCGGCCACGGCGGCGCGGTCGGCCAGGTCGGTGGCGAGCACGGTGACCCGGGCACCGGCGGTGCGCAGCTCGGCGGCCAGGGTGTCGGCGCCGGGGGCGTCGGGGCCACGGCGGCTGGCCAGCACGAGGTGGGCGGCGCCGTGGGCGGCGGCCCAGCGGGCGAGGTGGCCGCCGAGTGCGCCGGTCCCGCCGGTGATCAGCACGGTGCCCCGCGGCTGCCAGCCGTCGCCGGTGGCGGCCGGTGCGTGCTCGATCCGGCGCACGAGCATCCCGGACGGGCGCAGGGCGATCTGGTCCTCGGCGTCGAGCGCCCCGGCGAGAACCGCAACGAGCCGGTCACCGTCGCGCGCGCCGAGGGCGGACCGGTCTCCGGCATGTGTGTCGAGGCCGGGCAGATCGGCGACGGGCGCACCGAGGGCGGGCAGGCCTCCGGCGCTCGCACCGAGGACGGGCCGGTCTCCGGCGGGCGCACCGAGGGCGGGCAGGTCTGCGGCGGGCGTGCCGAGGGCGGGCAGGTCGATCAGGCCGCCCCAGCGGTCCGGGTGTTCGAGGCCGGCGACGCGGCCCAGGCCCCAGACCGCGGCCTGCGCGACACGGTCGCCGCGGTCGCCGGGTGCGGCCGCGACCGCGCCCCGAGTGAGCAGCCACAAGGGGGCGGTGACGGCGGCGTCCTCGACGGCCTGGGCGAGTGCCAGCGCCGCGTGCAGGGCGGTGGGCACGCCGGTCTCGCCGGTGCCGTCGCCGTGCGGGAGCAGCACGACACCGGCCAGGTCGGTCCGGTCGCGGAGCGCAGCGGCGAGGTGCTCGCGGGCGGTCGCCTCAAGGGTTTCAACCCTGGCGCCGGCGGCGGCCAGCAACACGCCTACGCCGTCCGGGTCTTCCGTGCCGACCAGCACCCAGGTGCCGGTGAGCGGGCGCGCGGCCGGGTCGGGAAGCGTGGTCCAGGTCTCGTGGTAGCGCCAGCCGTCGACGACGTCGCGCTGCTGCTTGCGGCGGTGCCAGGAGGCGAGCGCGGGCACCAGCGCGCCGAGCGTCTCGCGGTGCTGCTCGGCGTCGATGCGCAGCTCCTGCGCGACCTTGCTGAGGTCGGCGGCGTCGACCGCGGCCCAGAGACCGGCGTCGGTACCCGGCGTGCTGCCGGCGGCGGGCGGGGTGGGCCGCAGCCAGTACCGCTGCCGGGTGAACGGGTAGGTGGGCAGGTCCGCCGGGCGGGCACCGGTGCCGTCGACCAGGGCCGGCCACTGGACGTGCTGGCCGTGGACGAACAGCTCGGCGACCGCGGTCAGCAGGGTGACCGGCTCGTCGCGCTCGCGGCGCAGCGCGGCGACCGCGCCGGGCACGAGCGTGGCGAGCACGGTGTCCGGGCCGAGCTCCAGGACCCGGTCGGCGTTCAGCCGGGTCACGGCGTCGGCGAAGCGCACCGGCTCGCGGACCTGCCGCACCCAGTACTCCGGGTCGGTCCAGTCCCC
>NZ_LLZH01000043.1:0-15219 GCF_001509495.1 Actinoplanes awajinensis subsp. mycoplanecinus | reverse complement strand
AGGCAACCCCTCAACCCCAACCAACCCGCAACCCGCCCTATTTTCACGTCCGCGAGACGTCACCCGAAGGAGACAAGATGACTCAGGGGTGTCTCCGCACGGCGGAGGCACCCCTGAGGACCAGCCGGACCGCCTAGACGGAGAGGTCGACCTCTTCCCACTCCGGGGGTTTGTCGTGGTACGGGCCGTGGAAGATGACCGCCCACTCCAGCGCCCACCGCCGCTGCCCGATCGCGTTGCTGTCCACCTCGCCGGGCAGCGGCCGCCCGCTCTGCTCCGCCTCCTGGAACGCCCAGTCCAGGCAGTAGTACAGGTCGAGCAGCACCGCCGCCTCGGCCGCGTCCCGGGCCGCCACCAGCGACCGGGACCGCCAGCGACCGAACGTCTCGCCGGACGGCAGGTCGGGCATCTGCGCCATCAGGTGATCGTCCGGCGGCACCGCGGGGTCCAGGTGCCGGCCCAGCCCGAGCAGCCAGGCCAGCGCGAACACCGCGTCGTGGTGCAGCACGAACGACCGGTGGTCACCCTTGGCGCCGATCACGAACTGCCACTCCGGCGGGGTCACCAGCTCGACCAGGTGTGAGGTGAGCAGCCAGCTCATCGCGGCCTCGGTGGGCATCCCGAAACAGCGGGCGACGACCACGTGCAGCACCGCGGCGCGTGCCTCCAGCTCGGCGAGCGGGCGCAGCTCGACCGTGTCGCCGAGCTCCCAGACCAGCGGGAAGGAGAGCGGGGGCAACGGCAGTCCGAGCCGAGACAGTTCGTCGAGGCTGGCCTCACGAACCGCGCGGGGATCCGGGGCGGCCTTCGTCATGGTGCGTCAGGCTATGCGGTCCAGCAGGAGACCGGCAGAGGCGGGTGCGTCGCTCCCCAGAGTGATCGCGGCGAGGGCGTCGGCGCGGGCCACCGGGATCCGCGTCTCGTCGTCGGCGCGCAGCTCGAGCAGCACGTCACCGGCCTTCACCCGGTCACCGGGCTTGACCTTGAGCTGGACACCGGCGCCGAAGCTGACCGGGTCCTCCTTGCGGGCACGGCCGGCGCCGAGGCGCCAGGCGGCGACCCCGATCCCGTACGCGTCCAGGCCGGTCACCACGCCGTCCTGCTCGGCCCGCAGCACCTCGGTGTGCGCCGGGGTGGGCAGCGCCGCGTCCGGGTCGCCGCCCTGCGCCCGGATCATCGCCTTCCAGCTGTCCATCGCGGCGCCGGAGGCGAGCACCTTCTCCGGGTCGGCGTCGACACCGGCCGCGGCCAGCATCTCCCGGGCCAGGGCCAGGGTCAGCTCGACCACGTCGGCCGGTCCGCCGCCGGCCAGCACCTCGATCGACTCGGTGACCTCGTTGGCGTTGCCGACGGCCAGGCCGAGCGGGGTGCTCATGTCGGTCAGCAGCGCCACCGTGGTGACACCGCTGTCCTTGCCCAGCTGGACCATGGTGCGGGCCAGCTCCTGCGCGGTGGCCAGGTCCTTCATGAACGCGCCGGAGCCGACCTTGACGTCCAGCACCAGCGCGCCGGTGCCCTCGGCGATCTTCTTGCTCATGATCGAGCTGGCGATCAGCGGGATCGCCTCGACGGTGCCGGTGACGTCGCGCAGGGCGTACAGCTTGCGGTCGGCCGGGGCCAGGCCGTCGCCGGCCGCGCAGATCACCGCGCCGATCTCGTCGAGCTGGCGCTTGAACTGCTCGTTGGAGATCCGGGCCTGCCAGCCGGGGATCGACTCGAGCTTGTCCAGCGTGCCGCCGGTGTGCCCGAGACCGCGGCCGGAGAGCTGCGGCACGGCCACGCCGCACGCGGCGACCAGCGGGGTCAGCGGCAACGTGATCTTGTCGCCGACGCCGCCGGTGGAGTGCTTGTCGGCGGTCGGCCGGGACACCCCGGAGAGGTCCAGCCGCTCCCCGCTGGCGATCATCGCGGCGGTCCACCGGGCGATCTCGGCGGGCGTCATGCCGCGCAGCAGGATCGCCATGGCCAGCGCGGACATCTGCTCGTCGGCGACGACACCCTTGGTGTACGCGTCGACCACCCAGTCGATCTGCGCGTCGGACAGCACGTGCCCGTCCCGCTTCGCCCGGATGACGTCGACCGCTGCGAACCCGCTCAAGACTTTTCCTCCCAGCGCTGCGGAATACCGTCCGGCAGCTCACCCTCGCCCGCCCAGGACAGACCGCCCTCGGCATCCACCACCACGACCCGCGGACTGCGCACCAGGCCCCAGGCCACCGCGGCGGAGGCGGTCGGGAAGTTCGGCCCCTCCTCCAGGATGCCCTTGTCCTCGTCGACGCCGGGCGCGCCCGAGGACCGCTCCCAGTACCCGGTCCAGATCGTCTCGCCACCGGACAGGTCCGGGTGCACGAACACGGTGCCGCGCCCGCGCCACTTCGCCAGTTCGGCGGGGACCTCGGGGCCGCCGGCCGCGCCGGTGACCTTCTCCATGTCCACCCAGCCGAACGCGTGCGGCAGCAGCTCCTCCATCCGCAGCGGCCGGGGCAGCGCCTCGACCAGCATGTCCGGGCCACCGTGCTCCCAGAGCAGCTGACGGCAGCGCCCGCACGGCATCAGCGGCGCACCGGTGGCATCCACGCAGGACATCGCCACCAGCCGGCCGCCGCCGGTCGCGTGCAGCGAGCTCACCATGCCGCACTCGGCGCACAGGGTCATGCCGAGCGAGGCGTTCTCCACGTTGCAGCCCACCACGACCCGGCCGTCGTCGACCAGGGCGGCGACACCGACCGGAAAGTCGGATGCGGGCACGTAGGCACGCCGCATCACCTCGATGGCGGACGCGCGCAGCGCCGCCCAGTCGATCTCCATGATCTCGATTCTGCCCCACTGCTCGGTCTGCTAACGACAGATGCCCGGGCCAGGCCCGGGCATCTGTCAGGACACCATCAACCCTTGACGTACGGAATACCGTCCGCGGCCGGCGCACGCACCCGTCCGACCAGACCGGCCACCGCGACGATCGTCGCCAGGTACGGCAGCATGCTCAGGAACTGGCTCGGCACCGGGCTGTTGATGGCGCTCAGATAGAACGCCAGCTTCTGGGCGAACCCGAAGAACAGCGCCGCGGCGAACGCCCCGAACGGCGAGTACCGGCCGAAGATCAGTGCGGCGAGTGCGATGAAGCCGGCGCCGGCCGTCATGTTCTTGGTGAAGCTGCCGGTCGCCACGAGCGTGAAGTACGCGCCGCCGAGACCGGCCACGATGCCGCCGAGCAGCACGTTCAGGTAGCGCAGCCCGCGCACCCGGATGCCCACCGTGTCGGCGGCGGTGGGGTGCTCGCCGACCGCCCGGGTCCGCAGGCCCCAGCGGGTCCGGTTCAGCCCGAAGTGGATGATCAGGACCAGCGCGAGCGCGAGCCAGAGCAGCCCGGTCGCGTTGAACAGCACCGGGCCGAGCACCGGGATGTCGGACAGCCCCGGCACCTTCCACGTCGGCATCTGCGGCGGCGCGTTGTAGTGCTCCGCGTCCGGCTGCATCAGCCGCTCGTAGAGGAAGCCGGTGATGCCGAGCGCGAACAGGTTGAGCACGATGCCGACCACGGTCTGGTCGACCAGGTAGCGGATCGACAGCACGGCCAGGATCGCCGCGATGATCACACCGCCGACCGCCGCGCTGATCAGGCCGGCCCAGACGCTGCCGGCCATCGTGCCGACCAGGGCGCCGGCGAACGCGCCCATCAGGAACTGCCCCTCGATCGCGACGTTGACCACACCGGAGCGCTCACCGAGCACACCGGCCAGCGCGCCCAGGATCAGCGGCAGGGCCAGCTGCACGGTGCCGCTCAGGATGTCGACCAGCGGCATGAACTGCCCGGCCACCTGCCAGCAGAGGAACGAGAGCACGAAGGTCAGCACGCCGAGCCCGAGCAGCAGGGTCGACCAGCGCTTGGCCAGGCCGGCCAGGAGCACGCCGCCGGCCGCCAGGGTCAGCAGGCCGAACAGCACCGCGCCGAGCTGCCCGTTGATCGAGATCGCGGCGCCCTCGGCGTTGTCGCTGAGCGTGAACCGGGCGGTCTCGCCGGGGGCGAGCGCGCCGAAGACCGCCGCGGCGAGCACACCGAGCAGGGTGAGTGCCACCCCGAGGCGACGCTGCCGGGTCCAGAACGGCTCCGGAGCGGTGACCGCGGTCAGCTCCTGCACAGTCGTGGTCGACATGGTTTCAGCCCTTCGCCGGAGAGGCGCTCTGCCCGGCGGCGCGGGCGGTGCGAAGTCGGAAGATCGCTTTCACCAGGGCGGGTGCGGCGATGAAGATGACGATCAGGGCCTGCAGCACGGTGACCAGCTCCAGCGAGATGCCGGAGTACGACTGCATCCGGTTGCCACCGGCCCGCAGCGCGCCGAACAGCAGGGCGGCGAAGAGCGTGCCCCACGGCCGGTTGCGGCCGAGCAGCGCGACCAGCAGGCCGTCGAAGCCGATGTTGCCGGCCACCGCCGGGGTCAGCGCGTGCGCCGTGCCCAGCACCTGGGTGGCGCCGCCGAGCCCGGCCAGCCCACCCGCGACCGCCATCAGCAGCGCGTACGTCTTGGCCACGCTGATACCGGCGGTCCTCGCGGCGTGCGGGTTGGCACCCACCGCGCGCAGCTCGAACCCGAACGCGGACCGGTTCAGCAGCCAGGCCACCCCGGCGGTGACCAGCACCGCGATCACGATGCCCAGGTGCACCCGGAGCGCGCCGCCGAACGACGGCAGCTGGGCGGACGAGTCGACCGCCTTGCTGATCGCGTCGCTGCGGCCCGGCTGCTGGATGCCCTGCTGGATGACCAGCCAGCTGAGGAACAGCGCGGCGGTGTAGTTCAGCATGATCGTGGTGATCACCTCGTGGGCGCCGGTCCGTGCCTTGAGCAGGCCGGGCAGGAAGCCCCAGAGCGCACCGCCGAGCGCGCCGACGATCAGCGCGATCACCAGGTTGAGCCCGATCGGCAGGCCGAAGCTGAACCCGGCGACACCGGCGGTGACCGCGCCGAGCACGGCCTGGCCCTGCGCGCCGATGTTGAACAGGCCGCCGCGGAACGCCAGCGCGACCGAGAGGCCGGTGAAGACCAGCGGCGCGGCGTACGTCAGGGTCTCCGAGATCGGGCCGAGCGCGTCCTGCCAGGAGCCGGTGCCGGAGAACCAGGCGCTGATCGCCTCCGGGTCGCCGAACGCGCCCTTGAGCAGGTCGGAGTAGGCCGCGCTGATCAGGTCCCAGCTGGAGCCGAGCGCGTCACCCGGGCGGGCGGTGAAGTAGGCGAACTTCGCCAGCACGGCCGAGTCGGAGAGGACGATGAGCACGGCGCCGATCACCACGGCCAGGAAGATCGACAGCGTGGTGACGGTGACGCCGTTGGAGGCCCAGAGGTTGCGCTGGAACGCGGTGAGCAGGGTTTCCCGCTCGGCCGGTTTCTGCTCCGGCTCGCGTGGCGCCTCGGTGGTGGCTTCGGCGGTCACTTCGTTCCCTCTTCCTCGTCCGCGGCTTCTTCCACAGCCGGGGGTTCTTCCACGACGGCGGCGGCGGGCTCGCTGGTGACACCGGCCATCAGCAGGCCGATCGCCTCACGCGGGGTGTCCGGCGAGACGATCGCCAGGATCCGGCCGCGGTACATCACCGCGATCCGGTCCGCGAGGTTGACCACCTCGTCCAGCTCGCTGGAGACCACCAGCACCGCGGTGCCCTGGTCCCGCTCGTGGACGATCTGGCCGTGGATGAACTCGATCGAGCCGACGTCCACACCGCGGGTCGGCTGCGACGCGATGAACAGCTTCAGCGGCCGGGACATCTCCCGGGCGATGACGACCTTCTGCTGGTTGCCGCCGGAGAGGGTGCCGACCGCGGTGTCCGCCGACTGGCACCGGATGTCGAACTGGGCGACCCGTTCCTTGGCGTTGCTGGCGATCCTGCCGGTGTCCAGCCGGATGGCGTTGCCGAACGGCGTGCTGTCGTACATGTCCAGGATCAGGTTCTCGGCGACGCTGAATTCCTTGACCACGCCGTCGTGGCTGCGGTCCTCGGGGACGTAACCCACCCCGGACCGCAGGATCCGCTTGGTGCTCAGCCCGGCCAGGTTCTCGCTGTCCAGCTCGACCGTGCCGGCCCGCACCTCGCGCAGCCCCATCACGGCCTCGACCAGCTCGGTCTGCCCGTTGCCCTGCACACCGGCGATGCCGAGCACCTCGCCGGCGCGGACCTCCAGGTCCACCCCGTCGACCGCCCGGATGCCCCGGTCGTCGTCCACGATCAGGCCCTTGACCTGCAGGACGGCGCGGCCCGGCTCGGCCGGGGCCTTGTCCACCTCGAGGCTCACGGCGCGGCCGACCATCAGCGCGGCCAGCTCGTCCTCGCTGGTGTCCGGGCTGGCGGTGCCGACCACCTGACCGCGACGGATCACGGTGATCCGGTCCGCGATCTTCTTGACCTCTTTGAGCTTGTGGGTGATGAAGACGATCGACTTGCCCATCTCGGTGAGCGACCGCATCACCGCGAGCAGCTCGTCGGTCTCCTGCGGGGTGAGCACCGCGGTCGGCTCGTCCAGGATCAGCAGGTCGACGTCGCGGGTCAGCGCCTTGACGATCTCCACCCGCTGCTGGGCGCCGACCGGGAGGTCCTCGATCAGGGCGTCCGGGTCGACCGGCAGGCCGAAGCGCTTCGAGGTCTCGATCACCTCGCGGCGGGCCCGGCGGCGGTCCAGCCAGCCCAGCGGGCCACCGCGGACGTTCTCCGCGCCGAGCGCGATGTTCTCCGCCACCGTGAAGACCGGTACCAGCATGAAGTGCTGGTGCACCATGCCGATGCCGGACGCGATCGCGTCCCGCGGGCTGCGGAAGACCTTGGGTTCGTCGTTGACGACGATCTGGCCCTCGTCGGGCTGCAGAAGGCCGTAGAGCTGGTTCATCAGGGTCGACTTGCCGGCGCCGTTCTCGCCCAGCAGGGCGTGCACCTCGCCGGGTTCGACGGTGATGTCGATGTGGTCGTTGGCCACCAGGTCGCCGAAGCGCTTGGTGATGCCGCGCAATTCCAGTTTCAGCGGAATCTCCCGACTTCGGTGTTGGACCTGGTGGACTGGGTCTAATGCGAGCCGCCGCTCGGCCACGGGTCGAACCCCGCGGCCGCGCGGCGGCCGAATGCTACTACTGCAAGGTCACTTCGGCGCGTTCGCCGACTCGACCTTCACGGTGCCGGCGATGATGTCCTTCTTGAGCTGGTCGATCTCGGTCTTGAGACCCGCGTCGACCTTGCTGTCGAACTGGTTGTACGGCGCCAGGCCGACACCGTCGTTCTCCAGCGTGCCCAGGTAACCGGGGGTGGCGGCGAGGGCGGTGCCCTTCGCGCCGTTCACCGCGGCCTCCTTGACGGCCTCCTCGACGTTCTTGACGACCGTGGAGAGGAACACGTCGCAGTACTGCGCGGCGCTCTTGCAGCCGTCCTGGTCGACCCAGATGACCGAGACCTTGCCGGCCGAGTCCTTGGCGACCTGCGCGGTGCCCAGGCCGGTGCCGCCGGCGACCGGCAGGACCACGTCGGCACCCTGCGAGACCAGGGTGTTGGTGATCGTCTTGCCCTTGTTCTGGTCGATGAAGCTGTCGGCGAAGGTGCCGTTCTGCTTCGCCTTGTCCCAGCCCACGACCTTGACGGTCTTGCCCTTCTTGGTGTTGTAGTACGCGACGCCGTCGGCGAAGCCGTCCATGAAGATGGTGACCGGGGCGATCTTCATGCCACCGTAGGTGCCGACCGTGCCGGACTTCGAGTAGCCCGCGGCGAGGTAACCGGCCAGGAACGCGGCCTGGTGGGTGGCGAACTGCATCGGGTACACGTTCGCACCGGTGCTGCCACTGTCCACGATCCCGAACTGCGAGTCCTTGGCCTCGTCGGAGACCTTCTTGGTGACGTCGCCCATCAGGCCGCCGACCGCGAGGATGAAGTTGCACTTCTGGGTGACGAAGCTGCGCAGGCCCGGCTCGTAGTCGGCCTCGGAGGACGAGGAGACGTACTTCGGGTCGATGCCGCTGACCTCGGCCTTGGCGGCCTGCAGGCCGGCCCAGGCGGAGGCGTTGAACGACTTGTCGTCGATGCCGCCGGTGTCGGTGACCATGCAGGCCTTGTAAGCGGCGGTGGTGGCCGCGCTGCTGCTGCTACCGGACGGTGTGTCGGCCGGCGCGTCGCCACAAGCGGCAGCTGCGAGCGTCAGCCCACCTGCCGCGAGAATCGCCACGATCCGCTTCCCACGTACTGGGCGCAAGACGCTCTCCTTTTCCATGCACACCGCCAACCGGTGGGCTCAGGTCGGCAGCGTAACTGCGGGCCACGGGCCGGACAGGAGAAAGGTACGGACTGTTGGCGCACCGTTATCGCGCCGCAATCACCAGGGGTTTGCCCTGCCGCTTTCGATGGGTTCGCAGAGGAATTGCCCGGTAGCCCCGTAACGAAGGCTTAATCTTTCGCGCCACCACCAGGTTCGCCGCCGGATTTGCGGCCGGGTCACGGTCCGCTTCGGCCTGCGGCCCGCCATGCGCGTACGCCGAGCAGCCCGACAACCGTCCCGATCACGAGCGAGGCACCGATCAGCAGGGCGTGCACCCACAGGAACGCGGTCGGGGTCCCGCCGTCGAAAGCCCTGTCGTCGCGGTAGATCGCCAGTCCGAACCGGGGCCAGATCACCCACGTCCACACGCCGACCGCCACCAGGAACCCTGCCCACCGTCGCGTGATCACCACGGCGACGAGTATCGCAGTGGGCTCAACCGGCCAGCCGGGCGGCTATCCGGCGCCAGCCCTCGCGTACGTCATGGGGTTCCGGCGTCTCCGGCGGCGGCCCGGCGCCGAACCGCTCGGCCAGCAGCTCGTCAGCGGGTTCGCTGTCGTCCTCGGCCGCCGCCCGGACCGCCTCGATCTCGGCGCGGATCGCGTCCGCGCCGTCCAGCGGCAGCATCGGCTCGACCACCGCCATCAGGTCGTCGTCGGCGACCACCGCGCGGGCCAGCGCCACCGCGTGGTCCCGCTCGTACGGCCCGCAGACCACCGGCTCCCAGTCCTCCCGGTCACCCAGCGAGCCGATGGTGATCACCCACGGCTGCTCGGTCAGCGGCGAGCCGGGTGGCAGGTGCAGCGTGACGAGGGTCCCCATCCGGACATCATCGCGGGCGGGACTCCCGGATCCAGAGGTTTTGCCCCACCGGGGCGGTCTTGTCGTCCGCCGACAGGTCCACCACCCGGCCGTGCGGGCTGGTCGCCGCCCAGGCCGCGCCGAACAGCAACAGCTGGTTGAAGACGTACAGATAGACCAGTGCGCCGACGGCCGAGCCGACCAGTCCGTACGCCGGATTGCGCTCGACGATGCCGACGAACGTCTTGCCCACCGTGTTCAGCAGCATCAGTCCGATGCCGACCTGCAGCACCGGCGGCGCCATCCGACGGGCGGTCATCCGCAGCCGGGGCACCGCGGCCAGCAGCGCCGCCGCCAGCAGCAGGTTCACCCCGAGGGTGAGGACCAGGCTGACCACCGCGAGCAGCTCCGGGACGTGGTTGCCGGCCAGCCAGTCGAGCAGGCGTTCCAGGCCGTAGACCGCGGCCTGGGTGAGCGCCAGCAGCAGCAGTATCCCGATCAGCACCATCAGGTCGACGGCCTGCCGGATGCCGAAGTACCCGGGCTGCTCGCGCAGCTGCCAGATCAGCCGCTGCGAGGAACGGATCGCCTCGACCCAGCCGACCCCGGTGACGGTCAGGCCGAGGATGCCGACGATGCCGACGGTCTTCTTGCTGTCCAGGATGGCCTGCACGTCGAGGAACGGCAGGTTGTCCCGGAGGAAGTCCCGGACCAGGTCGAAGAGCTCGGTGTTGTTGGTCAGCAGCAGACCGAAGATCGAGTAGCCGATCAGCAGCAGCGCGAACACCGCGAAGAACCCGTAGTACGCGATGGCCGCGGCCAACCGGCCACCCTGGACGCCGTCGTACCGCAGCAGCGCCCGGCAGAAATGATCGAAGTATCGGGACCGGTATCGCACCGCCATGATCCGGGCGGTGGCCGCGTCGTACGCCCGGTCGACTGGGTTCACCGGGCGACAGTAACGGACGCCACACCCATCGGCCGGTCAGGCGCGGGTCAGGAGCCCAGCGGGAAGTCGCGGCGCGGCTGCCAGGGGCCCTCGCCGCCGTGCGAGAACAGCGTGAACGACGACACCTCGAACCGGGCCGAGAACCCGGCCAGGTCGTCGAAGACCGCGTCCAGCGCCTCCGGTGCCACGTCCTGCGCGACGGTGACGTGCGGGTGGTACGGGAACCGGCTGTCCCGGTGGATGTCCGCCGACCGCGTGATCCCCTCGGCGAGCAGCTCACACTCGCTGATCCCGATCGCCAGGGTCACGAACACCACCTCGGTGATCGGCCGGAACGTCCCGGTGCCGCGCAGGTGGATGGTGAACGGCGGCTGCGCGGCGGCGACCGCCTCGAGGTGCTTCTCCACGGCCGGCAGCGCGTCGGTGTCCACCTCGGTGGGACCGAGCAGCGTGACGTGCGCCGGCGTGTAGGCGGCCTGCGGGTCGCCGGCCTCCGCGCGCCGGCGGGTCAGCAGGGCGCCCCACGGTTCCGGGATGTCGACGGCCACGCCGATGCGGGTCCGGGCTGGGTCGGCCACGGTGGTCAGGCTCCGCGGACGGGGCTGAGGAACCCCACGTTCTTGTACGTCCGGGCGAGGGTCGCCGCCGAGACCGCCCGGGCCTTCTCCGCGCCGATCGCCAGGATCTTGTCGAGCTGCGCCTTGTCGTCCAGGTACGCCTTGGTCTTCTCCTGGATCGGCTTGACGAACTCGACGAGCACCTCGGCCAGGTCCTTCTTCAGGTCGCCGTAGCCGCGGCCGTCGTACTGCTCGAGCAGCTCGTCTATGGTCCGCGTGGTGAGCGCCGCGTACATGGTCAGCAGGTTGCTGATGCCGGGCTTGTTCACCTCGTCGTAGAGGATCTCCCGGCCGGTGTCGGTGACCGCGGACTTGATCTTCTTGGCCGAGCGGGCCGGGTCTTCCAGCAGCTCGATGATGCCGTTCGGCGAGGAGGCCGACTTGGACATCTTGCTCGTCGGGTCCTGCAGGTCGGTGATCTTCGCGGTGTCCTTGACGATGTACGCCGAGGGCATGGTGAAGGTCTGACCGAACCGGCCGTTGAAGCGCTGTGCCAGGTCGCGGGTCAGCTCCAGGTGCTGCCGCTGGTCCTCGCCGACCGGCACCTGGTCGGCCTGGTAGAGCAGGATGTCGGCGGCCTGCAGGATCGGGTACGTGAACAGGCCGACGCTGGTGCTGTCCTGGCCGGCCTTCGCCGACTTGTCCTTGAACTGGACCATCCGGCCGGCCTCGCCGAACCCGGTGATGCAGCTGAGCACCCAGCCGAGCTGCGCGTGCTCGGGGACGTGCGACTGGACGAAGAGCGTGCAGCGCTCCGGGTCCAGCCCCAGCGCGAGCAGCTGCGCGATCGAGACGCGGGTGCGGGACCGCAGCGCCGCCGGGTCGTGCCCCATGGTGATCGCGTGCAGGTCGACGACGCAGTAGAACGCGTCATGGGTCTCCTGCATCGCCACCCAGTTGCGCACCGCGCCCAGGTAGTTGCCGAGGTGGAAGGAATCGGCGGTCGGCTGGATGCCGGAGAGCACTCGCGGACGGCGGGCAACGTCGGACATGAACGCCATTGTGTCAGTGACCGTCCCCGTATGACCAACACCCCCGGTGCCGGCCATGTGACCAGCGAAGGCACGTGGGGATGTTTTGTCCCGTTGCTCGCATGCTCAATAATGTTCGAAGATGTTGACCCTTGAGTGCTTGACGGCGATACTCACTCGGAGATCTGCCCCTGCGTACGCTCGGGACTGATCCGGATCGCCGTCTTCGCCAGAGAGGTTCACCTCGTGAAATTGCTCGTTACCGGCGGCGCCGGTTACGTCGGAAGTGTGACCAGCCGGCTGTTGCTGGACGCCGGTCACGAGGTCGTCGTGCTGGACAACCTGCGCACCGGGTTCCGCGAGTCGGTCGCGCCGGACGCCACCTTCGTCGAGGCCGACATCGCCGACGCCGCCCAGGTGCTCACCCCCGGGGCCGGCTTCGACGCGGTGCTGCACTTCGCCGGGCTGATCGCGGCCGGCGAGTCGATGGCCAAGCCCGAGCTGTACTGGCACGAGAACGTGGTGAAGTCGCTGGCCCTGCTGGACGCGATCCGCGCCGCCGGTGTCCCGCGGGTGATCTTCTCGTCCACCGCCGCGGTCTACGGCAACCCGGTCGAGCTGCCGATCAGCGAGAACGCTGCGAAGGCGCCGACCAGTACGTACGGGTCGACCAAGCTCACCTTCGACCTGGCGCTGACCTCCGAGACGTTCGCGCACAACCTGGCCGCGGTCTCGCTGCGCTACTTCAACGTGGCCGGCGCGTACATCGCCGACGGCTACGAGATCGGCGAGCGGCACGACCCGGAGACGCACCTCATCCCGATCACCCTGCAGGCGGCCGCCGGCAAGCGGGACAAGCTGCAGCTGTTCGGCGACGACTACCCCACCGTGGACGGCACCTGCGTGCGGGACTACATCCACGTCGAGGACCTGGCCCGGGCGCACCTGCTGGCGCTGGAGGCGGCCACCCCCGGCGAGCACAAGATCTACAACCTGGGCAACGGGAACGGCTTCTCCAACCTGCAGGTCGTCGAGGCGGCCCGCGAGGTGACCGGCGCGGCGATCCCGGTGGAGACCGCGCCCCGGCGCGACGGCGACCCGGCCACCCTGGTCGCGGCGTCCGACCGGGCCCGCACCGAGTTGGGCTGGGTGCCGCAGAAGAACACCCTGCAGGCCATGATCGGTGACGCCTGGACCTTCTACCGCAAGCACGTGGCATGAGCGACTGCACCGAGCGGCACCTCGCCGCACCGGACAACGGCCTCGCAGGCGAGGGCCAGAAGCGCATGCCGAAGAAAGGCGCAGCATGAGCGACTGCACCGAGCGGCACCTCGCCGCACCGGACAACGGCCCCGCAGGCGAGGGCCAGAAGCGCATGCCGAAGAAAGGCGCAGCATGAGCACGGCGAGCGAGGCCCTTGCGGCCTTCACCGAGGCGTACGGAACCGAACCCGCGGGGCTGTGGGCCGCGCCCGGCCGGGTCAACCTGATCGGCGAGCACACCGACTACAACGACGGCTTCGTGCTGCCGTTCGCCCTGCCGCAGCGCACCGTCGCCGCGGTCGGCCCGTCCCCGGACGGCACCTGGTCGGTCAGCTCCACCCTGGCCCCCGAACCGGTGACCTTCGGTGTCACCGAGCCGGGTGAGGTGACCGGCTGGGGTGCGTACGTCGCCGGCGTGGTCTGGGCGCTGCGCGACGCCGGCTTCGAGCCGCCCGCCGTCCGCATCGCGATCGCCTCCGAGGTGCCGCTCGGCTCCGGCCTGTCCTCCTCGGCCGCGCTGGAGTCGGCGGTGCTGACCGCGCTGATCGACCTGGGCGGGCTGGACGTGCCGCTGGAGCGGCGCCCGGCGATCGCCCAGCGCGCCGAGAACCTCTACGTCGGCGCGCCCACCGGCATCCTCGACCAGTCCGCCTCGATCCGCTGCGAGGCGGGCCGGGCGCTGTTCCTGGACTGCCGGTCGTACGCCATCGAGCAGATCCCGTTCGACCTGGCCGCCGCCGGCCTGGCCATCCTGGTGATCAACAGCAACGCGCCGCACCAGCACGTCGACGGCGAGTACGGCGCCCGCCGCAAGAGCTGCGAGGAGTCCGCCGCGATCCTCGGCGTGCCGGCCCTGCGCGACGTCGGCGTCGACGAGCTGCCGTCCGCTCTGGACCGGCTCGGCGACGACGTGCTGCGCAAGCGCACCCGGCACATCGTCACCGAGAACCAGCGGGTGCTGGACACCGTGGCGCTGCTGCGCGCGGGCAAGGTCCGGGAGATCGGCCCGCTGCTGACCGCCTCGCACGACTCGATGCGCGACGACTTCGAGATCACCGTGGCGCAGGTGGACGTGGCCGTGCGGGCGGCGCTGGCGGCCGGCGCACACGGTGCCCGGATGACCGGCGGCGGTTTCGGTGGCTGCGTGCTCGCCCTGATCGACGCGGACCGGGCCGAGGTGACCGCCGACGCGGTCGCCGCCGCCTACACCGAGCACGGCTTCACCGCCCCGACCAGCTGGGTAGCGGTCGCCGGCCCGGGCGCGGGCAAGATCTGACCGCCTCGTGACGCTCGGCGGGCACCTCGCCCGCCGAGCCGCGAGTGACCCGTTCGGTCGTCACCCACCTGCCCTTTCGCCCGATCACCCGCAGGAGCGAGACCCGGGCCGGGCGGGTGGGCCCGCGGTTATGGTGTCGGCATGGCGGTCAGCACACCGTATCTTCACGACGACACCGAGCCCGGTGTCTCCGTCCGCGTCGACATCGGCGCGGACACCGCCGTCTCCCTGCTCACCGTGCGCGGCCCCTGGGACGAGCGGCTGCGCCGGACCACGTCGGTCTCGCTGCGCCGGTGTTTCACCGACCACCCGGACGCGCTGATCGTCGACCTCAGCCGGTTGCTCGACCCGCGCAGCGAGAGCGCGCCCACCTGGACCGTCGCCCGGACGGTCGCCGCCGAGCTGCGGCCGCCGGTGCATCTGGCCCTGTGCGTGCCACCGGATCTGCCGCTGGCCGACCGGATGCAGGGCCTGGGCGCGGGCAGCCGGTTCCTGCCGGTCTTCGCGAAGGTGCGGCAGGCCCGGGTCGCGGTGGCCGGGCGGCTGCCGGGCGTCGAGCGGATGATCGCCGTCCTGCGGCCGGACACCGACGCGCCGAGCACGGCCCGCAACCTGGTCAGCGACGCCTGCCTGGCCTGGGGCCTGGCGCATCTGCTGCATCCCAGCCGGTTGGTGATGTCCGAGCTGGTGACGAACGCGGTCGAGCACGCCGGCACCGAGATCCGGGTGGTGGTCGCCTGGCGTGGCACCGGCCTGCACCTGTCGGTCGGCGACGGCTCACCGCGGATGCCGCACCTGCTCCGCCCGCCCCGCCCGCGTCAGGGGCATCCGCTGGACGAGCGCGGGCGCGGGCTGCGGGCCGTGCACGAGACCGCCGAGCTGTGGGGCGCCGTGCCGACCCCGGAGGGCAAGGTGGTCTGGGCGACGGTCCGGCCACGCCGGACCGTCGCCTGACGGCGTCTCAGGACGCTTCGATGATCATTCCGGCGGCGACCGTACGGTTGGTCGACTCGTCGATCAGGATGAACCCGCCCGTGGTCCGGTTCCGCCGGTACTCATCGGCCAGC
>NZ_LLZH01000042.1:0-15667 GCF_001509495.1 Actinoplanes awajinensis subsp. mycoplanecinus | reverse complement strand
GCGCAGAAGCGCCGGGGCCCAGGGTTACGGGTTTACTACACCATCTACCAACAGGTTCGTCGGCTTGTCGTATCCGCACCGGCCGCGAACTTCAGCGGCTTGGAGTGCGAGGATCGCATAAGCGTGACCGGAGACCACCTCACGTTCGATGGAGACTGCGGTGTCCACCCCAGAACCGGCACTGCGTCCTGACGGCGGGCGATCCAACGGTGTTCAACCCTCCCTTTCCTCTGCTTCCATTTTCTGTACTGCTGGTGTCGGAACCCCACGCAAACTTCATGGCCCCGCGCACGTACAGCAGTTCATTCCTGCGTCAGGCAAAGCCCCGAACGTGCATCGGCCTTACCTGCATCGCCCTGACCTGGAGTTACGTCAAGGTCTTGTCCTGCTGGAGTGCGAACTCCCTTGCGGTGCCGAGCGAGCCACGAACACTCCGAGCCCTGCTTGACGCTCGGCCTGCTACGTCTGCGTCTTCAACGATCTTTGCTGTCAACGAGAGAAACGTTAATCGGTCCTGCCAAGAAAGTCTAGTAGGTTCGGCACAGATTTTCTGAGCCGCCGCTACCACCCTGGGTGCGCGGGACAACCGGAGCCGCCGACGCGCAGTTCAGGACGGGGGCGCTTCCGCTCGGCCGGCGGTTCCCGGACCCTGACATTGCTCAGGGCCTGAGGGGTCACCGGCGGCCGTGCCCGGATTTCGGCTTCTTCGCTTTCTTCGGCTTCTTCGGGTGTGGGGCGGTGACCGGGGCGGCCTTCGGCTTCGGCGGGTTCAGTGCCGGGCGGCGCGCCGGTGTGCCGGTCCCGGTCGTCCGGCGTGGACGGCTGTCCGGGCGCGCCGTGGCGGTGGCCCGGACCGTGACCGCCTTCACCGTTGGCGACGTGGTCGGCGCCGTGCTCGGTGCCGTGGTGGCCGGTGTCGCGCTGACGCCGGCGCTGCCGGGGCAGGTCGCCGGGCACGACGTCGCGGAGCCGGTGGCGGCCAGGGTGTCGGCCGGGGTGGCCAGGTTCCACCAGAGGCCGCCGCCGGACATCAGCACCGCGGCCGCCGCGGCGACCAGCAGTCCCCGCCGGGGGCGGCGAACGGCCGGGCCGGTCAGGTTCAGCGTCGGCGCGGCCACCGCGCTGCGCATCACCCGGCTCGACGGCAGACCGGCGATCTCGCCGAGCCGCTCGGCGACCTCGATCGCCGACGGCCGGTCCGCGGGCTCCTTGGCCAGGCAGCGCGTCACCAGCTGGACGACCGGCGCGGGCAGGCCGGGGATGGCCGGCAGCGGCGCCGGGCGGGCGTACACGTGGGCGCGCACCATCTGGGTGACCGTCGAGGCGTCCCACGGCATCCGGCCGCACAGGGCCAGGTAGAGCAGCAGGCCGAGGGCGTAGACGTCGGTGGCCGGGCGGACCGGGGCGCCGCGGATGCGTTCCGGGGACAGGTAGGCGGGCGTGCCGAGGATCCGGCCCTGCTGGCCGTCTACCGCGCCGACGATGGCCGAGATGCCGAAGTCGACGAGCTTCACCCCGACGCTGGTGACCATGACGTTCGCGGGTTTGACGTCGCGGTGCACGATGCCGGCCGCGTGCGCCGCGGACAGGGCCGCGGCCACCTGCGCGCCGACCAGCACGGCGACCTTCCACGGCAGGCTGCCGGCGGTGAGCATGTCGGCGAGGGTGCGCCCGTCGACGAGCTCCATCACGACGTACGAGGAAAGCTGCCCCGCGTCGAGGAACTCGCCGTAGTCGTGCACCGCGACGACAGCGGGATGGTGCAGCCGCGCGGCGGTGCGGGCCTCGTCGTGGATCTGGCGCCGCAGCAGCGGGTCGGAGGCCAGCGCCGGCGACAGGACCTTGACGGCCACCTCGCGGCCGAGCACTTCGTCGTCGGCGCGCCACACCACCGACATGCCACCGCGGCCCAGCTGCTCCCGCAGCCGGTACCGGCCCGCTATCACCTTCTGCGACTCCACGATCATGCTCGATGCCCCGTGGGGCCGGAGCGAAACGTGGGACGGCGCCCTGCCTTAGTGTGGGCGCGTGGCACGAGTCCTGGTGACGGGGATGTCGGGGGCGGGCAAGAGCACGCTGCTCGACGAGATGCGCCGGCGGGGACGCTCCGCCGTCGACACCGACTACGACGGCTGGACCCTGGCCGACGGGACGTGGGACGAGCCGCGCATGGCGGCGTTGCTGGCCGCCCACGCCGACCTGGTCGTGGCCGGGGCGGTGCCGAACCAGGGCCGCTTCTACCACCGTTTCCACCACGTGGTCCTGCTCAGTGCACCGCTGCCGGTCCTGCTGCAGCGGGTCGCCGACCGGGCGAACCCTTATGGGCGCACACCCGAACAGCGCGCCGAGATCGCCGAGTACGTCCGGACCGTCGAACCGCTGCTGCGACGCGGTGCCGGCACCGAACTCGACGGCCGCCGCGCGGTCGCCGACCTGGCCGACGCCCTAGAGGAGCTGGTCCGGGAAGCGCCCTGAGTTTCCGGAGTCGTGGTCCTCGCGCTCCCACAGTGCGTGATGGCGCCGGGCCCAGGAGCGGGACACGAACCCGGTGCGCAGCCCGGCCCGCGCCTCCGGGTCGTTGGAGGCGATCCAGATGTGCCCGGCCACCAGCGCGCCCAGCAGCAACGCGCCCCAGTCGTGCACGAACGTCGCCCCGATCCGGGTGACCAGCGGTGTCAGGTGCGGGAACCACAGGATCAGCCCGGTGCCGGTCATCACGAGCACGGCGCCGGCGGCCAGCGACGCGTACATCTTCTGTCCGGTGTTGAATTTGCCCGCGGGCCGCGGCAGCCGGCGCAGGGTCGCCCGCAACCAGCCACGGTCGTGCGGGCCGAAGCGGTTCAGCCGGGCCAGGTCGGCGCGGAAGGCGCGCGACACCAGCCCGGCGAGCACCGGGATCAGGGCCAGGATCCCGGACCACTCGTGCACGGTGACCAGCAGGGCGCGCCGGCCGATGATCTCGCCGAGCCCGGGCAGGTACAGGAACGCGGCGGTGATCATGGTGGTGCCCAGCAGGGCGGCGGTGCCGCGGTGGATCCAGCGTTCGGCGGGGGTGAACCGGCGCAGCGGCGCGTCATCAGGTGGGATCGTCACCACGCCCGTTCGAGCTGCCGACCCAGCCGTCGATGTCGTAGCCGCGTTCCTCCCAGTACCCGGGCGTGACGCGGTCGGTGACCGTGATGCCGGACAGCCATTTCGCCGACTTGTAGAAATACATCGGCGCGGCGTAGAGCCGGACCGGGCCGCCGTGCGCGTCGGTGATCGCCGCGTCGCGCATCCGGTCGGCGACGAGCATGTCGGGCCGGAGGGCCTGCTCCAGGGTCAGGCTCTCGGTGTAGACCCCGTCGAAGCAGGTGAAGCGCAGCGCGGTGGCGCCCGGGCGGACTCCGGCCGCGGCCAGCAGGTCGGAGAGCAGCACGCCGGTGAACGCGGTCTGCGGCACCCGCCAGCCGGTCACGCACTGCACGTCGCGGACCAGGCGGGTGCGCGGCATCCGGGCCAGCTGGTCCAGGGTGTACGTCGCGGGCCGCTCGACCAGCCCGTCCACGGTGAGCCGGTAGTCGCCGGGGGAGCGGTGCGGGATGGCGTCGGCCACCGAGTAGAAGCGGAACCCGCCGCCACCGGGCAGCAGCCCGGTCAGCCCGGTCGGGTCGTTGGCGGCGACGGTGGCCAGCGCCCCGTCGGTGGCGTCCTGCACCCGCGCGCCGAGGGCGACCCCGGCGGCGCCGAGCGCGAGCACGCCGAGCACGATCCGCCGCCCGACGGGCCGGCCCCCGCGGTCGTCGCTGTCCGGCTCGGGTGCGCTCATGCCCGCCACGGTACTGCGATCCTTCTGACCCAGCCTCCTAGGACGCAAAGGCACTGTGCCCGCTTCGGTCGATTCCGTCGCTTCCCGCCGATAAGGAGAGCCGCTTCCCCGCCGATAGGGAGAAGCGCCGACAGGGAGAAGCGGACCACGAATCGGGAGGCAGGGCGGACATGCACGGCAGCGACCAGCTCGGGCACGGCAGCAGCCAGGCCGCCGACGCCGAGGCCGCTACGGCATGTGTCCAGGAAGCCCTCGGCGGCCGCACACCCACCGCCGCCGACCTGGTCCTGGTCTTCCCGACGATCGACTACGACCCGCACCAGTTCTTCGCCGCCGCCCAGCGGGCCGCCGGGGACGCGCAGGTCGTCGGCTGCACCTCGTTCCGCAGCTTCACCTCGACCGCGAACCTGCAGCGGGGCGCGGTCGCCGTGCACCTGCCGGCCGGCGGGCTGAGCTTCGGGATCGCGCTGCACGACGAGATCGGCCGGGACGTGCTCGGCGCCGCGCAGGCGGTCACCGCCGTGGCCCGCGACCGGGCCGGTCCGGACGCCGGGCACCCGGTGCTGCTGATGCTCTCCGACGGGTTCGCCGGGGACCAGCGGGCCGTGGTCCGCGGCGCCTACACGGTGGCCGGCGCGACCGTCCCGATCATCGGCGGGGCGGCCGCCGAGAACCTCTCGATGACACAGACCTTCCAGTACGCCGAGGGCCGGGTCGCCACCAACGGCCTGATCGCGGTCTGGATCAACTCACCGCGGCCGCTCGGCATCGGCGTCGAGCACGGCTGGCACGCGATCGGCGACCCGATGATCGTCACCCGGGCCAAGCGCAACATCATCCACGAGCTGGACGGGCGGCCCGCCGTCGAGATGTACCTGTCGCAGCGCGGCACCGACCTGCCGCCCGGGGTGCGCGAGGGCCTGTGGGACCGGCCGTTCGCCCGCGCCGCGCTGGGTCACCCGCTGGGCCTGGCCGACGCGCTGGGCCGGTTCGCCGGCCGGCACATCCTCGACCGCACCCCGGACGGCGGGCTGGCCATGTTCGGGCACGTCACCGAGCAGTCGGTGGTGCAGGTGATGGCCGGTGACCACGGTGATCTGCTCGACGCGGCCGCGCGCAGCGGTGCCGACGCCGCCGCGCAGCTCGGCCGCCCGGCGCGCGGCGCGCTGGTGTTCAGCTGCGCGGGCCGGGTGCATCCGCTCGGCGAG
The DNA here is from genome assembly GCF_001509495.1 of Actinoplanes awajinensis subsp. mycoplanecinus. Lineage (NCBI taxonomy): Bacteria > Bacillati > Actinomycetota > Actinomycetes > Micromonosporales > Micromonosporaceae > Actinoplanes > Actinoplanes awajinensis. Next base: position 10,651 of record NZ_LLZH01000042.1, on the reverse strand, counting down.
CACATCGAGGCCGAGGCGGTCGCGGTGCAGGCCGGCACGGGCGGGGCGCCGATCGCGGGCTTCTTCACCTACGGCGAGTTCGCCCGGGTCACCGGCTCGACCGGATTCCACAACGCGACAGTGGTCACCCTGGCCCTCTGAGACCGATGACGGAGACGACGATGCACACGATTCCGGCCGCCCCGGCCGAGGAACTTTCCGGTGAGCTGGTCCGCTTGCGGGCCGCGCTGGTCGAGGAGAGAGTCGCTTCGGTACGGGCATTGGCCCGCGCCACCCGGCTGTCCCAGCTGGTGAACGCGCTGGGGCAGGTCGTCGAGGTGGCCGAGGTGTTCGACCGCGCGGTGTGCGAGGTCGCCGAGCTGTTCGGCGCGGACATCGCGGCCGTGTTCAACGGCGACGGGCGCCTGGTCGCCTCGTGGGGGCTCGGTGACACCCCGGACGCGAACCGCACCCCGGTGCGCGGCGCCCGGCTGCCCAGCACCGAGTCGCCGGTGGTGGCCGGGCCGGTGGCCGACTTCGAGGTGCCCGGGTGGCTCGCGGCCTACCAGCCGCGGCACCTGACCTGCGGGCTGCTCACGGTGCGCGACGAGAGCCCCGGTCACCTGCTGCTGGCCCGTCGCGCCGACATCGCTTTCGACAACGCCGACCTGCAAGAACTGGCCGCGGTGGTCAGCCGGATCTCGCTCGCGGTGGACAACGGGCGCCTTCATCGTCGTACCCAGGAGCAGTTGCGCCGCAGCCAGCAGCTGCATGAGGTGACCGCGGACCTGGCCCGGATCGAGGATGTCGGTGAGGCCGCGCAGCGGCTCGCCGAAGCGGTGGTGACGCACGTGCCGGTCACCGGCGCCGCGGTCCATCAGGGTGGCACGCCGGTCGGGCGGGCCGGCACCACCGTCTACCTGGACCGGCTGGTGCTGGGCCTCGGCGGTGACGCGGGCAGCTTCGGCACGCTGGTGATCGCCGGAGCGCCGGCGGCCGGGACCCTGGGCCGCACGTTCCTGGAGCACCTGGCCGAGGTCGGCGGGCTGGCGCTGGAGAAGGCGCTGCTGTTCCAGCAGATGCGCGAGCAGGCCGAGACCGACGCGCTGACCGGGCTGCCGAACCGGTCGCTGTTCCTGCAGCGGCTGACCACCGCGGTGCACCGCCGCCGCAGCGGTGGCCGCGCGCTGAGCGTGCTCTTCGCCGACCTGGACGGGTTCAAGTCGGTCAACGACACGCACGGGCACGAGGCCGGTGACCTGCTGCTGACCCAGGTGGCCGGGCGGCTGCTCGGCGCGGTGGGTGACGCCGGCACGTGCGCGCGCCTCGGCGGGGACGAGTTCGTGGTGCTCTGCGAGGGCGGTGACGCGCAGGCGGTCGCCGACCGGGTCCGCGAGGTGCTCGACGAGCCGTTCGTGCTGGACATGCCGGACGGGCCGCTGCGGGTGCGGGTCGGCGGCAGCGTCGGGGTGGGCACCGCGGCGCCCGGCGAGTGCGACGCGGACGTGCTGCTGCGCGACGCGGACGCCGCGATGTACACGACGAAACAGGCCCGCAAGGCGGCCGCCGCCATCGTGTAGACATGTGCTCGTGACGACAGAGGTGGTGTCGCTCGAGCAGGCCGTGCACACGGCGGTCGAGCAGGGACGTGCGGAACTGACCGTCCTGGAGGCCGTCACCGCCGAGCTGGCCGGTGCGTTCGTGCCGTCGCCGGCCGGCGCGGGCACCCGGCTCGACGCGTTCACCCGCGCGTTCCCGGCGCAGCTGCGCCGGCACCTCGACCGGGAGCGGGAGTCGCTCGGGTCGTTCAACATCGCGTTCTTCGGGCGTACCGGCGTCGGCAAGAGCACCCTGCTGTCGGCGTTCGGCCGCCTCGACGGCGAGTACGTGTCGCCGGGCGTCAGCGACTGGACCACCGAGGTGCGCCCGGTCGCGTGGCGCGACTGCCGGCTGTTCGACACCCCCGGGATCAACGGCTGGGGCCGTACCGAGAGCCGTGACGACCTCGAGGCCAAGGCGCGCGAGGCCGTCGAGATCGCCGACATCGTGCTGCTGTGCTTCGACAACCAGTCGCAGCAGGAGATGGAGTTCGCGAAGATCGCCGCGTGGATCCGCAGCCACGGCAAGCCGGCCGTGGCGGTGCTCAACGTGCGCAACCCGCGCTGGCGGCATCCGGCGAAGGTGCCGGTGGCGCGGCGCGCGAACCTGTCCGCGTCGGTGCGCCAGCACACCGACAACATCCGCACCCAGCTCGTGCAGATCGGGTTGCCGGACACCCCGATCGTCGCGCTCCACAGCCGGCGGGCGCTGTTCGCCCGGGCCGCCACCCCGTTCCACGGGCCGGCCGAGCAGGACTTCCAGCACGAACGCGACCAGTTCGGGATCGACTACCTCGACCGCTGGTCGAACTTCCCGGCCCTGGAGCGCCTGATCGCCACCGCGATCGCCGAGGGCGGCGCCGAACTGCGGCTGGCCGCGCTGCGCGAGGACCTGCGGGCCCGCTGCCATCGTGGGGCCGGCGAGCTCGAGGACCTCGCGGCCGCGATCGCGCAGGACGCGGACGCCGCCGAACGCCAGGCCGAATCGCTGTTCGCCATGCTCGGCTATCCGGATGCCGACGCCGGCGACGAGGCGGCCGGCGCGGAGCTGGTGAGCGTGTCCGAGCGGGCGCGCGGGCGGCCGTACACGTCGCCGGTCAGCGGGGCGCTGGACCGGTTCGTCCGGCACCTGGCCGCCTCGCACCTGGCGAAGTGCCGGCGGCAGGCGAAGGCCGCCGCGGACGACCTGATCCGCACCGCGTTCGACGACCAGACCACGATCGACGAGGCGGCGTTCGCCGAGGCCGTTTTCGATCAGGAGGCCCTCGCGGCCGCGGCGCAGGCCGTCTGGGCGGATCGCCGGGCGTTCCTGCAGCGGGAGCTGGCCGTCGCGGTCGAGCACCGGAGCCTGGACAACGGACCGGCGGTCTCGCACGCGGCGACCATCCTCGGCGAGGAGGGCGCCGGCGTGGCCGGTGACGTGGTGCGGGGCGCCGGCATCGCGGTGGGCGTGGGCGCCCTGGCGGTGCCGGCCGCGCTGGCCATGTTCTGGAACCCGGTGGGCTGGGTGATCGGCGCGACCGTCGCGGGAGTCGGGATCGCCGGGCAGATCCAGCAGCACTTCGGCCGGAAGATGACCCGCACCGCGGCCGAGCGGGCCGGCAAGTCGAAGGCGCAGGCCATCGCGGACTGCCATCGCGCCGTGGACCAGACGTTCGCCGACTACGAGCAGGCCCTGGTCCGGCACAGCCGGGCCGCCGCGTGGACGGCGCTGGCGCCCGCGGTCGGCGAGTCGCTGCGCGCCGCGATCGCGCTGCGCACGGACGGTGCCCGCGCCGTCCAGCTGATCGGCAGCGTGCGAGCCTGTACCGCGGCGATCACGGCGGCGCCTCCGGTGACCGACGTGCTGCTGCGCGCACAGCGCCGGATGGGTGAGTCGCCGGCCGCGGTGACCCGCACGCTGCTCGGCGAGGACTGGCTCGAGTCCGATCTCGATCACCCGTCGGCGCCGCTCGACCCCGCCGTGCCCGAGCGGTACGCCGCACGCCGCGAGCAGGACCACCGGCGGCTGGCCGATGCCTTCGCCGCGGCCTGGAACACGCCGCCCACCGCCGGCATCCAGGCGTGGCGCGCCGGCCTCGACGCCGCGGCCGACGGCGACCCCGAGCTGTCCGCCATCGCGGCGACCTTCCGGCGCGTCGGCGCGGCACCACCGGCCCTGGCCGTGCTCGGTGACTACAACTCCGGCAAGTCGTCGCTGCTGCGCCGGATCGTGGTGGACAGCGGCCGCACGCCGCACACCGCGTTCGACATCCGCGCCTCGCCGGCGACCGCGGCCGCGCAGCACCACCCGTTCCCCGGCTTCACGCTGGTGGACACCCCGGGCCTGCAGAGCGGGCACGCCGGGCACGACAGTGCCGCGCTGGCGGCGATCGCCGAGGCCGCGCTGGTGTTCGTCGTCGTGCACATCAACCTGCTGGTCGGTGACACCGCGATCCTGGAGGAGCTGTCGCGCGGCTCGGAACTGGTCGCCGCGAAGGGCGCCCGGATGGTGTTCCTGGTCAACCGGTGCGACGAGCTGGGCGTGGACCCGCTGACCGCACCCGAGGCGTTCCTGCACCTGCAGGACCGCAAACGCGACGAGTTGCGGGCCGCGTTCGCCGCTCGCGGCGTCGACGTCGGCACCGACCGGATCCACTGCCTGGCCGGGGACCCGTACGGCCTGGTCGGCGCGGACGAGACCGCCGGGCCCGGCGACTTCGACGAGCACCGGCTGTGGGACGGCGTCACCGCGCTGACCGGCACCCTGGCCGAGCTGTCCGCCGACCGGCTGGCCGCGGCCGCCGCGTCGGCCGCCTTCGACGCCGCGGTCACCGGCCTCAAACGGCACCGGCACACCCTGGACCAGGAACGGGACGACGGCACCACGGAGCTGCGCCGCTCCGAACCGGTGATCGCCACGCTGCGCGCCGCGATCGACGACGCCGTGGTCGTCGAGGAGTCGCTGCGCGAGGACGCCCGCCGGATGGTCGACCGCCACCTGGTGACGACGAAGTCCGCGGTCGCCGAACTCGACCGCAGGGACGCCAAGAAGCTGGAGAGCCTGGTCGCGTCGTGGTGGACCGCACCGCAGTTCGAAGCCGACCTGGAACGCTATCTCGCCGACGCGGCCCAGCGGCTGCAGGAGTGGCACAGCGACCACATCGCGGCGATCGGGCGCGAGATGCGCGCCGCCGAGTTCCAGGTGGCGCCGGAGTTCGCCGCCGAGTTCAAGGCCCGGGGCACCGCCTGGTACGAGGAGGTGACCGAGGGCGCCGGCACCGTCGCGGGCGCCGCCGCACCGCTGGCGAAGGCGCTGGGCAACCGTGAGGCGATCTACGCGATCGGCAAGCAGCTCGGCCACAAGTTCAAACCGTGGGGCGCGGTCAAGGGCGGCACCACCGTGGCCCGGGCCTCGATCGTGCTCGCCGCGGTGGCGGCCGCCGTCGACGTCGCGGCGATGGTCACCGACCACAAGAACGCCGGCAAGCACCAGCACGAGCAGCAGGCAGCGGCCGAGGCGATCGACGAGGCCGCCGCGCGGATCGTCGAGCAGATCATGCGCGGGGAGCAGGGCGAGGGCCCGGTCGGCTACCTCGACGCGCGGATCACCGAGCTGGAGACCCTGCTCGACGGGCACCTCGACCGCACCGCGTCGATCAAAGAACGGATGGACGCGGCGGCAGCGCGGTCCGCGACGGCCGGCGCGCTGCTCGCCGCCGCGGACACCGTGATCGGCACACCGGGAAGGAACACCTGAGCATGGTCGACATCGAGGCGGTGCGGGACTGGCTGGGCCGGCTGCCCGGCGGATCCCTGGCCGGGCGGTACGCCGGCGACTGGGACGCGTTCGCGCGGCACGACCGGCCGGTGCTGACCCTGTTCGGGTCGTACGACACCGGCAAGAGCTCGCTGCTGCGCCGGCTGCTGGTCGACGCGGGCGTCGAGGTGCCCGGCTGGCTCACGATCAGCGCGCGCCACGAGACGTTCGAGGTCAACGACGCCGAGGTCGGCGGGTGCACGGTGCGCGACACCCCCGGGTTCGCGGTCGGCGCGTCCGACATGCGGGCGCAGAACAACGCGCGCCGGGCCCGGGCGGCGGTCGGGCTCACCGACGTCGGCATCGCGGTGCTGACGCCGCAGCTGGCCACCGCGGAACGTGACCTGCTGCAGCAGCTGGTCGCGCGGGGCTGGCCGGCCGGGACGATGTGGTTCGTCATCTCCCGCTTCGACGAGGCCGGCGCCGACCCGGAGTACGACCTCGCGGCGTACCGGGACCTGGCCGCCCGCAAGGTCGGCGAGTTGCGGGAGATGTTCGCGCTCGACGAGCGGGTGCCGGTCTTCGTCGTGGCGCAGGACCCGTTCCAGAGCGCCGGCCCGGACACCGGCCTGGACCGCGACACCTGGGACGAGTTCCGCGGTTGGGACGGCATGGGCGCGCTGGCGGACGCCGTCGCGGCGGTGTCGCCGTCGGCGCTGCCCGGCTGGCGGCAGGCGGCCGGGCAGCGCTACTGGAGCGTGGTCCTGGACGACACCGTGACCGAGCTGCGCCGGCAGCTGGCCGACTACACCGCACAGGCCGAGGTCGCCGCGGGCGGGGTCGCGCGCCGCGACGGCTGGCAGAGCGAACTCGACACCCTCGACCGGGCCGCGCACGCCGGGCTCGACGGCCTGATCGAGGAGGTGATGCGCCGCTCGTGGGCGTCCGGTGCCGGCGCCGCCGAGCTGCAGGCCGAGATCCAGCGCACCCTCGACGAGTGGTTCACCAAGCACGACGTGCGCCTGCAACGGCTGCGGCAGTCGATCCGCAAGGCCAAGGAACGCGAGCGTGCCCGGCCGTCCTGGGCCGGCTTCGCGTCGCTGGCCGCGACCCTGCGCGCCGAACCGGAGCCCGGCGCGGCCCCGGCCGGGACCGGCGGGGTGGCCGGCCACCTGGAGCAGGTCGGGACCATGCTGATCGGCGCGTTGAAGGCGGTGAACGACGTGTCGGCCACCGGCCGCAAGACCCGGGTGGTGACGGTGGCGCAGGGCTGGGGCCGGCACGTCGGGACCGCCGAGGCCGTGCTGCCGCTCGCCGTCTACCTGGCGAAGGTCGTCGACGACCGGCGGGCCGGCCAGGCGCGCCAGAGCCAGGACCGGGCCGCGATCGAGCAGCGCCAGCAGGTCGTCGACGAGGCCACGCGGCACGCCCGTGACGCCTGGCAGCCGTTCGTCGACGCGGTCCGCGACGAGATCGTCGCCGAGACCGCCGACCAGGTCGACCTGGACGCGAGCCTGCGCGAGCTCGTCGGCCAGCTGCAGCAGGCCGTGGCCGAGGGCGAGGGCCTGCGCTGAGGCGGACTGCCGGAACCCGGACAGACCTGTTCCATCGTGGACTCCCCGGGGTATCGTCGCCGGTAAATGCGTCGGCCCCGGTGGGGAGTCTTTCCGATGAGGCGTGTCTGTGCCGCGTTCCTGGTCATCATCCTGCTGCTCACCGGCTGCGGCGACTCCGGTGGCGGCTCGTCCTCCGGTGACAAGGTCACCTACCTGACCGCGTTCGGCGCGGTCGGCCGGGACGCCTTCGCCTGGGTGGCGCAGGAGAAGGGCTACTTCCGCGACGCCGGGCTCGACGTCACCATCCGGCTCGGCGCGGCCACCGGCGAGAACCTGAAAGTCCTCGCGGCCGGGCAGGCCCAGTTCGCCAACCTCGACCTGACCGGCACCTGGATCCTGGCCGGCAAGGGGGAGTACCCGGACGTCCGGGCGATCGCCGCGATCCACCAGCAGACCCTCGTCTCGATCATCTCGCTGGCCGGTGCCGGGATCACCACGCCGAAGGACCTGGAGGGCCGGAAACTGGGCGCGGCTACCGGCTCGGTCAACCAGCTGCTGTTCCCGGCGTACGCGAAACTCGCCGGTGTCGACCAGGCCAAGGTGACGTGGGTCAACGCGCCACCCGCGCAGCTGCCGGCGCTGCTGGCCAGCAACCGGGTGGACGCGCTGAGCACGTTCCTGATCGGCGCGAAGGGCCTGGAGAAGGCGGCCGGCGGCACGAAGACCGTGGTGCTGCCGTACAGCGCGTACCTGCCGGAGCTGTTCGGCAACGGGCTGATCGCCCCGCTCGTCATCACCCGCGACCAGCCCGACCTGGCCCGGCGGTTCCGCGACGCCGCGCTCAAGGGCCTGGCGTACACCATGGAGCATCCCCAGGAAGCCGCCGAGATCATGAAGAAGGCGCAGCCCGCCGCGGACATCACCGCCGCGGTCGGGGAGATCACCCTGATGGCGCCGTACGTGAAAACCTCCGGTGTCATCGACCGCCAGCGGGTCGCCGCCGAGATCGACACCCTGCAGAAGAACGGCCTGATCCCGCCGGGGCTGACCCCGGACACCGCCGTCGACTTCGCGCTCGCCCCGGCGGGCTGAGCCGATGACCGCCCGCGCCAGCTACTCGTTCGACAACGACGACCCGGTCGCGGCCGGTCGGCACCGGCTGCTCGCCGCGGTGCTCGACCCGTTCACCGTCGAACGGCTCACCGCGCTCGGCGACCTGACCGGGCGGCGCTGCCTGGAGGTCGGCGCCGGCGGCGGCAGCATCGCGGCCTGGCTCGCCGAGCGCACCGGAGCGGCCGGTACGGTGCTGGCCACCGACCTCAACCCGCGCCACCTGTCCACCAGCGGCGGCTACGCGGTGCTGCGCCACGACCTGACCACCGAGGACGTGCCGCAGCCGCCGTGGGATCTGATCCACGCCCGGCTGGTGCTGTCCCACCTGCCCGGCCGCGCCGACGTGCTGACCCGGCTGGTGGCCGCGCTGGCCCCGGGCGGGACGCTGCTGATCGAGGAGTGGGTGTCGGCGTACCGCGGCCTGGTGCTGGCCGCCCCGGACCCGCAGACGGCGGCGCTGGTCGAGCGCTACCACGACACCCTGGTCGGCCGGCTGCTGCCGGGCAACGGCGGCGACCCCGGCTGGGGTGCGACCGCGCACGCCGCGCTGCTGGCGGCCGGGCTCACCGGCGTGCACACCGAGATCCGGGCCTCGTCCTGGCCGGGCGGCACCGCCGGCGCCCGGCTGATCGCGGCGAACATCGCCCAGTTGCGCGCCGGGTTCCGTGACGCCGGGTTCACCGACGAGGAGCTGGACCGGCTCAGCGCGCTGGCCGAGGATCCGCGCCTGGTCATCCGCGGGCACTTCACCTACGCCGTGGCCGGCCGCCGCCGGTGAACGCGTCCCGCCCGGTGCTGCCGGTCGCCGGCGCGCTCGCCGCGATCGGGCTCTGGTGGGGCGCCACCGTGGTGTTCGGCATCCGCCCGCTGTTCCTGCCCGCCCCACCCGACGTGGTGGCGGCGTTCCGCGCCCAGCCCGGCTACCTGCTGCGCGAGACCGGCGCCACGCTGCTCGAGACGGTCACCGGGTTCGGCCTGGCCGTGCTGCTCGGCCTGCTGATCGCGGTCACGCTGACCGCCTCGCGCACCCTGGAACGGGCCGCCCTGCCGGTGCTGGTCGCGCTGAACTCGGTGCCGAAGGTCGCGGTCGCCCCGCTGCTGGTGGTGTGGCTCGGCTTCGGCCCGCGCCCCAAGGTCGTCCTGGTGCTGCTGATCTGCGTGTTCCCGATCGTGGTGGCGACGATGGCCGGGCTCACCTCGACACCGTCCGAGCTCGGCGAGCTGAGCCGGTCACTGTCCGCCTCGGCGTGGCAGACGTACGTCAAGATCCGCCTGCCGTGGGCGCTGCCGCAGGTGTTCACCGGCCTGAAGGTCGCGGTCTCCCTCGCGGTGATCGGCGCGGTGGTCGCGGAGATCAGCAACCCGAGCGGCGGGCTCGGCGCGGTCGTGGTGCTCTCCGGCATGTCGTTCGACACCCCGCTCGCGTTCGCCGCGATCGTGCTGCTCGCGCTGCTCAGCACCGCGCTGTTCTACCTGGTGGTGGCGGTGGAACGGCTGCTCGTGCCGTGGTCGCGGGCGATCGCCGGATGATCGGCCTGGACCGGGTGTCGCGGACCTTTCCGACCCGCGACGGCGAGGTCACCGCGCTGTCCGACATCGATCTGCGGGTCGACAAGCACGAGTTCGTCGCCGTGATCGGCCGTTCCGGGTGCGGCAAGTCGACCCTGCTGCGGCTGATGGCCGGGCTGCTCGCGCCGACCAGCGGCACGGTCACCGTCGACGGTGCCCCGGTGCGCCGGCCCCGCGCCGACGTGGTGCTGATGCACCAGCTGCCCGCGCTGCTGCCGTGGCGCACGGCGCTGGGCAACGTGATGCTGCCGGTCGAGATCCGCCGCCTGCCCCGGGCCGACCACCGGGTCAAGGCCGCTGCACTGCTCGACGCGGTCGGCCTGACCGGATTTCACCACCGCCATCCGTACGAACTGTCCGGCGGCATGCAGCAGCGGGTCGCGCTGTGCCGCGCCCTGATCCAGCAGCCCCGGGTGCTGCTGATGGACGAGCCGTTCTCCGCGTTGGACGCGCTCACCCGTGAGGAACTGGCCACCCAGCTGCAGGCGATGCACATGAGCGCCCCGGCCACCACGGTCTTCGTCACCCACTCGATCGCCGAGGCGGTCCTGCTCGCCGACCGGGTGGTGGTGCTGAGCACCCGCCCGGGCCGGGTCCGCCAGGTGCTCGACATCGCCCTGCCGCGCCCGCGCTCCTTCGGCCACAGCGCGCACGTGGCCGCCGCGGCCGGCTACGTCGCCGAACTGCACGACCTGCTGCTGCACGACTGACCGACCCTCCGGGCGGTGGCAGCGCGCGTCGCGGCCCCGGCTGGTGCTCAGGGGTGCCTCGACCGCCGTGAGACAACCCTGAGCACCAGCCGGGGACCGGGCGCGCGGCTGCAGTCCGGAGTGGTCGCGGTGGGAGCGCGCGTTGCGGTCTCGGCTGGTGCTCAGGGGTGCCTCACAGGCTGTGAGGCACCCCTGAGCACCAGCCGGTGAGCCTGGGGCGCGGCCGCGGCCGGGAGTGGGGGCGGTGTGGCGCGAGGCCACCGCGGGACGTGGCTCGTAGCCTGCGGGGACCCTGTTGGTTTATTCGGTGGGGTTATGCGGCGAGGGTGAAGTTGAGGCGTTGGAGGTGGGTGGTTCGGGTGCGGTCGAGGGGGTGGCCGGTCCAGT
>NZ_LLZH01000041.1:0-15951 GCF_001509495.1 Actinoplanes awajinensis subsp. mycoplanecinus | reverse complement strand
GCACCGAACCTCGGTGCCGGCCTGCAGCATTCCCACCCCGCCCACGCCCTCGCACCCCGATCTCCCCAGCCCGCCCGGCGCCGACCCGCGCACCGCACCTCGGCCTCCCGGCCCCTCGCCCCGCCCGGCCGTCAGCCCCAGCCCTAGCGGTTCGTCGTTCTCGGCGCCTACGCCCACCCAGCAGCCACAACTCACCAAGATCAAGCTGAAGCAGCAGAGCAACCAAGTGTGTGAAGTATCGGTGCGATACGCACCCAAAAACCCCACGCAACGGCCACAACAGCCAGCTGTGTGAAGTTGAGGTTCAGATCCGACCCCAACTTCACACGCTCAGCGGAACCGGCCGCGCAGCACCGACAGCGAGAGATACCAAGACGCCGATCACGGCAGGGAAGTCATCGCAACACCAGCGGCGCGCCAGCGCCCCCCAGCAAACCCCCGCAGTAACCAACGCGGGGCAGGGCCAGCCACCGGGGCCCCCGCAGTGCCAGCACCAGCGCAAACAGCAACATCACCGCAGGCGCCCGCAAGCGACCGCGAGGCAGCGCCTTGCGGCGCGATGTAACCGCGGCCCTGACTGCAAGACCGGCAGCGGTCGTCCATGCCGCCTCGGCTGGATGCGAGGCGGCATGGGTCTCGGGTGGGCTACTCGCCGGAGTTCCGTGCGGGAGAGCCGCCCTGAGTGCGCGTCGGGACGGTGGGGTCGTCGTCGGTGGCGGGGGTGGGGAGCACCTGGGTGCGTTCCGCTTCGGGCAGCGGGACGATCTGGGTGCGTTCACCGTCGCCGGCGTTGTCGATCACCACGGTCTGCTGCGGGCCGGGTGACCTGATCGCGGTCGTCTCGCCGTCCTCCGAACCGCTGGTGATCACTGTGGTCGTCTCGTCCTCAGTGGCGCCGGACGAACCGCCACCCGGCGACCCGCCCACCTCGCCGGACTCGGCGCTGCCCGCACCGACAACGGGCACCGTTTTCTCTTCCGCGCCGGTCTCCGCCGCAGCCTCGCCCGACCCCGCGCTCACGCCCGGCTCGCTCTCCCTCGCAGCGGAAGAAGCAGATCCCCGCCGGTCGTCGGCCGCGCCACCCGAATCAGGCGACTCAGACGTGCCCACCGGTCCCGGCTGACCAGATCCGTCAGCCGACTCCCCCTGCCCAGCCGAGCCGGCACCGTCCCGCACCTCAGCCGTGCCAGCCACATCCCGCGTCTCGGAATCGCCCACCAGATCATGCAGATCAAGCGTGCCCGTCACGTCCTGCGCACCGGCCGTTGCATCGTGCAGATCGAGCGTGCCCGTCGCATCTTGCGCGCCAGCCGTCGCACCGTGCAGGTCGAGCGTGCCCGTCGCGTCCTGCGCGCCAGCCGGGGACGTCGTGGAGGACGGGGACTGCTGATCCGGGCCGGCCGGGCGCACCCCCGGAGTCAGCACCGTCGGGTCGGAGATCAGCGGCTGACGGCCCGGGTCGGTCGGCTCGTCGTCGTGGCTGAACGGATGGCCGAAACCAGGGATGAAGTGCAGGCTGTCCTCCTCGCCGGGGATCGCCAGCACCTGGGTCTCGTCCTCCGGCTGGGCCCAGCGACGCTCCCGCTCGGTCCCCGGGGACGCGGCGGCGCGGGACTCCCGCCGGTCGATCTCGGCGCGACGCGCCTCGGCGGACCGTTGCGCCTCGGCCTGTCGCTGCTCCGCGGCGCGCTGCATCTCGAGACGTCGCTGTTCGTCGGCACGGCGGGACTCCTCCGCGCGGCGCGCCTCCTCAACGCGACGGGCCTCCGCGGCCAGCCGGGCCTCCTCCGCCCGGCGCACCTCCTCCGCCTTGCGGGCCTCCTCGGCGAGAGCCAGACGGGCCACCTCGGCCACCCGGGCCTCTTCCGCGCGAGCCAGACGGGCCTCCTCGGCCACCCGGGCCTTCTCGGCGCGAGCCTCCTCGGCCAGCCGAGCCTCTTCCGCGCGACGAGCCTCCGCAGCCAGCCGGGCCTCTTCCGCACGCCGGGCTTCCTCGGCGACCCGGGCCTCCTCCGCCTTGCGGGCCTCCTCGGCCAGCCGAGCCTCCTCCGCGCGGCGGGCCTCCTCCGCCTTGCGGGCCTCCTCGGCCAGCCGAGCCTCCTCCGCGCGGCGGGCCTCCTCCGCCTTGCGAGCCTCCTCGGCGAGAGCCAGACGGGCCTCCTCGGCGCGGCGTTCCTCCTCGGCGCGGGCCTCGGCCTGGCGGGCGCGCTCCTCGGCATACGCCCGGGCCTGCTCGCGGATCGCCACCGACTCCACGGCGGCCCGGTCCAGCCAGCCCTCCCAGCGGCCCTGCATCGGCCGGATGAGGCCGCCGCCGACACCCACGATGATCACGCCGGCGACGGTGGCCAGCACCGTGATCAGCAGGGCCCGGGTGACAGTGGTGGCGATGCCGACCTGGTCCAGACCGGCGATCACGCCGAGCGCGACGATCACCGTGGCGACCGCCTTGGCGAGCACCCGCGCGTAGCCGAGATCGCCGAGCACGGTCCGGATCAGGTCGTGCGCGGCACCGGCCATCGCGACCGCGACCACCACGATCAGGATCGCCACGAAGACCTGGGGCAGCCAGGCGATCAGGGAATTGAGCAGGGTGCTCACCTGGTTCGGCCCCCACAGGCCGAAGGCGAACTGCACGGCGATCAGCAGGACCGCCCAGTAGGCCAGGCGGGCGCAGAGCTTGACCGGGTCGGCGCCACGCAGCAGGCGGCCGGCCGGGCCGCTGCCGACGGCCCGGTCCAGGCCGACGCGGTGCAGGGCTTTCGCCGTCACCGTACGGGCGAGGCGGGCCAGCAGCCAGCCGACCAGCAGGACGGCGACGAACGCCAGCGCCACTGGCAGGTACAGCACCAGGGACCGCCACATGTCACTCACACCACGGCTCAACCCGTCGCCGGTCATCCGGCCTCCCTCGCTCCGCCCGGCCGCTCTCGCGACGCCTCTCCCGAACCTTAGGTCCCGGGTCTACCACCCGCCCCTGACAAGACGAGCCCCCGGCGGACGACAACCGACCGGCAAAAGGCGACGGATCAAGATCATGAGCGGGATCCGGGAAATCCGAGCTGCCGGAAACGAGCGACGAATCCGGAGAAGGCGACGAATCCGAAGGTCCGGAAGCCACGAATGGCGCAGCCGGCCCCACCACCGGCCGTTGTCCCGGTGCGGCCGGGCCCGCACCCGGAACCCGTACCGGAAGCCCGGCATCCTCATCCGGCCGTTCGATCACGGCCGCGGTCACAAATGATCAAGAAACACGCAGGCCCCAGTGGTTGGTCACCCAGGGTGACGGCCTGCGGGTAATCAGTCCGGCACACCGTCAAGAATCGGACGGTCGGCCGGTGCGACATCGTCCAAACGGCCCACCCGGGATAGGCTTTCCGCATGGTCGGCTCGGGAGCGGCACACCCGCCAGCGATCTCCACGCTGCCCGTGCAATCCGCGGCAGCCGGGGGATGCGCTGCTCTGGTGCACGCCCTCGACTGGTCGAGCACCCCGGTGGGGCCCATCGATCGCTGGGATCCCGCGGTGCGCGCCGCCGTCGATCTCCTGCTCGAGTCCCCGGTGTCGATGATGCTGGTGCACGGCGACGACTTCCGGGTGATCTACAACGACGCCTACGCGGTGGTGCTCGGCGACCTGCACCCGGCCGCGCTGGGCCGGCCGGCCGCGGAGGCGTTCGGCGAGGCGTGGGACCAGCCCGGGATGGGCGACGTGATCGCCCGGGTGTTCCGCACCGGCCAGCCCGTGCTGGAGCCGGAGAGCCAGGTGTCGCTGCGTCCGGGCGGCTCGGACCCGGCGTTCTACACCCGGGGTCACTCGGTGGTGCGCGACTCACGCGGCACGATCACCGGGGTGCTGACCGTGGCCGCCGAGACCACCCAGGTGATCCACCGGCTGCAGAGCCTCGGCGAGCTGACCGCCCGGCTGGCCGGCGCGCTCACCATCGACGACGTCACCCGGGTGGTCCTGGGCTACGCGATGGCCTCCTTCGACCTCGACCACTGCGCGCTGGCCGTCGACGACGGCCAGTCGTACCGGTTCGTCCGCCGGATCCGCGGCGAGATGCTGGACGAGGCCGACGAGCGCCTGCCGCCGGTCTGGCGCCGGGTCAACCCGGGGCCGGACGCGCCGCTGGCGGTGGCCGCGGAGACCGGGCGGGCGAGTTTCGTCGCCGACGGCGAGCCGCTGCGCGCCGTCGCACAGGACCGGCACGAGCGGCACGTCCGCTCACTGGCCGCGCTTCCGCTGCGCACCCCTTCGGTACGCGGTGCCTTGACCATGGGCTTCCGCCGCGCGCACGCCTGGCTCCCGGCCGAGCGGGCCCTGTTGCGCGCCGCCGCCGAGCTGGTCGCGCAGGCGGCCGAGCGGGCCCGCCGGTTCGAGGCCCAGCACGGCACCGCCCAGCTGCTGCAGCGCAGCATGCTCCCGGAGCACCTGCCCGAGCTGGACACGTTCCGCATCGCCGCGCGCTACGACGTGGGTGTCGACGGCAACGCGGCGGGTGGCGACTTCTACGACGCGTTCCGGCTCGCCGACGGCCGGCTGGCGATGGTCCTCGGCGACGTGGCCGGGCACGACGTGCGCGCCGCCGCGGTGATGGGCCAGGTCCGGGCGGCGTTGCGAGCCCTCGCGCTGACCGATCCGGCCCCGCCGAGCGTGCTGGCCGGGCTGGACCGGCTGGTCACCTCGCTGGGCGCCGAGTCCCGGAACGAGGAGATCTTCGTGACCGTGGTCTACGGCGTGCTGGACCCGACCGACGGCTCGATCACCCTGTCCAGCGCCGGCCATCCGCCGCCGGTGCTGCGCCGCGCCGGGCGGGGCGGCGAGCGGGCCACCGCCGAGCTGGTGAAGGTGCCGCCGGGTGCGCCGCTGGGGCTGGGCGGCCGCTGGCAGACCGGCGCGCTGACCCTGGAGCCGGGCGACACCATCCTGATGTACAGCGACGGCGTGGTGGAGCGCCGCGACCGCCCGCTGAACGCCGGACTGGACGCCCTGGTGGCGGCCGCCGCCGGTTCGGCGAGCGGCGATCCGCGGAACATGTGCTCGCTGGCCACCGCCGCGGTCGAGGGCACCACCGACGACGACGTGGCGGTGCTCGCGGTCGAGCACGCCCTGGCGATGAGCCGGTCGGCGACCATGCAGGTGGCGGCGGAGCCGACCGGGCCGAGCCGGGTCCGGCAGTGGATGACCACCCGGCTGCGCGAGTGGCAGGTGCCCGAGCCGGTGATCGGCGCGGCGATCCTGTGCACCAGCGAGCTGACCACGAACGCGCTGCTGCACGCCGGCACCCCGGCGCAGGTGCACATCGACCTGAATGCGGAGCGCCTGCTGGTCTCGGTGGCCGACACCGGCACCCGGGGCAGTGTGATCCGGGCCCGGGCCGACGCGATGGCCAGCCGCGGCCGCGGCCTGGGCCTGATCGAAGAGCTCAGCGACACGTGGGGCACCGACCCGACAGTGCGTGGTTCCACTGTCTGGTTCGAGATGCTACTCAACAGACAGTAACAACGCGCACTCTCGATGCGAACCTTCCGTGCCGCCAATATGAACGATCTTCCACATCTGAGGCATTCTCGCGACCGGTATCACCTGGATCACTTGGCCGCTCACGCTAAGTAGTTTAATACTGCTCTAAACCGGACAATGAACCGTACGGTGGTGACGAAGCGTTATCAGTGCCGTAGAGTGCTCAGATAACTGGGGACGTCCATCATGGAGCGGCACATGCGGATCAGAGGCTATGCACCACTGACACCCAACTGGGTGGAACTGGCGAGTGCGGACCCTGCGCGAGCGGCGCAGTTCTACGGAGAGTTGTTCGGCTGGGAGTCAGCCGGTGATCGTTTCAAGCTGAACGGGCGCGCCGTGGCGGGGCTGACCCGCAGCGGGGCGGACCGTCCGGACGGGTGGCTGACGCATCTCAGCACGCCCGACCTCGAGGACACCCTGGAGCAGGTGGCCCTGGCCGGCGGCACCTGCGTGAGCCACCCGGCCGACGCACACGGCGGGCGCCGGGCGATCGTGGCCGACCCGGCCGGTGCGCTGATCGGGCTCTGGGAGCCGACCGACTTTGCGGGGGCGCAAGCGGGCGGCGAACCGGGCACGATGTCCTGGCCGGAACTGATCACTGACGACCCGCACCAGGCGGCGCGGTTCTACGGGTCGGCGTTCGGCTGGCTGCTGCGTCACGACTTCGGTGTCGGCGAGTGGCTCAACCAG
Organism: Actinoplanes awajinensis subsp. mycoplanecinus; assembly: GCF_001509495.1. NCBI lineage: Bacteria > Bacillati > Actinomycetota > Actinomycetes > Micromonosporales > Micromonosporaceae > Actinoplanes > Actinoplanes awajinensis. Next base: position 9,732 of record NZ_LLZH01000041.1, on the reverse strand, counting down.
GCGCACGACGCCATCGCGGGCCTGACCTCGGGCTACCGTGGCGCCTGGTGGCGTGCGGCGTTCCAGGTCGAGGACATCTCCGCGGCGGTGGACCACTGCGAGCGTCTCGGCGGCGCACTCCTGGCCGAGCCCACCGAGGACGGCCTGACCGAGTTCGCCGTGCTGCGGGACCCGTTCGGCGCCCGGTTCACGGTGGCCGCTCCGGTGCATCACCCGGTCGAGCTGACCGTCTCGCTGAGCTCGATGGTGGCGCTGCCCGCCTTCGAGTGACCGATCAGGCACACAGCTTCACCTGTGCGGAAAGGCCGACCCCTCGGGGCCGGCCTTTCGCCTGTCACGGGTCAGCCGGCCCGCTGGTAGGTCAGGACGAGCGCGCCACTCTTCAGCACGGTGTGGTCGGTCAGCTCCCAGGCCTGCGGCTGGAACGCCGCCTCCCGGCCGAACAGCGGGATCCCGGCGCCGATGGTCAGCGGCGCCAGTTTGACCACGAGCTGGTCGATCTCCGGCAGGAGTGCCCCGGCGAGCGCGCCACCCCCGATGATCCAGATGTCCTTGCCGTCCTCCCGCTTGAGCTCACGCACCCGGGTGATCGGGTCACCGGAGACCACCTCGACCGCCGGGTCCGGGCTCGCCGTCAGCGTCCGGGAGAAGACCAGGTGCCGCAGGTGCGGGTAGGCGTCGGTGACCCCGGCCGCCAGCCCGACACCGTACGAGTGACGCCCCTCGAGAGCCGTGTCGAACCGGCTGCCCTCCCCGGTGATGCCGAGCGCCTGCCGGGCCGGGCCGGGCAACGTCTCCGGGTACTCCGCGATCAGGTGTCCCAGGTAGTCCTCCGGGAGCGGCCAGAACCCGCCGGGGCCGGTCGGGTCGGCGCCGTCCGGCCCGGCGATGAAGCCGTCCAGGGTGGTCGCGATGCAGTACACGAGCTTGCGCACAAACGATCCCATCATCTCGAACGGTGCCGGACCACTCCAGCCCGGCGGTGCTCCGCGGTCCGGGCGGACCGCCTGCCGTGCGTTGTCCACCACGGAACCCTGCCCAGGTCGTACCATATCTTTGTTCTTAAGATTTTAAGGAGTAAGGTTCGAACCATGGCCGAACCGCTCAGTGGGACCCAGTTGAAGCACTGGCAGACGTATGTCGAGAGCTCGTGGGCGCTGCACACCCGGCTCGAGGACGAGCTGCGGGCGGCGACAGGCCTGAGCATGAACGACTACCACGTGCTGGTCGCGCTCACCGAGGCGCCGGACCGCCGGATCCGGATGGGTGAGCTGGCCAACCGGCTGGTGCTCTCGCCGAGCCGGATCACCTACCAGATCACCTCGATGGTCAAACGCGGACTCGTGGAGAAGCAGAGTTGTGCCGACGACGGGCGCGGCCAGGAGGCCCTGATCACCGAGCGGGGTCTGGCGGCGCTGCGCGACGCCGCTCCGGCACACCTGGAGACCGTCCGGCGCAGCTTCATCGACCACCTGGACGACGAGGAGCTGGCCGCGATCGGCCGTGCCTTCGCCAAAATCCGCAAGGCCTGAGGCCGGCACCTCCGCAAGATCCGCGAGGCCGGCGGCCCGTGCCGCGATCTTCTTCAGTTTTTAAGCTAAACCCTGGTATTTCAGTTTTGAAAGAGCTACGCTGACCTCACCGAAGTCTGGAGGGCTCGAAATGCCTGCTATCACCGTCGACGACGTCCTGGTCCTGCCCCGCCTGCCGAAGCTCGACCCGGTCACGACCGACTACCGGCCGATCCGCCGGCTGACCACCGCGCCCAAGGGCTTCGAGGGCGAGGGTTTCCCGGTCCGCCGCGCGTTCGCCGGGGTGCCGGTCAGCGAGCTCGACCCGTTCATCCACCTGGACCAGATGGGCGAGATCGACTACGCGCCGGGCGAGCCGAAGGGCACGCCGTGGCACCCGCACCGCGGTTTCGAGACCGTCACCTACATGATCGACGGCATCATGGACCACCAGGACTCGCTGGGTGGCGGCGGCTCGATCACCAACAGCGACACCCAGTGGATGACCGCCGGCGCCGGCATCCTGCACATCGAGGCCCCGCCGGAGCATCTGGTGACCAGCGGCGGCCTGTTCCACGGCCTGCAGCTCTGGGTCAACCTGCCGCGCGCGGCCAAGATGATCGACCCGAAGTACCAGGACATCCGCGGCAAGCAGTCCGCGCTGCTGACCACTCCGGACGGCGGCGCGCTGATCCGGGTGATCGCCGGCGAGATCGCCGGGCAGTCCGGCCCGGGCTCCACGTTCACCCCGATCAACCTGGCGCACGTCACCATGCAGCCCGGCTCCCGGCTCGACCTGCCGTGGCAGCCCGACTACAACGCGCTGGTCTACGCGCTCTCCGGCGACGGCTTCGTCGGCCCCGACCTGCGACCGATCACTCTCGGACAGCTGGCCACCTACGGCCCCGGCGACGCGATCCGCGTCGAGGCGAAGACCGAGCTGGACCTCTTCATCATGGGTGGCCGCCCGATCCGCGAGCCGGTCGCGCAGTACGGACCGTTCGTGATGAACACGCAGGCCGAGCTCAAGCAGGCTTTCGAAGATTTCCAGAAGGGGCGGTTGGGCACCATCCCGGCAGTCCGTCTGCCGCACACCGACTGACCCCATATGGTACGACCTGGGCACAGTCCCGGGTGGGAGCACCGCGAGGCAGGCGGTCCGTCCCGGCCCCGGCGCGACCGCTGGGATGTGGCGGTCCGCTAGCCTCGGACCGTGCTGATCCGCCCGGGCTCCCCCGCCGACGCCGCCGAGATCGTCCGCCTCCGCGCCGTGCTGCTGCACACCTTCGACGACCCGGGCTGGAACGACGACTGGCGCGCCCCGGCCCTGGCCGCCCTGACCGGACAGCTCGGCCGCGCCGAGGCGACCCTCGCGGCGTTCGTCGTCGACCGTCCCGGCGGCGCCGGCCTGGCCGCCTGCGCGCTCGGCGGCATCGAGCAGCGCCTCGGCAACCCGTCGAACCCGGACGGCCGGGTCGGTTACGTCTACAACGTCGTCACCGACCCGGACATGCGGCGCCGCGGATTCTCCCGGGGATGCACGACCGCCCTGCTCGGCTGGTTCCGGGAGCGCGGGGTGCGCGCCGTCGACCTGCGCGCCTCGCCCGACGGCGAGGCGCTCTACGAGTCCCTCGGCTTCCGGCGCACCCAGCAGCCGGGCATGCGCCTGAAGCTCAGCTGACCCGGGTCTCCAGCGAGCGCACCAGATCGGCGCGCAGCCGCTCGACGTCCACCTCGCGCTCCGTCAGGACCAGCATCGCCAGGCCCTCGCCCTCGCGGATCATCCCGAGCATCAGGTGCTCCGGCGCGATGAACTTGTGGCCCAGCCGAAGCGCCTCGCGCAGTGCCAGCTCCAGCACCTTCTTGTTCCGCCGGGAGAACGGCAGGTGCCCGGAGGAGGCGTAGAACTTCCCGAAGATCCCCCGCTTCTTCGGTGCGGGCCGGGGCAGGTTCAGCGCGCCGGCCCCGAAGTTCTCCTCGATCGCGGCCCGGACCGCCGCCGGGTCGATACCGATCGCTCTGAGCGCGGCAGCGTCCTCGGCGTCCCGGTCGGCCACCGCGGCCGCCTCGTCACTGCGGTCGCCGGTGTGCGCGACGACGGCGTCCCGGACGGTGGCCCGGTCGACGCCGGCCGCCCGCAGCACGTCGGCCGCGCCACTCTCTGCGGTGAGCAGCGCGAGCAGCACGTGCTCGGTTCCGATCACCGGATGGCCCAGGTCCCGTGATTGCACCTGGGCGTCGATCACCACTGCGCGCGCGCTCTGGGTGAATCGTTCGAACATCTCAGCCCTCCCGCGGGTCGTTCATCGGCATCAGGTGCGCGTGCTTCTTGTGTACGCCCTGGCGGGTCACGTCGAGCGCGTCGGCGATCTCCTGCCAGGACCAGCCCTTGCGTCGGGCGTTGGCCACCTGCAGGTGTTCCAAGCCCTCCAGCAGGCGGCGCAGCGCCACCACCGCACGGAGCCCGACCCGGGGGTCGGCGCTGCCCGCGGCGGCGGCGAGGTCGGTAGCCTCGGTCATGGGTGTCAACCTACGTTGACACCACGCCAGTGTCAACCACGGTTGACGGGCCGTCCGGCGATCCCGCGAGGCCTAGACTTTTCGGCATGGATTGGATCAAGCGCTTCGCCGATGTCGTCGTCCGTGCCGGGATCAACGTCCAGCCCGGGCAGGGCGTGGTCCTGAACTTCGACTCCGCCCACCTGGAGATCGCCCGCGCCGTGGTCGAGGCGGCCTACGCGGCCGGCGCGTCCTGGGTCGAGCCGATCAGCAGCGACGGCCCGATGCGCCGCTCCGCGGTCGACCACGCGAGCCTCGAGGACCTGCAGGCCAGCCGGCCCTGGGCAGTGCAGCGCACCCGCGAGTGGGCCGAGCAGGGCGCCGCCTGGATCGCCCTGGTCGGTGACGCCGACCCGCACGTGCTCGACGGCGCCGACCCGCAGAAGGCCGCCGCGAAGCGGATGGAGGAGGTCCTCGCCCACCGCGACGCCGTGATGGGCAAACTGCGCTGGACCATCGTCGGCGCGCCGAACCCGGGCTGGGCCACCCAGATCTTCGGCGAACCCGACGTGGAGCGGCTCTGGAACGCCGTCGGCACCGCGATGCGCCTGGACGAGGCCGACCCGGCCCGGGCCTGGCAGGAACGGGCCGCGACGCTCGCCGCACGCGGGGCCGCGCTGGAGGCGCTCGAGCTGACCGAGATCCGGTACCACGGCGAGGGCACCGACCTGACCGTCGGGCTGATCCCCGGCTGCATCTGGACCGGCGGCGGGATGGTCGACGGCGCCGGCATCGCGTACATGCCGAACATCCCCACCGAGGAGGTGTTCACCAGCCCGGACCGCAACCGCGCGGACGGCGTGCTGCGGCTGACCAAGCCCCTGGTGCTGCCGGCCGGGATGGTCACCGGGCTGCGGCTGACCTTCGCCGGCGGCCGGATCACCGAGGTCTCCGCCGACCAGGGCGCCGACCTCGTCGAGGCGCAGCTGGCCACCGACGAGGGCGCGCGCTACCTGGGCGAGGTGTCCCTGGTCGACCGGGACAGCCGGATCGCCAAGGCCGGGATCGTCTTCCACAACACGCTCTTCGACGAGAACGCCGGCTGTCACGTGGCGTGGGGGCAGAGCTTCCCGTTCGCGGTGCCGGGCGGGATGGCGATGAGCGGAGCCGACCGCGAGGCGCTCGGCCTGAACAACTCCGGCGTGCACACCGACGTGGTGATCGGCGGCGACGGCATCACGGTCACCGGCACCGGCCCGAAGGGCACCATCGACATCATCCGCGCCGACGAGTGGGTGCTGTGACGCAACGCTCCTAGGACATCAGCAGGATCGCCGTGGTGCCCAGCAACACCAACATCAACACCGCGATGAGCAGGCCGGTCTCGGCGGCCTGCGGGTTCTCGGGGACGACGGTGCTGGTCATCGGCTCGCTGCTCATGCTGGTGTTCCTCCGCTGAAGGGGACGCGACGATCGGGGGTGATCGCGTAGACGTGCGCGGGGCGCTCGGGGGGCATACGGTGAGGGCGTCGTCGACCTCAGAGGATTGCCTGTGCCAACGGAGGACTGGCTGCTCACCGCCGCCGAACGCGGCAACCCGCACACCGACATACCCACGTGGTGCGCGGGAAACACCGCCGAGCCGCTCATTCACGGAAAAACGTATTTCGCCCGGTTGATGACCGAGGTGGAGAAGCTGAAGTCCGGTGACCACCTGCTGTTCACCGACTGGCGGGGCGACCCGGACGAGCGGCTGCGCGACGACGATCCGACCACGATCGCCGAGCTGTTCGCGGCGGCCGCCCGCCGGGGCGTGATCGTCAAGGGCCTGCTGTGGCGGTCCCATCTGGACAAGCTCGCGTACAGCGAGGAGGAGAACCGCAACCTCAGCGACAAGATCGCCGAGGCCGGCGGTGAGGTGCTGCTCGACCAGCGGGTCCGGCGCGGCGGCTCGCACCACCAGAAGCTGGTCGTGCTGCGGCACCCGGGCCGGCCCGAGCTGGACGTGGCGTTCGCCGGCGGCATCGACCTGTGCCACAGCCGCCGGGACGACGCGGATCACCACGGCGATCCGCAGGCGGTGCGGATGGCGAAGGCGTACGGGCCCACCCCGCCCTGGCACGACCTGCAGCTGGAGCTGCGCGGGCCGGTGGTCGGCGCGCTGGACCTGACGTTCCGGGAACGCTGGTGCGATCCGGCGCCGCTCGATCAGCACGGCCCGATCTCCACGCTGATGGACACGCTGCGGCACGCCGACCTGCACGCCGACCGGTTGCCGGAGCAGCCGCCCGACCCGCCGGTCTGCGGCCCGATGACCGTGCAGGTGCTGCGAACCTATCCGGCGATGCGCCCGAAATACACGTTCGCCCCGCTCGGCGAGCAGACCGTGGCCCGCGGCTACACCAAGGCGATCAAGCGGGCCCGCCGGCTGATCTACCTGGAGGACCAGTACCTCTGGTCCTCCGAGGTGGCCGAGCTGTTCGCCGACGCGCTGCGGACCAACCCTGACCTGCACCTGATCGCGGTGGTGCCGCGCCACCCGGACGTGGACGGCCGGTTCGCGCTGCCGCCCAACCAGGTCGGCCGGGAACAGGCCATCAACCTGTGCAAGAACGCCGCACCCGACCGGGTGCACGTGTTCGACCTGGAGAACCACGCGGGCACCCCGATCTACGTGCACGCCAAGGTCTGTGTGATCGACGACGTGTGGTGCAGCGTGGGCAGCGACAACTTCAACCGTCGTTCGTGGACCCACGACAGCGAGCTGTCCAACGCGATCCTCGACGACACCCGCGATCCGCGCGCGCCGCACGACCCGGCCGGGCTCGGCGACGGGGCCCGGCGTTTCCCTCGCGAACTACGGCTCGCGCTGGCGCTCGAGCATCTGGACCGCTCGTCCGACCAGGCCGATGACCTGCTGGATCCGACTTCTTTCGTACGAACGATGACCGCGACCGCCGAGCGCCTCCGCGACTGGCGCGACGCCGGCCGCCGTGGCCCTCGCCCGCCGGGCCGGTTGATCCCGCACGAGACCGAGAGCCTTCCGTGGTTCCAGCGGGTCTGGGCCACCCCGGCGTACCGCCTGATCTACGACCCGGACGGCCGTCCCTGGCGCGACCGGCGAGCCCGCCGCTGGTGACCTCCGGGGTATGCCTAGGTATACCCCGGGCCGGGTGGTAGCGGGATGGGCTGGGCGCCCGCGGTTGCCTACGGTGAATTCGTGTCCACCTCGAGCCTGAGCGCCGCCCTTCGCGACCGCCACTACCTGATCAGTCCCTGGCCCTGGCGATCCTCGGCCTTCCTGGCCGGCACCGCGATCGTCAGTGCGCCGCTCGCCTTCGGCCTCTGGCTGGTGCTGCTCCCGTTCCTGGTGGCCGGCCGCCAGATCTACCACGGGGAGCTGCCCGACCCGGCCGTCGTCGTCCTGACCGTGATCGCGACCGGGCTGCTGCTCGGCGGCGCGCCCCTGGTCGCGCTGCCGGTCGCCGCCCTGGAGCGCCGCCGGCTCCGGCTGGTCGACCCGCGCCCGCTGCGCGTCGGCAACCGCTTGCTCGACCTCGCCGCCCGGTTCCGCGACGAGGCCACCTGGCGGGCGGTGCTCTACACGCTGCTGCTGGCCCTGCTCGCGCCGCCGATCCTGTTCGGCGCGTTCCTGGCGCTGTTCGCCGAGGCGCTGATGGTGGCGAGCCCGTTCGGCCTCGGCACCTGGCAGTTCGGGACGTATGAGGTGCACGGCGGCCTGGCGAGCATCCCGCTCTGCCTGCTCGGGGTGCTGCTCGCGCCGGCCTGGCTCTACCTGGCCGGCGCGCTCGCCGCCGGGCACGCCGTGCTGCTGCGCCGGCTGCTCGGTGCCGGCGACCCGCTGCGCGACCAGCTCGGCGAGGTGGCCCAGTCCCGGGCCCGGCTGGCCGACGCGTTCGACGCCGAGCGCCGCCGGATCGAACGCGACCTGCACGACGGCGCCCAGCACCGGCTCACCAGCCTCACCCTGCACCTCGGCATGGCCCGGCTGGACCTGCCGGACGACTCGCCCGCCTCGGCGCCGCTCGGGCTGGCGCACAGCCAGGCCAAGGAGCTGATGGTGGTGCTGCGCGACCTGGTGCACGGGATCCGCCCGCAGGTGCTCACCGATCTCGGGTTGCCGGCCGCGCTGCGCGAGCTGGCCGCGAGCTCACCGGTCCCGGTCACGGTCGACGCCCGGATCGCCGCGCGGCCGCCGGAGAGCATCGAGACCACGGCATATTTCGTGGCCGCCGAGGCGCTGACGAACGTCGCCAAGCACGCCCGCGCCACCCGGGCGGGGGTCCGGGTGACCGGCGACGGCACCCGGGTCGAGCTGGAGATCGAGGACAACGGACGAGGTGGCGCCGACCCGTCCACCGGCAGCGGCCTGACCGGCCTCGCCGACCGGGTGGCCGCCGCCGGCGGCCGCTTGCTGCTGGCCAGCCCGGTCGGCGGCCCGACGCTGCTGCGAGTCGAGCTCCCATGCCCCCGATGACCACCCCACCCAGCCCACAGCCGCCGACCAACACAGAAGCAGGCAGCCCGGGCGCGGGCGGACCGGGCGCTCCGCTCACGGGCGGCCCGGGCGCTCCGCTCACGGGCGGCCCGGGCGCGGGCGGACCGGGCGCGGGCGGACCGGGCGCGGGCGGTGCGCGTGTCGTTCTCGCCGAGGACGGGGTGTTGCTGCGTGAGGGGCTGATCGGGGTGCTGGGCCGGTTCGGTTTCCGGGTGGTGGACGCGGTCGGCGACGCCGAGCACCTGATGGTGTCGGTCGGCACGCACCAGCCCGACCTGGTGATCACCGACATCAAGATGCCGCCCGGGTTCCGCGACGAGGGCCTGCGAGCCGCGGTCCAGTTGCGCCGGGAGCGGCCCGGCCTGCCGGTGGTAGTGCTGAGCCAATACGTGCAGGACGAATACGCCACCGACCTGATCGCCACCGGCGACGGCGTCGGCTACCTGCTCAAGGACCGGGTCGCCGACATCGAGGACTTCGTCGCGGCGCTGCGAACGGTGCTGGCCGGCGGCACGGTCCTCGACCCGGAGGTGGTCCGGCGGCTCCTGCACCGGCCCCGGGATCCGCTGGCCGGGCTGTCCCCGCGGGAGCGCACGGTGCTCGGCCTGATCGCCGAGGGCCGGTCGAACTCGGCGATCGCCGGCGCCCTCTTCGTCAGCGACCCCGCGGTCGGCAAGCACATCGGCAACATCCTGGCCAAACTCGGCCTCCCACCGACCGACGACACCAACCGCCGAGTCCTCGCCGTCCTCACCTACCTCAACGCCCGCCCCTGACCCACCAGCCACCCCAAGCAAGCGTGTGAAGTTACGGCGCGCTCCGCACCCAAAGTCCCCACACAACCACCGTCACAAGCAAGCGTGTGAAGTTACGGCGCGCTCCGCACCCAAAGTCCCCACACAACCACCGTCACAAGCGAGCGTGTGAAGTTGTGGTGCGCAGCGCACCCAAAGTCCCCACACAACCGCCGTCACAGGTGAGCGTGTGAAGTTGTGGTGCGCAGCGCACCCAAAGTCCCCACACAACGGCTGCGACGGGTGAGCGTGTGAAGTTGTGGTGCGCTCCGTGCCGAAAAGGCCCGCGGAACGGTCGCGACGGGTGAGCGTGTGAAGTTGCGAGATGGACCGCGGGGTGGGGCTGTCAGCGGCGGGGGGGGGGGAGGGGGCAGGGTTGGGGGGGCTGGATCGGGGGGGGGGGGGGGCC
>NZ_LLZH01000040.1:0-20047 GCF_001509495.1 Actinoplanes awajinensis subsp. mycoplanecinus | reverse complement strand
GTCAGGGGGCGGGGGACAAGGGTTCGGCGGGTTCGCCGAGGATTTCGGTGAGGACCTGGGCCCAGACGGCGCGGGGCGGGACCTCGTGGCCGACGCCCTCCAGCCAGACCAGCCGGGAACCGGGGATGACCCGGGCCAGCTCGCGCGGATGCTCGGACGGGAACCGCTGGTCGAGCGTGCCGTGCAGGATCAGCGTCGGCACGTCGATGGCGGCGAGCCGGTCGCGGACCGGGGGGCCGTAACCGGCACAGCGGTGGTTGAGGCGGGCGGCGGCCAGGTCGGCCGAGCGGTCGTAGACCCGCTCGGCGAGCCGGCGCAGCTGCGGCTCGTCCGGGGTGAACGGGCCACCACGGGCGCGGACCTCGGCGATGATCCCGGCGACCGCGGACCGGCGGTTCGACCAGTCGACCTCGTCGGTGGCGGTGCGGACCCGGACCTCGGTGGCGGGCACGGTGCGGACCGCGACGGCGCCGACCCCGGCCAGCACCGGCATGGCGTCCGGGCCCAGACCCGCGCTGGTGGCGATCAGGGTCAGGGTGAGCACCCGGTGCGGATGCTCGACCGCGATCCGCTGGGCCAGCGCGCCGCCGAGCGACAGGCCGACCAGATGGGCGGCCGGCACACCGAGCGCGTCCAGCACGCCGAGTGCGTCGTTCATCAGGTCCACACCCGAGTACGTGGTCCCGGCTGGGAACGCGGTGGAGCGGCCGGTGTCGCGATGGTCGTACCGGATGACGAACCGGCCGCCGGCGGCCAGCCGGCGGCAGAACTCGTCGTCCCACCAGTCCATCGAGCTGGCCTCTCCGGCGAGAAGCAGGAGAGGAGGCTCGGTACGTTCGCCGAAGGTCTCCAGGCACACCTGGATGCCGTTGACCGGCATCATCGTCTCGGTCACCACGAGGCCCATTGTGGCGGCGCTCACCGACAGTCAGGTTAAAACCGGATCACAACGGATGACGAGATCAAGGTGAGTTGGTTTCGCGTCAGCCGGGCCGATCGGCGATCCGGGTCCGGAAGCGCCGCCTTCCCCAGCTCAGGCCACCGGCTGTGTTTGACTGCGCTAGTGGATCTACCCGAATTGTCGGAATTTGTGCCGCATCGGACCGAGGACGACGCGTCCTTCGAAGGGATGACGGTACCGGGGCTCCGGGCCGAGTTCTTCCGCCGCCCGGAGGGTGACCGGGTCGCGAGCGTCGGCCGGTACTCGCTCGGCGACCAGGAACTGCTGCTCGCCTGGGGATATGTCGACGAGGAGCACTGCCGGCACAACGCCGTCCGGGACCGGGCGGGTGGCTGGCACCCGGCCGTCGCGGGCTGCCCGCAGGTCGAGCTGATCAGAGAGGGCCCGGCCGTGGTCGGCCTGGCCGTCCGGGCCTCCACCGGCAACTGGATCCGCGCCCTCCACCACTGACACCGCCGCCAGCGGCGGAGCGACTGACGCCCCCGGCGGCAGCGGAGCCACTGACACCCCTGGCGGCGGAGCGACTGATGCCGCCGCCGGCGGCGCTGGCGGTGCGGAGCGGCGGGTGCCGTGCCTGGCGGCGGGCGGTGTGTGCCGCCAGGCGGCCGCGAGGCGGGGTGGATGCCGCGCCTCGCGGTGAGCGCGCCGGCCGGCTACCGGTGGGCGGGGGCTACGGCCCGCGCCTGGTTGCGGACGAGGCGCAGGGAGAGCGCGGTCAGGGCGATCGCCAGGACGAAGAGCGTCAAGTGCAGGTACGGGTTCACGATCGGCACGAAGCCGATCACCGCGACCGGGATCTGCACCACCGCGATCAGTGCCGCCAGCAGCCACTTGCGGCCGCCGCTCCACAGCATCGCGGTCCACACCGGGGCCGACGCGACCAGCAGGGTCAGACCGTCGAGCACGGCGTGCAGGTAGGTGTTGTGGACGTTGTTGTGGGCGAACGCCTGGGCCGGCGACGCGATCCACAGACCGGCGACGACGAGGGCGAGAACGACAGCGGCACGACGCATGGGATCCTCCAGCGCTATCAAACCGTTGCTGCGAGTAATCACGGTATAAAACCGGCAGGTGTTGCGTAAACCCTCACGAGTATTCATTCCTCCGGATTGGCACACCGGCGCGCTGCGTTGCTGTCCGTACCGGCGATCGTGGCCGAACGGGCCGTTGGCTACCCGGTGTGATGATCATTAGCCTGCTGACGTGCGTTTGATTGAGATGGCAACGGTATGTGCAGTGACGCTGGGTATTTCCGGCGCTTCTTACTCTGCGTTAAATCCGCAGAAGCTGGAGGCTCAGGCGAGGATCGTGGCGGACCGCGCCACGTGCCGGACGGTGGACACCGCGATCGTCGGGTTCATCGCCGTGAACGGCACCGACCCGACATCGGTCGCCCAGCTCCGGCCATACGTGAAGGGCGACATCTCCCGCTACCGGATCGTCAAGGGCGTGGCCGCCGGACCGGGCTGCTGAGCCGGGCCGGGGCCGCCCAGGGCTGAGGTCAGGGCCGCTCCGGGCTGAGGTAAGGGCCGCCCAGGGCTTGCCGGGCTACTGGTATACCAATAATTCACCGGGCCGCAACGCGCCGACCTCTGCTGAAAACAATCGATGCCGAGAATCCGCGAAACGTTTCTTCCAGCTGGAAGGGTTTCGCATGTCCACAGAGGTCGAGAAGCACCCGGTCGACCAGATGCTCCCGTTCGGCCGGCTCGCCGTGCTCGGGCTGCAGCACGTGCTCGTCATGTACGCCGGCTGCGTCGCCGTACCGCTGATCGTCGGCGGCGCGCTCAAGCTCGACGGCAGCACCATCGCGATCCTGGTCAATGCGGATCTGTTCGTGGCCGGTGTGATCACCGTGGTGCAGAGCTTCGGGATCTGGAAGATCTTCGGAGTGCGCCTGCCGGTGGTCGCCGGCGCCACCTTCACCGCGCTGAACCCGATGATCCTGATCGGCGCGAAGTACGGTATGCCCGCCGTCTACGGCGCGATCCTGGTCTCCGGCGTCTTCGGGTTGCTGATCGCCAAGCCGTTCGCGAAGGTCATCCACCTGTTCCCGCCGCTGGTCACCGGCACGGTGATCACCATCATCGGGCTGTCGCTGATCGACGCGGGAGCCGGTCTCATCGCCGGCAACAACGAGGACGCGCCGGGCTACGGCTCGCTCAGCCACCTCGCGCTGGCCGGCGCGATCGTCTTGCTGATCATCCTGCTCAACCGCTTCACCACCGGGTTCCTCGCGTCGCTCTCGGTGCTGATCGGCCTGGTCGCGGGCATCGTCGCGGCGTCCTTCATGGGCCTTGTCGACTTCTCCGGGGTCGGCGACGCGGACTGGTTCGGGCTGGCCCGGCCGTTCTACTTCGGCGCCCCCGAGTTCCAGGCCGCCGCGATCGTCTCGATGTGCATCGTGATGCTGGTGATCTTCGTGGAGTCGACCGCCGACATGATCGCTGTCGGCGAGGCGGTCGAGAAGCCGCCGACCGAGAATGACATCGCCCGCGGGCTCGCCGCCGACGGCCTCTCCGGTGTGCTGGCCGGTGTCTTCAACTCGTTCCTGGACACGGCGTTCGCCCAGAACGTCGGATTGGTGCAGGTGACCCGGGTGCGCAGCCGCTTCGTGGTCACCGCGGCCGGCGTCATCCTGGTCGCGCTCGGCCTGATCCCCAAGCTCGGCGAGATCATCGCGGCGGTGCCCGGCCCGGTGATCGGCGCCGCCGCCCTGGTCATGTTCGCCACCGTCACCGCGGTCGGAATCCGCAGCCTGCGCCGCGTCGAGTTCGACGGCACCCAGAACTTGCTGATCATCGCGGTCTCGCTGGGCGTCGGCATGATCCCGGTGGTCGCGCCGAACTTCTACGAGAAGATGCCCGACGAACTGCAGATCATCTTCGGCAGCAGCATCACCACAACGGTGATCGTCGTCTTCCTGCTGAACCTGCTGTTCAACGGCACCGGACGGAAGACGCCGGCGGTGTCCGAGGAGGAAAAAGCAAGATCAAATTCATGATGTCGTGCGTCCGCCGGATCGTCGCTCCCGCCGGGACCCCTGCGGGCTTCGCTGGCCGCTGGCGCGTCCATGACGCGAAGCCCTCCGGGGCGATGTCCGTGGGTGGGCGCGGTCACCCCGGAAACCCCGTGGTGGGATGAGTGCCATGACGGCGGGTTCCACGATCAGGCGGGGCTGGTTCCGGCTGTTGAAGGCAACGGTCAACCCGGTCGCGGTGGCGGTGGTGCGCCGCGGCTGGGGCCCGCTCTCCCTGGTCCGGCACACCGGCCGCCGGACCGGCGCCCAGTACGAGACGCCGATGCTGCTGGTGCGGGTGGGGCCGGACTTCCTCGCCGAGCTGACCTACGGCCCCGACGTCGCGTGGCTGCGCAACACGCTCGCGGCCGGGGGCTGCACCGTGCTGCACCGGGGCGTCACCTACCCGATCGGCCGGGTCGAGCCGGTCCCGCCCAGCGCCGGACTGGCCGCTTTCGGTCACCCGGCGGCGCTCGTCCTGCGGCTGGCCCGGCGGCGGGACTTCCGGCGCCTTCACGTCGTACCGGAAAAGGGTCTTTGATTTTTAAAAAACGCCTTGGGCCGTGGTGGTGACCGGCGGCGGATCGTGGCGTCATACCATCGGCCTGTAACGCCGGACAAGGACGGAAACGGGTGACGATGGAGACGTTGGAGTTCCAGGCCGAGGCGCGCCAGTTGTTGCAGCTGATGGTCCACTCGATCTACTCGAACAAGGACATCTTCCTGCGCGAGCTGATCTCGAACGCGTCCGACGCGCTGGACAAGCTGCGCCTGGCCAAGCTGCAGGACGGCCTGGAGGCGGACACCTCCGATCTGCACATCCAGATCGAGGCGGACACCGAGGCGCGGACGCTGATCGTCCGGGACAACGGCATCGGCATGACCCGCGAGGAGGTCGTGGCGCTGATCGGGACGATCGCCAAGTCCGGGACCGCGGATCTGCTGGCCAAGCTCAAGGAAGCGAACGAGGCGAAGGGCGACGCGGAGCTGATCGGTCAGTTCGGTGTCGGCTTCTACTCGACGTTCATGGTCGCCGACAAGGTCACCCTGGTGACCCACAAGGCCGGGACCGAGGGGCACGGCACGCGCTGGGAGTCGGCGGGCGAGGGCACCTACACGATCGAGGACGAGCCGGACGCGCCGGTCGGCACCACGGTCACGCTGCAACTGCGGCCGAAGGACGAGGAGGACGCGCTCTACGACTACGCCGACGAGTGGCGGATCAAGGAGATCGTCAAGCGGTACTCGGACTTCATCTCCTTCCCCATCCGGATGGGGGACGAGGCGCTGAACTCGATGAAGGCGCTCTGGGCGCGCCCGCGCAGCGAGGTCACCGACGAGGAGTACCACGAGTTCTACAAGCACATCAGCCACGACTGGTCCGAGCCGCTCGAGATCATCAACATGAAGGCGGAGGGCACGTTCGAGTACGAGGCCCTGCTCTTCATCCCGTCCCGGGCGCCGCACGACCTGTTCCAGCGGGACGCCCGCCGCGGGCTGCAGCTCTACGTCAAGCGCGTCTTCATCATGGACGACAGCAAGGAGCTGATCCCGGACTACCTGCGGTTCGTCAAGGGCGTGGTGGACGCCGCCGACCTGTCGCTGAACATCTCCCGGGAGATCCTGCAGCAGGACCGGCACATCCAGATGATCCGGCGCCGGCTGATCAAGAAGGTCCTGTCCACCATCAAGGACCTGATGAGCAGCAACCCGGAGAAGTACGCGACGTTCTGGCGGGAGTTCGGCCGGGCCGTCAAGGAGGGCCTGCTCAACGACCCGGACAACCACAAGCCGATCCTGGAGATCGCGTCCTTCGGCACCACCGCCCAGGACGAGCCGACCACCCTCGCCGCCTACGTGGAGCGGATGAAGGAGGACCAGGAGGAGATCTACTACCTGACCGGCGAGTCCCGGTCCCAGGTGGTGAACTCCCCGCACATGGAGGCGTTCCAGGCGCAGGGCTACGAGGTGCTGATCCTCACCGACCCGGTCGACGAGATCTGGGTCGACGCGGTGCCGGACTTCGACGGCAAGAAGCTGCGCTCGATCGCCCGCGGCTCGGTCGACCTGAAGAAGGACGACGCGGAGGAGAAGGAGCCCGAGGGTGACTTCGCGCCGCTGCTCGGCTTCCTCAAGGAGAAGCTGGACGAGCAGGTCAAGGAGGTGCGCCTGTCGCACCGGCTGACCACCTCGGCGGCCTGCCTGGTGAGCGACTCCGACGACATCACCCCGGCACTGGAGAAGATGTACCGGGCGATGGGTCAGGACGGCCCGCGGGTGAAGCGGATCCTCGAGCTCAACCCGAACCACGCGCTGGTCGCCGGGCTGCGGTCGGCGCACGAGCGCGGCGCCGAGGACCCGGCGCTGCCGGAGACGGCCGAGCTGCTCTACGGCACGGCCCTGCTCGCCGAGGGTGGCGACCTGGAGGACCCGGCCCGGTTCGCGAAGCTGCTCGCCGACCGGCTGGCTCGTACCGTCTGATCGTCTGAAAAATGGTGAAAGCGGCCCTGGATCTCTTCCGGGGCCGCTTTTCTGTTTATGATCACGATCGATGTCGCTATCCTCGGTGAATGAGGTGCGAAGCCTGCGGTCTGGACAACGATCCGTCGCTGGAATACTGCGACAATTGTGAGCACCCGCTGCGCGATTCCGGCGCCACCGTCATTTCCGCGCCGCAGCCGGTGGCGGTGCCGCGCCCCCGCCCGGCGCCGGCCCCCGCGCCGCGCGACGACGACGATGACGACTACGACTACGGCTACGACCGGGACGCGACCCGGGTCGTCGTGCCCGGCCCGCCGCCCGCGCCGTCGCGGCCGCTGACCCGTCCGGTGCTGATCGGGGTCGCGGTGCTGGCGCTGGCCGGTGCGGCCGGGGGAGTCGCGCTGGCGCTGCACCGCGACGAGAAGCAGGCCGTCGATCCCGGACCCGTCGCCAGCAGCACTTTTGCCGAACCGCCGGCGAGCCTGCCGCCCTCGGAGATCTCGTCGCCGTCCCCGTCGCCCACCGTGGACCCCGCGGTGCAGGGCGCGGCCGTGGATCAGCTGCTCGACCAGAGCGGGCAGAGCCGGCTCAAGCTGGTCGAGGCGAACGACGTGGTCTTCTCGTGCGGCGACCTGGCCGGAGCGATCGAGCGGTTGCAGGAGGTCGGCACGGAGCGCGGCGCCGAGCGGGCCGCGCTGAACGGTCTCGACCTGTCCGCGCTGACGAACGGTGAACAGATCCGCAGCACGCTGGACACGGCGTTCTCGCATTCGCTGGCCGCCGACCGGCATTATGTGAAATGGGCGCAGGAAAGGCAGGGGAACGGCTGCCGGAAAACGGCGAAGGCTGAGGCTCATCGCATCGCCGGGGATGCCGAGTCGACATCCGCCGGCGCCGCGAAAAAACAATTCCTGAGCCTGTGGAATCCGGTCGCCGTGGGTCTCGGCCTGCCGGCGCGGGAGCGGGACGGGATCTAGCGCCGGGCTTTGGGCCGCCGGGCTTTCGGCCGCCGAGCGGCCGAGCGGCCGAGCGGTCGCGCGGACGCCGGGCGGCCGGGTCGGCCGCTCACCCGTTGAGGGCGGTGACCAGCGCGGTCAGTGCGGCGAGTGCCTCGGTGCCCGGCGCGGCATAGCGGACCAGGTCGTCGAGCATGCTGCGGATCCGGCCGGGCTGGGCCAGCTCGGCCGGCCGCGCCTTCTCCAGCTCGGTCAGCGTCCGCGCGGCCGCCTCCGGGTCGGCGAAGTCGGCCAGGTTCGCCCGGACCCGGCCGAGCAGCGCGCCCACCTGCGCCGCGTCGAGACCGTTGTTCTGCTGGTTGAAGACGTTGCCGTCGCCGCCCAGATTGTTCTGGCCGCCGCTGATGCTGCCGATCCGGAAGTTGTTCGCGTCAGGCATGGGCCGATCCTCCGCTGCTGGTGAAGACGTTGCCGGAGCCGCCGAAGTTGTTCTGCCCGCCCAGGACCGTGCCGACCTGGACCAGGCTGCTGTTGTTCATGGTGATCTGGTTGACCGCCTGGCGGAACTCGAGCGGGTCGACACCCGCCTCCACCAGGAAGTCGATGATCGCCTCGCCGACGATCCGGTCGACCAGCTTCACGTACTTGACCCCGTCGAGCTTCTGCAGATAGCTCTGCGGCACCCGGTCGGATGCCAGGTCGCGGACGCTGACCCGGGCGCCGTAGTCGTGGGTGCGGAACTCGGTCGACGCGGCGACCGACCGGCTCATCGCCAGGCGCAACCGGATCGCCCGGTCGGCGGCCTGTGCCAGGCGCAGCGGGCCGGCGACCACGTCCACGATCGCGGTGCGCAGGGTGCTGCCGAGGGCGTACGAGGCGGCCTTCTCCGGGCGCAGGCTGTCGGCGAGCAGGCACTCCGGGCGCAGCGGCGGCAGCACGGTGCCGATGAACTCGGCGTAGAGCATCCCGCCCTCGACCGCCACGTGCACGAACGCGCTGACCGAGATGCCCAGCGCCTGCGCGCCGAGGATGACGTCGTCGTGCTGGTCCCGGATGGCCTTGCCGCGGACCGGGATGACCACGCGGAGGTACTGCCGCAGGCCGCCCTGCGGGTTCGCCACGATCGCGTCCACGGTGGCGTCGTCGGCCATCGTGTACGGCATCCCGCTCACCGGGTCGAGCACCGGATCGTGCTCGTCGCGGACCCCGTCGGCCACCACGTACGACCGGACGGACAGCCCGGCGACCCGCTGCCCCTCGTCGAGCCAGTCGGCCCGCATCGACTCGATGGCCTTCTTGATCCGCTGGTTCAGGGCCACCGCGTCGATCGCCACCGGCTCCTCCGGGCGGTTCCCGTCCGGGGTGCGCGGCCGCAGGGTCAGGCTGAGCGACCAGCCCTGCCGGACCCGGCCGCAGCCGAGGAACGGGTTGTCGTGGTGCACCACCACGTTGCCCCGCTGGGCGGCCGCGATCAGGGCCAGCCGGTCCTCGATCAGGGTGTCGCGCAGCCGGAGACGCCGGGGCGCCGCGCCGGGCGCGAACTCGGCCGTGACGATCCGGTAGTCCTCGCGGCGGAACGCGTACAGCATCCCGGCGATGCCGAGCAGGACGGCCAGGGCCAGCCACGGGTGGTTCCCGGCGGCGTCGGCCGCGGTGTCGGTGTAGTCCGACGGGACCTCCTCGTCGATCAGCTGCCACAGCCCGTAGACCACCCAGCCGCCGAACAGCGCCAGGGCCCAGGCCAGGATCCAGCGCAGTGAGGGGAGGCGGAAGCGTTCGAGCAGCTCGCGGAGCGTCGTCGAGCGGGCGAACGCGACCAGCGCGCCGAGGGCCGCGACGCCGAGCACGGTGACGATGCTCAGATATGCCGCGACCAGCAGCAGCACGGTGCCGATCGCGTGCTGCGCGGCCTGCCGGCGGCGGACCCGGAAGCACTGCCGCACGATCGGGTCGAGGTCGAAGCCGTGCGACGGCGGCACCGACCGGCGCATGTCGCCGATCAGCGTGTCGACGACGGTGTCGGCGAAGCCCGGGACCAGGAACGCGGCGGTGCAGAGATAGCGCGTGGTGTTGCTGAGGCGGGTGCCGGCCGAGGTGTAGGAGGGCATGGAGAGCGGGGCGTCGTGGGCCTCACGCTGGTGCACGGTTGTCATCGGCGTCGATCCGGAGTCGGCGGAGCGCGGAGATCCTGATCGGACGACGGTAGGCGTGATCACGAGCAGTCGTCAATGGACTACTCGACGGGGATGGCCGGGCCGTTCAGCCGTTGGCCAGGTCCACGAAGAACGTGCCGATGTTCGTGAAGATCTCGGAGACCCCGTCGCCGATGCCCCGGGCCACGTCGGCGGCCGGCCCCGGGTTCGTGCCGATCCAGAAGACCAGCAAGAACAGCAGAACCCAGCTGAGCACCTTCTTCATGGTTCTCCCCACCCCCACAGCGCCATCCAAGATCCTCACACGGTCAGGGAGAACTGTAGGGAAGGCACGCCAGAACCTGAGAGGAGACTGAGGAAACTGGAAGCAACTAGATTTTGACAGTTACATTCATTTCATGGCTACTACCAAAGCGCGCTGGCTCGCGCTCGCCGCATTGGCGTTCTGCACCCTCGCGGTCGGCCTGGACGGCACGGTGCTCAGCGTCGCGCTGCCCACGCTCGCCCACGACCTCGACGCCTCCACCGGTGACCTGCAGTGGTTCACCAACTCGTACCTGCTGGTGCTGGCCGCCACGCTGCTGCCGGCCGGGATGCTCGGCGACCGGTACGGCCGCAAGAAGTTCCTGATCGGCGCGCTCGCGATGTTCGGCGCCGCGTCGGTCGCCTGCGCCTACGCCACCAGCACCGGTCAGCTGATCGTGGCCCGGGCCGTGCTCGGCCTCGCCTCCGCGGTGATCATGGCGTTGATCGGCGCGGTCCTCACCGTGGTCTTCGACGAGCAGACCCGGCCGAAAGCGCTCTCCATCTGGGTCACCGCGAACGCGCTCGGCATCCCGCTCGGCCCGCTGCTGGGCGGCTGGATGCTCGACAACTTCTGGTGGGGCTCGGTCTTCCTGATCAACCTGCCGATCGTGGCCTTCGGGCTGCTCGCGGTCACCGCCTGGGTGCCCGAGTCACACGGCGACCGGGGCCGCCGGCTGGACCTGCCGGGCGTGCTGCTCTCCGCGACGGGACTGGTCGCCGTGACGTACGGGATCATCGAAGCCGGTGAGAAGGGCCTCGGTGACCCGCGAGCGGCCGGGACCATCGTCGGCGGTGTCGTCGCCCTCGTCGCCCTCGCGGTCTGGCAGCGACGGGCGGCCGCGCCCCTGATCGACCTCGACCTGTTCCGCTCGCGCGGCTTCACCGGCGGCGCGCTGCTCTCCACGATCGCCAGCTTCGCGTTCTTCGGCCTGCTCTTCGCGTTGCCGCAGCTGTTCCAGGCGGTCGGCGGCCAGGACGCGCTCGGCACTGGCCTGCGGCTGCTCCCGGTGATCGGCGGCCTGCTGGTCGGCGCCCGCACCGCCGACAAACTGGTCGCCCGGCTCGGCGCACGGGTGGTGGTCGGCGCCGGCCTGATCCTGATCGCCGGCGCGTTGCTGGCCGGCGCCCGGACCGGCGCGGACACCGGCTACGGCTACGTCGCCGCCTGGATCACGGCGGCCGGCGTCGGGCTCGGCTTCACCATGCCGCCGGCCATGAACGCCGCCCTCGGCGCGCTCACCCCGGAGCGCAGCGGCGTCGGCAACGGCCTGATCCAGGCGATGCGCCAGGTCGGCAGCGCGATCGGGGTCGCCGTGCTGGGCACCGTGCTCAACTCCGGGTATCGGGACCGGATCGACGCGGCCGGCCTGCCGGACGCGGCCCGGGACAGCGCGGCCGCCGGCGTCGCGATCGCCAAGAGCTCCGGTGACCCCGGGATGCTCGACACGGTGCGCCAGGCGTTCACCCACGGTCTGGACGTCGCGCTGGTCACCACCGGGGCGGTCGCCGCGGCCGGCGTGCTGCTGGTGCTGATCCTGCCCCGGCACACCCGGCGCCCGGCAGACGGTCCGGCGCCGGTCGTGCTGGCAGAATCGGGGGTATGACAGCGACCCCGGGCCTGCGCGAACGCAAGAAGGCGAAGACGAGGGCCGCCATCCGCGAGCACGCGATGCGGTTGTTCGAGGAGCAGGGGTACGCGTCGACCACCGTGGACCAGATCGCGGAGGCGGCCGAGGTCTCGCCGAGCACGTTCTTCCGGTACTTCCCGACCAAGGAGGACGTCATCCTGGTCGACGACTACGACCCGGTGATCCTCGCCGCGGTCCGCCGCCAGCCGCCGGACGTGCCGCCGATCGAGGCGATCAAGCGCGGGATGCGCGAGGTGTTCGAGACCTTCACCCCGCAGATCTGGGAGGACGAGCGCCGCCGTCAGCGCCTGATGTCCGAGGTCCCGGAGCTGCGGGTGCGGGCCATGCACCAGCTCGGCGAGGCCATCGACATGATCACCGTGGTGCTCGCCGAGCGGACCGGCCTGGCCGCCGACGACATCCGGATCCGGGCGATGAGCGGCGCCGTCACCGGGGTGGTGATGGCGGTCATGCCACCCGGCCGGATGACCGGCGAGGCGTCCATCCAGACCGAGGACTTCGCCCGGCTGCTCGACGGGCTCGACCTGCTCCAGCGGGGGCTACCCCTCGCGTAGCCGGTCCCGGGCGGCGGTCAGCAGCTGCTCGGAGATCTCGGTGCCGGCCGTCGCGCGGGACAGCATCAGCGCGCCGACCAGCATGCTCACCGCGGCCAGGTCCGGCTCGCCGTCCGTGCCGAGCATCCGGGCGTAGGCCGCCACCCCGTCGGCGTAGGTCTGCCGGGCCGCCGGGCCGCCCGCCGCCCGGGCGACATCGCCGGCGAAACCGGCGGTGGGGCAACCCGGGCCGGGGTCGTCCCGATGCCCGGTGGACAGGTAGGTGTCCAGGAACGCCGGGAGCCCGGCGCTGTCGCCCAGCCGGGCGGCCTGCTGCTGGAAGGCGTACCCGATCGCCTCGTCGACGAGCGCGTCCTTCGAGGCGAACTGCTTGTAGAAGCCGCCGTGGGTCAGCCCCGCCGCGGCGCTCACGTCGGCGACGCTGACCCCGGCGACACCCCGCTCGCGGAAGAGCCGGGCCGCCGTCGCGACGATCCGTTCCCGGTTCTCCCGGGCCTGTGCCTGCGATACCCGTGCCATGGCCGCCACTATAGATGACGTGTGTCATCTATTACCTTGCGAGCTTTAGATGATGCTCGTAATCTAAGTCGCATGGAACTCACCAACGCCGTCGCCGTCGTCACCGGAGCCAACCGCGGTTTCGGCCGTCACCTCGCCACCCAGCTGATCGCCCGCGGCGCCAAGGTCTACGCTGCGGCCCGCAACCCGGAGACCGTCGACGTGCCCGGCGCGATCCCGTTGCGCCTCGACGTCACCGACCCCGCCTCGATCGCCGCCGCCGCCGTGACGGCCGCCGACGCCACCCTGCTGATCAACAACGCCGGCGCCGCGACCGGGCAGACGCTGGTCGGCGGCGATCTCGACCTGATCCGCGCCGAGCTGGAGACCAACTACTTCGGCGTGCTCGGCGCCACCCGCGCCTTCGCGCCGGTGCTCGAGGCGAACGGCGGGGGAGCGATCCTCAACGTGCTCTCGGTGCTGTCCTGGTTCCACCCGGCAGCGCTCGGGGCGTACTCCGCGACGAAGGCGGCGGCCTGGGCCCTCACCAACGCCACCCGCGAGGAGCTCGCGCCGAAGGGCATCGTGGTCACCGGCCTGCACGTCGGCTACATGGACACCGACATGGCCGCCTCGGTCCCCGCCGACCAGAAGGTCGACCCGGCGCTGGTCGCCAAGCTCGCTCTCGAAGCGGTCGCGGCGGGTGCCCCGGAGGTGCTGGCCGACGACCTGTCCCGCACGGTCAAGGCCGGCCTCTCCGCCTGAAAATCCCTTTCCGGTACGACGGGGAGCGCCCATCCGCAGGCCACGAGCCAGGTTCCTCGTGGTCTCACGCGACACCGTGCCCGCTCCCGGCCGTGGCGCGCGTCCCCGTTCCGGCTGGTCTCCAGGGGTGCTTCGCACCCCTGGAGACACCCCTGGGAGCCAGCCGGCGCCGGTGCGGCGCGCCGCGGTCGGCTCGCGGCGCGGACGTCGCGCGAGACCACCACGGGGCGTGGCTCGTAGCCTGCGGACGGGCGCTCCGTATTCGTACCAAATGGGGTTGATGTTGATCTGGCGGCCGGAACCAGGAGTGAAACATTCTCCGGATGGGTAACGGCGCGTCATGTCGACCATCACCGATGCCGGAACCGGCCAGCTGATCGTCGCCGCGGTGCTCGGTATCGCGGCCGTGGTCGTGCTGATCGCCTGGGCCAAGTGGCATCCGTTCCTCGCCCTGATCATCGGGACCGGCGTGCTGGGCCTGGTGGCCGGCGCCGCACCCGCCAAGATCGTCACTTCGTTCACCAGCGGGCTGGGCAACACGGTCGGCAGCGTCGGTGTGCTGATCGCGCTCGGTTCGATGATCGGGGCGCTGCTGACCGAGACCGGCGGCGCGGACGGCATCGTGCAACGGATCGTGACGAGAGTGTCCGGTTCGGCGCTGCCCTGGGCGATGGCCGGGGTCGCGGCGCTGGTCGGGCTGCCGCTGTTCTTCGAGATCGGCGTGGTGCTGCTGGTGCCGATCGTGGTGCTGGTGGCCCGGCGTACCGACGTGGGTCTGCTCCGGATCGGCATCCCGGCGCTGGCCGGGCTGTCGGTGCTGCACGGGCTCGTGCCGCCGCACCCGGGACCGCTGGTCGCGATCGACAGCCTGCACGCCGACCTCGGGCTGACGCTGATGTTCGGGCTGATCTGCGCGATCCCGACGGTGATCGTGGCCGGACCGGTCTTCGCCAACTTCATCGCGCCGCGGGTGCCCCTGGCGGTCCCGGCCCTGGTCGGCTCCGGCGGCGGGCAGGTCCCGGACGCCGACGCGGACCGCGCGGCCGGCGGCCACGGCGACCCGCAGGACCTGGACGCCGACGGGACGCCGGACCGCGCCGAGGGGCGTCGCCGCAACCCGGGCTTCTGGCCCGCGATCCTCACCGTGCTGCTGCCGATCGTGCTGATGCTGGGCCGGGCCGTCGCCGAGCTCACCCTGCCCGAGGGCAACGGGTTCCGCTCCGCGGTCGAGGTGCTCGGCACGCCGGTCGTGGCGCTGCTCTTCGGCGTGCTGGTCGCGATGTGGTCGCTCGCCTACCGGGCCGGTTTCGACCGCCGGGAGACGTCCTCGATCGTCGGCGGCGCGCTGCCCCCGATCGCCGGGATCCTGCTGATCGTGGCCGCCGGTGGTGGCTTCAAGCAGGTGCTGGTGGACAGCGGGGTGGGCAACGTGATCGCCGACGCGGCCCGGGACGCGAACCTCAACGCGCTGGTGCTGGGCTTCCTGGTCGCGGTCGGGATCCGGGTGGCGACCGGCTCGGCCACGGTCGCCACGATCACCGCCGCGGGCATCGTCACGCCGCTCGCCGCGACCCTGGACAAGCCCGAGCTCTCCCTGCTGGTACTGGCGATCGGCTCCGGCTCGCTGTTCTTCTCGCACGTCAACGACGCCGGGTTCTGGCTGGTCAAGGAGTACTTCGGGATGACCGTCGGGCAGACCATCAAGACCTGGTCGGTGATGGAGACGATCATCTCGGTGGTCGGCTTCGCGTGCGTGATGCTGCTCAGCCTGGTGGTCTGAGCCCGTTCTGTTTCGTCCATGAACCGACCCGATCCGGGTCGGTTCATGGACGCTTTGCCGGGTTCTGCCCTGCATACGCTCCTGGCCAACAACAGGAACGGGGGCTTGTGAAATGACCTGTCAACGTGGTTTACGCGCCGGTGCCGTGCTCGCGGCCACCGCGCTGTCCGCCGTCGGCCTCGGCGCACCGGTTCAGGCCGGCACCGCGCCGGGCGGCCGGGTCGCCGTGACCGTCGTCAACCGCGCCACCGGGAATCCGGTGGCCGACGCCTGCGTCGTGCTGGTGCAGCCCGGGCAGGGTGGCCTGCCGGACGGTTGCGGCGACGTCACCGACCAGCAGGGCCGGGTGACCACCGGCCGGGTTCAGGCCGGCACCTACCAGATGTTCGTCTTCACTCCCACCGGATACGGCTACCAGTGGGCCGGTGCGAACGGTGGCACCGGCGACCAGCGCGATGCCGCCCGGATCCAGGTCCGGGCCGGGCAGACCAGTCAGGCCGCCACGGTGCGGCTCGACCGGCCCGGCGCGATCACCGGGGTGGTCCGCGATCCGGCCGGCGCCCCGGTGCCCGCCGCGGACGTCTCGATCACCGCGTGGGGTTTCGGCGTCGGCCCGTCGCTCGGCGCGGTGACCGCTGATGATCAGGGCCGGTATCGGCTCGACGTGCTCGGGCCGTACTCCTGGCCGCTCTCCGTCACCTCGGGCGGAGTCCTGCCGCGGCAGTGGTCGGGCGGCGTGGGCAACCGGTTCCAGGCCGATCGGGTCCGGGTCCGGGCGGGGCAGGACACCACGCACGATCTGACCCTGGCCCGTGGCGGTCTGTTGCGCGGCGGGGTGACCGTGCGCGGCGGTGCGGCCGTGGACAGCTGGCGGCTCACCGCGGTGAACGCGGTCACCGGTGACCAGATCGGTGTCGCCGATTCCGGCACGGCCGAGGACCGGAGCTATGCGATGCCGCTGGCCGGTCCGCAATCGATCAAGGTCCGCTGGAGCGTGCAGGCCGGCGGTGAGAGTCGTTCCGGCTGGGCGCGCACTGCGCCGGTGCGGGTGGCCGGCTCCGGCACCCGGACACTGGACGTGACGATCGGCTGAGCGCCGGTGGGGGACCGCGCATCAGATGCACCTGATGCGCGGTCTCGCGGTTTAAGCGTTGCGTTCGTCGCGCCAGGCGAGCAGCTCGCGGAGCTCGCCCAGGTCTGGCTTCGGGCCGCCGACGCCGAGGGTGAAGAGCCGGCCGCCGAGTTCGTGCATCCGGTCGCGGCTCTCCGGGTTGCCGGCCACCGACACCTCGATCTCGGACGGGTCGCGGCCGATCGTCTCGCAGTGCCCGCGCAGCACGCCCAGCTTGTGCTCGAGGGTCTCCGCGTCGGCGAACGAGTGCCAGATGTCGGCGTGCTTGGCGACCAGGCGCAGCGTCTTCTTCTCGCCGCCGCCACCGATCAGCACCGGGATCTTGCGGGTCGGTGGCGGGTTGAGCTTGCCGAGCCGGGACTCGATCCGGGGCAGCGCCTCGGCCAGGTCGTCGAGGCGGCCGCCGGCGGTGCCGAACTCGTAGCCGTACTCGGTGTAGTCGCGCTCGAACCAGCCCGAGCCGATGCCCAGGATGAGCCGGCCGGCGCTGATGTGGTCGATGGTGCGGGACATGTCTGCGAGCAGCTCGGGGTTGCGGTAGCTGTTGCAGGACACCAGCGCGCCGATCTCCACCCGGGAGGTGGACTCGGCCCAGGCGGCGAGCATGGTCCAGCACTCGAAGTGCGGACCGTCCGGCTCGCCGTACAGCGGGTAGAAATGATCCCAGTTGAACAGGACGTCGACCCCGGCCTCTTCCGCCTCCGAGGCTGTCCGGCGGATGGTGTCGTAGTCCATGTGCTGCGGCTGCAACTGCAGCCCGATCCGAACCGGCCTATCGATCATGTGTCGAGCTTATGGGCAGGTGCTGTCGATTTTCTGCCCGACGGTGGCGAACTCCCCGTTGAGGAACGCCTTCGGATCCGTGGACTGGGCGCCCTGGGTGAGCGCCGCGGCGACCTCGTCGACGGCGGCCCGCTGGGTGGCCACGTCGCTCTTCGCGCCGGCCGCGGTGACCTGGGCGGCCATGTCGGCGAACGTCTTCTGCAGGCCCTCGCGGGCGTCGTCACCCGAGCCGGTCGCGTAGGCGGCGGCCCGGATCGCGCCGTCGGTGAGGATCTTGTAGACCGCGGTGCAGACGTATTTTGGCTGGCCGGCCGAGGCGGAGGGGATCGGCGCGACGCTGAACGGCGCCGGGATCGCCTCCGGGGGGATGTCGATCTCACAGCCGGCGGCCAGTGCCGCGATAGCGATCATGGTGATGGGCATGACGGTGCGGTGGCGCATCGGCATTCCCCTTTCTCGATGACGGGTACGCGGCAGCATAGTTCGCCCCACCGGCAGTCGCCCGCCGTGCGCCACCTTTACCGGGTCGGGAAGTTAGCTACCAACGTGGCCAATCTCCCTGGAAAAGCACTTATCGGAGGTATCGCGGCGGTCCTCGTCGCCGTCGGCGGCACCGCGTACGCCGAGATCGTCTCCTCCAGTCCGGTGACCTCCCCGTCGTTCAACGGCTCGGTCTACGCGGTCGCCTACCGCGGCAGCACCGTCTATGTCGGCGGCAACTTCACCAAGGCCGTCGCCGCCGGCCGCTCGGTGGAGCGCACCCGGCTGGCCGCGTTCGACTCGCGTACCGGCGCCCTGCTCGACTGGAAGCCCAGCGCCGACGCCAACGTCCGGGCCCTCGCCGTGGACGGCGACACCGTCTTCGCGGCCGGCGACTTCGACACGGTCAACGGTGAGCCCCGGGACGCGATCGCCGGGATCCGTGCCGCCGACGGCGTGCTGACCACGATG
The DNA here is from genome assembly GCF_001509495.1 of Actinoplanes awajinensis subsp. mycoplanecinus. Classification (NCBI taxonomy): domain Bacteria; kingdom Bacillati; phylum Actinomycetota; class Actinomycetes; order Micromonosporales; family Micromonosporaceae; genus Actinoplanes; species Actinoplanes awajinensis. The sequence goes on along the minus strand of NZ_LLZH01000040.1, from coordinate 2,059 downwards.
CGGCACACCGTCCTGGGCCAGCCGAACGCGCTCACCACCGGGAACGGCCGGGTCTACGTCGGCGGCCGGATCACCGCGGTGGACGGGGTGCCGCGGACCAACCTGGCCGCGTTCAGCACCACGACCGGCGCGCTCGACGCGTGGGCGCCGACCACCGACGACACCGTGCACGCGCTCGCCGCCACGGCCGGCCGGATCTACCTGGGCGGCAGCTTCCACCGGACCAACGGGGCGCGCTCGACGCTGCGGCTGACCGCGGTGCACCCGGTCACCGGGGTGCTCGACCCGACGTTCCTGCCGAAGCCGGTGTCCCAGGTGTTCGCGCTGGCCGCGGCGGACGACGGGGTGTACGCGGCGCTCGGCGGGCAGGGTGGGCGGGCGGTGTCGTACACGCGTACCGGGGCGATCCGCTGGACCCGGGTGTTCGACGGTGACGCGCAGGCGATCACCGTGCTGGGCGGGACCGTCTACGTCGGCGGGCACTTCGACAAGGCCTGCACGACCACGAACAACGGGGTCAAGGGGATCTGCACGGACGGCTCGGTGCCGCGCGGCAAGCTGGCCGCCGTCGACCAGCAGGGCAACCTGCTCGACTGGGCGCCGCAGGCCAACGGTGTCGCCGGGACCCGATCCCTGGCGGCCAGCGCGGAGCTCGCGTCGGTCAGCGCGGCCGGTGACTTCACCACGGTCGGCGGGCAGCCGCGCAAGCGGTACGCGGAGTTCGGCGTGGCGACGGCGATCACCAAGGACGCCCCGGTCACGTCACCCGTGGTGGCCTCGTACAACTTCGACACGACCGTCGCGGACGGGACCTTCGACGACGGGTCGGGGCGGGGGCACCCGCTGCGTACCGTGCCGGGCACCGCCGCCGCGCCCACCCTGGTGGCGCACGGCACCGGGCAGGCGCTGCGTTTCCCGGGGCTGATGCTGCAGAGCGAGGCCACCCCCGATCTCACCCCCGGCACCCGGCCCCTCCGGTACGGCGCGAGCGTGCAGCTCGCCGCCCCCGAGACGTCCACCCTGCTGTCCGGCGGCCGGTACGCACTCCAGGTCGTGGCCGGTACGCCTGCCTGCGGCATCGACGCCGTCCACGTGGCGCGCGGGAAGATCCCGGTCACCGACGGCGCCTGGCACGCCCTGGAGTGCCGCCGCACCGGCCCGGGCCTGTCGCTGTACGTCGACGACGTGCTGCAGGAAACCGTCCCGGTGCCGGCCACGCTCGCGCTGGACAGCACCGCGCCGCTGACCGTCGGCGGCGACCAGTTCCGCGGAACGATCGACGATGTGTGGGTGCAGATCGGGTAGGTGTCGTACCGGTCCGGTACCTTGCGCGCATGCCTGAACTCGACCGCCTGCTGCAGGCCGGTTCCCGTTACGCCCACGACGACGTGACCTACGTCGTCGAGGCACACCCGCTCGGCGACCTCTCGCTGCCCACCGGCCGGCTGGCCGCCTTCGACCCAGGCATCACCGACGAGGACGACGAGCCGTTCTCGATCACCGTCGCGCCCGGCACCTACCCGGTGACCGCCTGGGTCGCGGTGCTGGAGAAGGAGGACCGGGAGTGGCAGCGCCGGGTCGCCGCCGTCCAGCTGACGATCCGCGACGAGCCGGTCGCCACCTGGGAGCTGGCGCTCGTCGACGGCGACGACCCGGCCGACCTGGAGGACGGCGAGTTCTTCGGCTACGCGGTCGAGACCGGCGGCGGCGCCTTCGCCGACATCACCGTGGGGCAGATCCTGGCCCGCTGGGACTCGGAGGACTTCGAGGAGGCCTTCGACCCGGACGACTTCCCGGAGGCGCCGGTCCCGGGCCACTTCGCCCAGGTCGTCGACGAGAAGTCCGGCGCCAACCTGATCATGGTCGAGTCCGGCTGGGGCGACGGTTACTACCCGACCTACGTCGGCCTCACCGAGTCCGGCGACGTCGCCTGCTTCGTCACCGACTTCCTGGTCGTCCCTTACTGACCTTTGCTGGTCAGGGTCACTCTGGAGTCCATATCGCCGTTTCGAGTGATTCACATTGGTTTGGGTCTCGTGTCTAGATAGGGCATGAGATA
>NZ_LLZH01000039.1:0-16369 GCF_001509495.1 Actinoplanes awajinensis subsp. mycoplanecinus | reverse complement strand
AAAACACTCGGCTGGGACACCCCCGCCGAACGCCTCGCTACACTCCTCACCACCACCAGCTAACCCTCGTGTTGCAACGACCCCTTGAAACCGCCCTGGGCCTCAGGGGTGTTTCGCGGGCGCGGAGACACCCCCAGAAGCCAGCCGGGCCACCGGGTCGCGGCTGGACCTCAGGGGTGTCTTCCGGGCGCGGAGACACCCCCGGGAGCCAGCCGGGATCCGTCAGAGGTGGACGACCGAGCGGGCGCCCTCGCCGCGGGCCATCCGGTCGAAGGCGGCCGGGACGTCGGCCAGCTCGATCCGGTCGGTGATCAGGTGGTCCAGGGACAACCGGCCCTCCAGCACGTCGCGGGCCAGCGCGGGCACCTCGATGTCCGGGTCGGCCTGACCGTAGACCGAGGCACGCAGGGTGCGCGCCGACGAGAAGATGTCCAGCGCGCCGAGCTGCACCATGTCGTCGGCCGCGCCCATCCCGACCACGGTGACCTGGCCGCCGCGCCGGGTGGCCCGCCAGGCCGCGCGGATCGTCGAGGCCCGGCCGACGCACTCGATGGCATGGTCGGCGCCGCGCCCCTCGGTGCGGACCCGGACGTCCTTGGAGAGCGCGTCCGAGGACACCACGAAGTCGGTCGCGCCGGCCGCCTCGGCCAGCCCCTTCTTCGCCTCGGTGACGTCGACCGCGATGACCTGGCCCGCGCCGGCCGCCCGGGCCGCCGCGACCACCGACAGGCCCACCCCGCCGAGGCCGATGACCAGCACCGACTCGCCCGGCCGCACCTGCGCGGTGTTGCGGACCGCACCCGACCCGGTCAGCACCGAGCACCCGAGCAGCGCCGCCATTTCCCAATCCAATTCCTTGGGTACGACGATGACGGCGTTCTCCGGCGCCACCACCTGTTCCGCGAACGCGCCGAGCCCGAGGCACACGTGCACCGGCTCGCCGTCCAGGGTCATCCCGTTCTCGAGGGCGGCGACACCTGACGACGTGGAGCACAGCCACGGCTGCCCGTTCGCGCAGAACCAGCAGTTCCGGCACGGCGGCTGCCAGTTGAGCACCACGTGGTCACCGACCGCGGCCCGGGTGACGTGCGCACCGACCTCGACCACCTCACCGGCCGCCTCGTGCCCGAGCACCAGCGGGTGCGGGGGCCGGAGCGTCCCGTTGATCATCGAGAGGTCGGAGTGGCAGACCCCGGCCGCGCGGATCCGGACCCGGACCTGGCCGGGGCCGACCTCGGGCAGCCGCAACTCCTCGACGGTGGCCGGGACGCCCTGCTCCCGGACCACCAGTCCCGCGATGTAGGTCATCGCTGGATCGCCTTGACCTGCTGGAACTCCTCCAGGCCGAACGTGCCCAGCTCCCGGCCGACGCCGGACTGCTTGTACCCCCCGAACGGGGCGAGCGGGTTGAACGCGCCACCGTTCACGTCGACCGCGCCGGTGCGGATCCGCCGGGCCACCGCGAGGGCGTGCTCGGCACCGCCCCAGACGCCGCCGGCCAGGCCGTACTTCGAGTTGTTGGCGATCGCCACGGCCTCGTCGTCGGTGTCGAACGGAATGATCGACAGCACCGGGCCGAAGATCTCCTCCTGGGCCAGCTCGCTCTCCGGGTCGACGTCGGCGAACACGGTCGGCGCGACGAAGTACCCGGTGTCCGGCACCGGCGCGTCCAGCCCGCCGGCCACCAGGCGGGCGGTGGCCCGCTCGATGAAGCCGCGCACCCGCTCGCGCTGGGTCGCGGAGACCAGCGGCCCGAGCCGGGTGGCCGGGTCGAACGGGTCGCCGACGGGGTAACCCGCGGCGGTCTTCGCGGCCAGCGTCACGGCCTCGTCGTAGTGGCTGCGGTGCACCAGCATCCGGGTCCACGCCGTGCAGGTCTGCCCGGAGTTGAGGAACGCGTTGCCGACACCGACCTTGACCGCCTTGACCAGGTCGGCGTCGTCCAGGATGACGTTCGCCGACTTGCCGCCGAGTTCCAGCGAGACCTTGGCGATCCGGTCGGCCGCGGCGTGCGTGATGGCCCGGCCGGTCGCGGTCGAGCCGGTGAACGAGATCATGTCGATGTCCGGGTGGCCGGCGATCGCCGCGCCGACCGCCTGGCCGGTGCCGGTGACCAGGTTGAGCACGCCGGGCGGCAGTCCCGCCTCGTCGGCCGCGTCGGCCAGCAGGTACGCCACCAGCGGGGTGAGCTCGCTGGGCTTGAGCACCACGGTGCAGCCGGCCGCCAGGGCCGCGCCGACCTTCGCCACCACCTGGTGCAACGGGTAGTTCCACGGGGTGATCGCACCGACCACGCCGGCCGCTTCCCGCACGATCAGCGAGTTGCCGATCGTCTGCTCCTCGGCCTGCCGCAGAGCCAGGTCCGCGTACCCACGAAGGACCGTGAGCGGCAGGCCCGCCTGGACCGCCTGAGCGATCTTGAGGGGCGTGCCCAGCTCGAGCCCGACGGTGCGGGCGATCTCGGCGGCCCGGGCGGCGAGCGCCTGGTGCAGCCGGTCGAGGGCGGCGCCGCGCTCGGTGATCGGCAGCGCGGACCAGCCGTCGAAGGCCTGACGGGCGGCGGAGACGGCGAGGTTCACGTCCTCCGCGGTGCCGGCCGGGACGGCACCGATCACCTGCTCGGTGTACGGGTTCTCCACCTCGATCCGCTCGCTGGAGTCCGGCGGCACCCACGCGCCACCGATGTAGAGCTGTTCGCGGAATTCCGACGTCATCGGCGTACCCCCTGGTCGTAGTGGTCGGACAGGCCGGCGAGCAGCACGTCCAGCCCGAGTTCGAACGCGCCCTCGTCGACCGCGGCGCGGTGTGCCGCCAGCTCGTGGGCGCGGTGCAGGTGCGGATAGCGTTCGTAGAGATCCGGGTCGTTCTCGAAACCGAGCGCGAACGAGCCGAGCGCGGAGCCGGTGATCAGGTAGCGCATCAGCGCGCCGATGTGGGTGGCCCGGGACCGCGACCAGCCGGCGTCGATCAGCGCGCCGTACACCGCCTCGGCCATCGCCAGCCCGTGCGGCCGGCGGCCCGGCCCGGTGGCCAGCACCGGGATGATCTGCGGGTGGGCGGCGAGCACCGCGTGGTACGACTTCGCCCAGAGCCGCAGCCCCTCCCGCCAGTCGCAGTCGGCGAACACCCCGATGTCCACCTCGGCCACCACCGACTCGGCGACCGCGTCGACGATCTCGGCCTTGGTGGCGAAGTGGTTGTAGAGCGACGGGCCCTGCACGCCGAGCTCGGTGGCGAGCCGCCGCATCGACAGCGCGTCCAGCCCCTCCGCGTCGATCAGCGTGGAGGCAGCCTCGACGATGCGCTCACGGGTGAGCAGCGCCTGCCGGGGCCGAGCCATCTGGCAACTCCCTGGAAATCAGAAATCAACACTGGACGCGCAAAAACTTACGCCGCTAGTTTATGCGGAAGCTGCGACGTACATCACTCCAAGAGTTGAAGACCCGAGGGAGCCCAGCATGACGACTCTGTCCCTGGCCACCGTTCTCGCGGAGAGCGCCCGGCGCTACCCGGAGAAGGTCGCGGTCATCGACGCGGGCGCCCGGATCACCTACCACGAGCTGTGGGAACAGTCCCGGGTGTACGCGGCCGGCCTGCGCGAACTGGGCGTCGGCCCGGGCAGCACGGTCGCCGTGATGATCCCGAACGTGGCCGACTTCCCGCGGGTCTACTACGCGGCGCTGGCGGTGGGTGCCCGGGTGGTCCCGGTCTCGCTGCTGCTGACCCCGGAGGAGGTGGCCTACGTCCTCACCGACAGCCAGGCCGACCTGATCGTCACGCACTCCGCGTTCCTGCAGGTCGGCGCGGGCGCGGCGCAGATCGCGCAGACCCCGCTGGTCAACGTCGGCCCGCTGCCCGAGCTGCCCGCCCCGCCGCGGCGCCTGGAGGAGGTGTCCGCCACGGTTCCGGCGCTGCGCACCTACGTGACCAGGGAGGCCGAGGACGTCGCGGTGATCCTCTACACCAGCGGCACCACCGGCAAGCCGAAGGGCGCACTGCTCACCCACCTCAACCTGGTGATGAACGCCGCGATCAACGTGTTCGACGTGCACCCGCTCACCGGCGACGACGTCGTGCTGGGCTGCCTGCCGCTGTTCCACACGTTCGGCCAGACGGTCGGGATGAACGCGACGTTCCGGCTGGGCGGCACGCTGGTGCTGCTGCCGCGGTTCTCCGGCGAGGCGGCGATCGACCTGATCCTGCGGGAGAACGTGACGATCTTCCACGGCGTGCCGACGATGTACATCGGGCTGCTGGAGGCCGCGGCCAAGGCGGAGCAGCTGCCGAAGCTCAAGCTCTGCGTGTCCGGCGGGGCGTCGCTGCCGGTGGCGGTGCTGGAGCGGTTCGCCGAGGCGTTCGGCTCGCACATCTGGGAGGGCTACGGCCTGTCCGAGACGTCGCCGACCGCGACCACGAACCAGCCGGCGTTCGGCGCCAAGGCCGGCACCGTCGGCCACCCGATCTGGGGTGTCGAGGTGGAGATCGCCCGCCCGGAGGTGCCGGAGAGCATCGAGTTCCTGCCCGACGGCGAGCTGGGCGAGATCGTGATCCGCGGGCACAACGTGTTCGCCGGTTATCTGAACCGGCCGGAGGCGACCGCGGAGGCCATCGTCGACGGCTGGTTCCGCACCGGTGACCTGGGGGTTCGGGACGCCGAGGGCTTCATCAGCATCGTCGACCGGACCAAGGATCTGATCATCCGGGGCGGCTTCAACGTCTACCCGCGCGAGGTCGAGGAGGTCATCGCCCGGCACCCGGCGATCCAGCAGGTCGCGGTGATCGGCGTGGCCGACGAGGTGCACGGCGAGGAGATCTGCGCGGTGATCGTGCGGGAGGACGCGACGCTCACCGAGCAGGAGCTGATCGACTGGTCGCGCGAGCGCCTGGGCAAGCACAAGTACCCGCGTCAGGTGCGGTTCGCCGAGTCGCTCCCGCTCGGGCCCAGCATGAAGGTGCTCAAGCGGGAGCTGCGCAAGCAGTACTCAGGCGAGTAACCCGGGGAGCTCCGCCACGATCGGGACGTCCGCGGGCAGCCACGGGACGCTGTCCAGCTGGTCGGCGGCCAGCCACCGCAGGGCGGAGTGCTCCAGCGCCGCCGGGACGCCGTCGTCGAGCACGTCGACGGCGTACACCCGGAGCACGGCCCGGCCGTGTGCCAGCGGCACGTCCGGGCCGACCCGCGCGCCGACCCGGACCGCGATGCCGAGCTCCTCGACGCACTCGCGGGCCAGGGCCTGCTGGTCGGTCTCCCCGGGCTCGACCTTGCCCCCGGGGAACTCCCACTTCCCGGCCGCTTCCGGCGGGGCACTGCGCTGGCAGGCGAGCACCTGCCCGGCTGCGATGATCACCGCCGCGACAATCACCCTGGGTGACTGCGGGGCCTTGACGTACTGTTCCGACGGCATGGCATCCAAGATCGCACAAAACTTCTCCGATCAGGTTGCCCGAGCCGCCCCGATCGTCCCCCAAACACGGATATGTGGGCGTGGACATGGCTGTCCCAACGGGCAAGACTGTGCGTACCGACCATGACGACACGGCGACAGTTCGGCCACAAGCCGGCAACAACGCTTCGGGGGGTGCGGCCATGCGGGCTAGAAAACGCCGATCCACTACCGGCTCCGACTATCTGAGCGACGCCCTCGCACAGTTGGGCGGATGGACCCGGGACGGCGTGCAGCTGCGCCGCGATCTCGCGTGCGACGACAGTCAGCACGCCGCCCTGACCGAACGGATCCAGGTCGCCGCGGACACGCTGTCGATCCGGCCGAGCATCCGGCGCGTCGAGGGGCACACCCAGATCTGTCTGGGTGACCGGGACGGCGATGCACTCACCGACGGTGAGGTCACGCTGGCGGCCCGGATCGAGGACTTCTATCGCACCGTGCTCGAACGCCCCTGATCGTTGCGGGCTATTCTGCGCCGCATGACTGACGTCGCATATGACAACAAGGGTCAGCTGGAGCAGATCCAGAGCGGCCTGCTCGACGGCGAGACGATCATCGCGGTGTACGACGCGATCGGCGCCGGCACCGGTTTCATCGGTCTCACCAACCGGCGGATCATCATCCAGGACAAGTCCTTCGTCGGTAAGAAGTTCGCCATCACCAGCGTCCCGTACTCCAAGGTGAGCGCGGTGAGCGTGGTCAGCAACAAGAGCTGGGCCGGCCAGTTCTTCTCCAGCGGCGAGATCGCGATCACGGTGGGCACGCACATCTACGAGATCGAGTTCCGCGGCACGGAGAAGGCCCACCACGTGCACCAGGTCATCCTGAACTTCGCGGCCTGACGGACACACCCACCGACCGCCTCCGGGACGGCTGTTCGACCGAGGGGTCGGCAGCCGATCGGTGGAGATGACGTGCCACTTCGGCAGCAGCGCCGACGGTTACTCACCAGTAACCGTTGCTGGCCCCACCGGGCCCGCGCATGCTACCGGGGAGGTTCACCATCATCCATCGATATTCACCTCATCCCGGAGGCGATCACCGGTGCTGGCTCAGTTCCCGAAGCCGCTGACCCCCATGCCGAGCCGCGAACCGTTCGGCAGCGACCTCAGCCGCACGCCACCGGCGATGGTCCCGGTCCTCGCGCTGGCACTGCTGCTCTCCGCGGTGCTCGTCGGCCTGGTCACCGTCGCGCTGCCCTGAGCCCCCGGCCGGTCAGCGCGGGTAGTCCGGCAGGAGCCGGGTGGGCAGCGGCGTCTCGACCACGGAACCGTCGGCGGCGCGCTTCAGTTCGTACCCCAGAGGTCCTTCGCGGTCCGCGACGACCTCCTCCAGTGAGATGCCCCGGTACACCAGCCCCGCGCCGTCGTCGGTGGCGAAGCCGTCCGACAGGGTTCCGTCGCCGATCAGCTCGTGCATCTTCGGCCGGCGCTGCGCCTCGGCGTCGTAGTGCACGCCGTTGCTGTACGGCAGCCAGCCCAGCCCGTCGGTGAAGCCGCGCAGGTCCAGCCCGTAACTGTCGGTGCTGCCGCCGGTGTGCCAGCAGATCGAGCCGGCCGACACGCCGCTCATCACGACGCCGGCCTGCCACGCCTCGTGCAGGATCTCGTCCAGCCCGTGCACCCGCCAGACCGCGCAGAGGTTCGCCACGCTGCCGCCGTCCACCCAGATGACGTCCTGGGCGAGCAGGTGCGCACGGATGTCGTCGATGTTCGGCATCGGGAACAACTGCAGGTGGGACATGGTGAACTCGGTCCCGGCGAACGCCGAATAGAACGCGCCGATCCGGCTGTCCGGGTCGCCGGTCGCCTGGGCCAGCACACAGATCTTCGGGGCGGCGGCCGCGTTGGCCAGCTCCGCGGCGAAGCGGTGGATCCGGCCCGGCCGGAGGTCGAAGAGGCCGTGCCGCCCGCGCTGGAAACCGGCGCTGGTGGCGAGAATGGTGGGAATGTCCGCGGTCATCGCAACATCATCGCGCAGGCCTCGGTCGTCTCCAGGACCAGATCGGCGGCGATGTCGATCGCGAGCGTCAGATGCAGCGGATCGCTGTTGATCGCGGCGAACGCGGCGTCCACCCGCTCCTGGAACTTCGCCGGCGCGCCCGGCAGCCGCCCGGCCGCGGCCACCGCGCCCTTCTCGTTGATCAGCCACTGGCCGGCCGCGCCGTGCAGCGCGTGCGCGCACACCCCGGCCAGCCGGAACAGGCACCCGGCGACGTACCCGGTGTCGAACCGGGACACCGCCTTGCGGGCGAGGCCGACCAGGAAGTCCGCCTCCCACAGCCCGGCCACCAGGGCCTCGGCCAGCGGCCTCGGAAAAACCAGCACGCGACGCCGCAGGTCGCCGAGCTCGCCGGTCGGATCGGCGAGGATGCGACTCAGGGCCAGTTCACCGGGGTACGCGAAGTCCGGCACCCCGAGCGGGTGGCCGGCCTGCACGTGGAACGCGTACCGGCCCTGCTCCGCGTCGGCCCAGCAGCTCCGCACCCGGTCCAGGTCCCGGTAGATCCAGTCGACCGGGTGGTCGTCGATCCGCAGCCAGCCGCCGCCGTCCACCCACGGGCCCCACTCGCCGGGCGCGGTGACCCGGGCCCGATCACCGGCCACCGCGACCGCCAGCTCGCCGAGCCGGACGGTGTCGAACGGCGCCCGGTAGTACAGGCCCAGATCGGTGTCGGACTCCGGCGCGTGGGTCTGCCGGGCCCGGCTGCCTCCGAGCACGACCCCGACCACCCCGGGCACAGTTGCCAGCCGCTGAGCCATCTCGGTCAGTACGGCGTCGGAAAGTGCCATGACATCACCCTAATTCAGCACACGGTGGCCGGCTCGAGTCGTACGTCGGCAAGCGTCTCCGGGTCGAACAGCGAGAGATCCTCGGCGGTGACGGTGAGCGGCCCGGTCCCGGCGACCGGGGCGGGCCTGACCGGCGCGGGCGCGTCCGGCGCGGTCCGCGCGTCCGGGCACGCGGCCCGGCCGAGCGGCACACACAGGTTCAGCGCGCACTCCTCGTCCTGCACCCCGAAGACCACCACGCGCGGCTCCGGGCGGCGGGTCACCGTGGTGTCCAGCAGCCGCCGGTCGCTCGGCTTCCCGTCGACGAGGGTGACCAGGTACCGGGTGGTCTCCTCGCCCGGCGTGCCCGGCGACTGCACCTTCCGGAAGCCGTACGGCAGCAGATCGTCGCGGACCAGGCGGGTGCGGAACGGTAGCGCCCGGGTCTCCACGTCGGTCCGGGTGGTGATCACCGGACCGGCCTTGGCCGGGCTGGTCGCCGCGGCCTTCGGCTTCTTCCGCTCGTCCGGCGCCCGCGTCGCCGGGGTGCGCGGCTCGCGCGGCCCGGTCCGGTCGGCCGGGTCCTCGGCCCGGACCCGGCGCAGCTCGGCCCCGGTCTCCGCGGCGGTCCCGGCGGTTCCGGCGCTCGCGCTCGCGGTGGCACCGGGGCTCGCCGCGGTCCCCGCCATGTCGTCGACGGCCGGCGGCTGCGGCTGCACCGGGACGTGCGCACCCCGCTGGGGCAGCGGCTCGGCGGCCGCCGCCTCCCGGCTGACGATCTCCGGGTCGTCCATCAGGTGCGCGGCGCCCGGATCGGCCGCCATCGCCTGCTCGGCCGTCGCGACGTGGGCGTCGTCGGTGGTCAGCGTGATCGCTCCGGCCACGCCACCACCGACGAGCACCGCCACCGCGCCGGCACTGGCAACCATCCGGACACCGAACGGCAGACGGGCCCACCAAGACTTTCGTGGCATTTCGAGCAGATGCTGCCAAGAGTCACTAGTTGTCTGGTTTTGCACCAAAGCATTGTGACTTGTCCGGAGCTGAAGGCAAGCGTCCTGAGGTCCCCCGAAATGCTGACCGGCCCGGCCGTAACCGAACCCGAACGCCCTTTCTCTCCCGGAGAACGGCAGGTCATGGGCGTGCGCCCCCGCCGTACGATCACTGGCATGCCACCAGCCCCCGGACCCCTCGACCCGCTGAGCCCGGCGGAGGAAGCGGTGATGCGCGCGCTCGGCCGGTTCCTGCTCGTCATGCCGCGGGCCCTGGATGCCGACCTGACCCGCGAGCAACGGATGTCCGCCAGCGAGTACTCCGTGCTGCGCCACCTCTCCGAGACGCCGGACCAGCAGATGCGGATGAGCGAGCTCGCCGCGGCCTGCGACATGTCGCTGAGCGGGATGACCCGGCTGGCGGCCAAGCTGGAGTCGCTCGGCTACCTGGAACGGATCCGGTGCGTCCAGGACGCGCGCGGGGCGAACGCGGTGCTCACCGAGCGCGGACTGGACCGGCTGCGGGAGGCGTGGCCGACACATCTGGCCAGCGTGCGGCGGCACATCTTCGACCACCTGGGCGGACTGGACCTGGACCGGCTGGCCGCCGCGTTCTCCGCGATGGCCACGGAGTCATAGGCTCTTCTCGAAGCACCGGGAGATCTCCGAGCCCACGTAGACGCCGTAGAGCGGGATCTCCCGGTAGCCCTCGCGCTGGTAGAACCGGATCGCGTCGGGCTGCGCCGTGCCGGTCTCCAGCCGCAGCGTCGTCCACCCCCGCCGCACCGCGGCCGCCTCGAGCGCGCGCAGGATCGCGGCCGCCACGCCGGAGCCGCGGCTGCCCGGCGCCACGTACATCCGTTTGACCTCGGCGCTGTGCTCACCGAGCCGGCGAAGCGCGCCGCACCCGACCGCGACCCCGCGCTCGGCCTTGTCGAGCGCCACCCTGTCGCCGGACGCCACGCCGCTGCCGGACGCCACGCCGCTGCCGGACGCCACGTTGTCGTCGAACGCCACGCCGTTGCCGGACGCCACGTTGTCGTCGAACGCCACGCCGTTGCCGGACGCCACGTTGTCGTCGAACGCCACCAGGAAGAGATCGATATCGGACGCGGAGGGGGCGCCGCCCGGCTCGTGGTCGTCGCAGCCGTAGCGCTCGTCCAGCTCGGCCCGCTGCGCCAGCCGCAGCGCGGCGCCGACCGGGTCGGTCCAGCTCCGCTCGTCGATCGTCCAGGTCATGACGCCTCCGCTCTCGTCGTAACAGGCGTTACGGTAACATCCGTTCCGAAATCGGAGGAGCAATCCATGTCACGATCGTCGGACCGCTCCGCGCAGGGCGAGACGCTGTCCCGCGCGGTCTGGGACGTGCTGGCCACCCAGGGCCTGGAACGCCTCACCGTGCGCGCGGTCGCCACCGCCGCCGGCTGCACCACCGGCCTGGTCATGCACCGCTTCCCGAACCGGCGCGCGCTGCTGCTGCACGCCCGGCGGCTGCTGCACGAGACCACCCGGGCCCGGGTCGAGTCGCTGGAGGCCGAAGCCGCCACGCCCCGGGACGCGTTGCGCGCGGTCCTGCTGCAGGGCATGTCCACCGACGAGCAGACCCGGCAGGAGGCGATCGTCTGGATGGGCTTCCTGGCGGCCGCGGTCGCCGACGACGAGCTGATCGCGGAACATCGCCGGAACAACCGGTCCTGGCGCACCCGGGTGGAACGCCTCACCGCGGCGGCCGCGCCGGACTGGCCGGCACCGCGGGTCGCCGCGGCCGCGCTGGCACTGATGGCGACGGCCGAGGGCGCCGCCGCGTTCGGGGCCGCCGATCCGGCCGCTTTCCCCGCGAGGCAGCAGGTGGAGATGCTGGATGCCGCGCTGACCGCTTTCGGTCTTTTCTGATCGTACGATCAAAGCTCTTGCCTGGCGGTCTTCATCCAGCGCGGTCTTGCCCGACGCGCGGTCCGGTCCAGCGCGGTCTTGCCCGGCTCATGGCCTTGATCAGTTCGCGGCCTTGCCCCACTCGCGGTCTTGATCAGCTCGCGGTCTTGATCAGCTCGCGGTTTTGATCAACGGAGGATGGGGAAGATCGTGGCGGCCACGATCGCGCCGGCCATCGCGCCGACCACCACCTGGGCGGGCGTGTGCGCGGTCAGGCGCACCCGGGCCCAGCCGCCGAGCACCACCAGCGGCGCGCCGAGCAGCGCCACCGGCCCGTAGATCACGATCATCGTCGCCAGGGTGCCGGCGGCCACGCCCGCGTGGATCGACATCTTCCACCAGTGCGTGACCAGCGCGAAGATCGCCAGCCCGACGCCGCCCGCGGTCAGCAGCGCGAGCACCTCCCGGGGCGCGCCGAGGAACACCAGCAGGACCAGCCCGGCGGTCAGCGACACCACCCCGAACAGCAGCGGCACCCGCCGGTCGGCCCGATCCGGGATGTGATGGTCGGTGAGCCGCCCGGTCCGCACCCCGTGCAGCACGTACCCCAGCGGGATGACCGCCGCGAAGATCGCCCCGGGCAGCCCCCACCAGTGCGAGACGCCCGGCGCCTCCCCGGCATGCCACCCCACGGTGACCAGCAGCGCCGCCACCAGCACCGCCGGCGCGAGCACTTCGGAAACGATGGTGGCGATCCGGTCGCCCACGGCCGGCCCTGCGTTGATCACATAGTGAGTCTGGCAGGCCGGTCACGGGTTTCCGGGGAGCCGCCCCCGGTCGTTTCCGCGCGCGGCTCCCCGTCGCTTCCGCGCGCGGCCCCGGAACCGGGCGCTTTCGAGGGGCGCGGTCAGGCGAGTGACGCCGCGACCTGCTCCAGCGCGTCGTAGGACTCCTGCATGCCGCCCTCCATGCCGCTGGCGATCACCATGTCCCGGTTCTCCTTGCTCTTGTGCACGCAGAGCACCTCCATGAACGTCCGCCCGTCCTTCTCGACGAGGGTCACGGTGTTCAGCGACGCGTTGCCGTCCGGGTCCGGGACTCCTTCGTACGCCTCCGTGCTGACCAGCCGCTCCGGCTCGCTGATCTCCCGGTACTCGCCGTGGAAGGCCACCTCGAAGCCGCCGTTCGCGGTCATCACGTACCGCCAGCGGCCGCCCACCCGCAGGTCGATCTCGGCGCTGTCCACCTGCCCGCGCAGGCCGGCCCACCAGCGCCTGACCAGCGCCGGCTCGGTGATCGCCCGCCACACCAGCGCCCGCGGCGCGGCGAACTCGCGGCTGATCAGGATCTGGTCGTCGGCCGGCAGCGTCACCTGCGCGGTCCCGTTAGTCGTGGTCATCTGCGTCCTCCTCGATGAGCTCTTGCAACACGGTGTCCATCAGGTCGAACCGCTCGGTCCAGAACTGCTCGTACTTCCGCAGCCAGTCGTGGATGTCCCGCAGCGGGCCGGGGTTGATCCGATACATCCGCTGCCGCCCCTCGTCACGCACGTGCACCAGGTCGACCTCCCGCAGCACCCGCAGATGCTTGGAGACCTGCGGCTGCGCCAGCCCGAGCAGCTCCACGAGGTCGTTCACCGGCCGCTCCCGCTGCGCCAGCAGATCCAGGATCTGCCGCCGCCGGGGCTCCGCCACCGCGTTGAACGCATCCGCCGTCGTCGCCGCTCTAGCCATGCCCCCATCGTATACCCATAACGGAATACGTCAACGGCTGTCCTGCCCGGCTTCCTGGGTTCATCACCCATGGCGCCACCCGTCCCGGGGTTATCCACAGGGCCTCGTGACCTTGGATTTCGCGCCCTAGGCTGGGCGCATGAACGGAGGAAAGAAGCGGTACTCGATCCCCCTGCCCGGCCAGCCCGACCTCGAGAGCTTCGCGGCCTACGTCGAGGAGCTCGACCACCGCATCGCGATGAACAAGCTCGACGAGCTGGTCAAGGACCACGAGGCCCGCCACGGCCCCTTCACCGACGCGGAGATGGCCGCCGCTCACGCCTACCTCAACGGCGACATCACCCACGAGCAGTTCGAGGCGTCCTCCCGCCGGGGCGACGGTCCCGGCCTGGGCAGCACCATCCACCCCGGGCGGGTGAGATGGGTCCTCTCCCAGATCGACGTGCGAGCCGTCACCCGGAAGGTCGCCGAACAGGCCGCCGACCTGCTGCGCGCGAACAAGCTCCACGGCCACAGACACGATCGCAGCAAGCCGGACCGGCCATTACCGAATGCTACGGTGACGGCATGACTGCGGTGCCCGAATGGATGCGGCCGCCCCGCCCTGAGGGCTGGTTCTCCGAGGATCTCGACAAGATCGCCGAAGCGCCGCGCCATACCGAACTCATCGATGGAGCGCTCGTCTTCATGATGTCACCCCAGCGCGTCTGGCACGCCCGCATGATCACTGCGCTGGTGAACTCATTGACGGACCAGGCACCGGCGGGCGTCGAGGTCGACCGGGAGATCACCATCCGTCTCGACAAATGGAATCGCCCGGAACCCGATCTCCTGGTCACGACGGCACCTTACGATCCGTCCCGCACGTTTTACACGCCCGAAGAGACTCTCCTGGTCGTGGAGGTGGTCTCGCCGGAATCGGCACACCGCGACCGCACCGTCAAGCTGCGCAAGTACGCGGAGGCCGGCATCGCTAGCTGCTGGCGCATCGAGGACGAGAACGGATCACCGGTGTTCCACACGTACGAACTCGACGGGCCTACGCAGTCGTATGCGCCGACCGGAATCCATCGGCATGAGCTGCGCACCTCGACGCCGTTCGCCATCGAGATCGATCTGGATGCGCTGGTGCCCGGCCGGAAGAGCTGAGCCGGGCACCGCTTTCGTTCGAGCCGCGTCAGAACGTGACTAGACGTTGAAGCGGAACTCCACCACGTCGCCGTCCTTCATGATGTATTCCTTGCCCTCCATGCGGACCTTGCCGGCGGCCTTCGCGGCGGACATCGAGCCGGCCGTCATCAGGTCGTCGAAGCTGACGATCTCGGCCTTGATGAAGCCGCGCTGGAAGTCCGAGTGGATGACGCCGGCCGCTTCCGGGGCGGTCGCGCCGACCGGGACGGTCCAGGCGCGGGCTTCCTTCGGGCCGGCGGTCAGGTACGTCTGCAGGCCCAGCGTCTCAAAACCGACCCGGATCAGGCGGTTCAGGCCCGGCTCGGACTGGCCGGTGGACTGCAGCAGCTCCAGGGCCTCCTCGTCGTCCAGCTCGATCAGCTCGGACTCGATCTTCGCGTCCATGAACACGGCCTCGGCCGGGGCGACCAGCGCGCGCAGCTCGTCGAGGAACGTCGCGTTGCCGAGTTCCGCCTCGTCGACGTTGAAGACGTACAGGAAAGGCTTGGTGGTCAGCAGGTGCAGCTCGGCCAGCAGGTCCAGCTCGATGCCGGCCGCGGCGGCGCCCTGATACAGCGTCCCGCCGTCGTTGAGCAGCTTGAACGCGGCCTCGGCGGCGGCGACGGTGGCCGCCTTCTCCTTCTTGAGCTTCGCTTCCTTCTGCAGGCGCGGCAGCGCCTTCTCGACCGTCTGCAGGTCGGCCAGGATCAGCTCGGTGTTGATCGTCTCGATGTCGTCGGCGGGCGACACCTTGCCGTCGACGTGCAGCACGTTCGGGTCGGAGAACGCGCGCACGACCTGGCAGATCGCGGACGCGTCGCGGATGTTCGCGAGGAACGCGTTGCCGCGGCCCTGACCCTTCGACGCGCCGCGCACGAGGCCCGCGATGTCGACGAAGCTCACCGGCGCGGGCAGGATCTTCTCGCTGCTGAACAGCTCGGCGAGCTTCCCCAGCCGCTCGTCGGGCAGCCCGACGACGCCGACGTTGGGCTCGATCGTCGCGAACGGGTAGTTCGCGGCGAGCACGTCGTTCTTGGTCAGGGCGTTGAACAGGGTGCTCTTGCCGACGTTGGGCAGGCCGACGATTCCGATGCTGAGGCTCACGGAACGCCAGTCTACGCAAGCGCCATCCGACGGGGTTCCGCAGTTCGGCGGCGACCGGCCGACACCGCTCACGGTCATCCGCCACACTCGCGGCAGGACCGGCTCCAGGCCCGGGCAAACCCCTTTCCGGTACGACGGTGAAGCACCCGGCGCGGCTCACCGCCGTACCCGAAACTGCATTTGATCTTGAATTGCCCGGACGGGTGCCGTGGCACGGTGATGTCCGAAACCCGCCAGCCAGTCGGGGGTCGCGCGGAGCAGACTCGGTGGCATGGAGCTGGACTTCGAGCGTTGTTACCGCGCTGTCGACAGCCGCGATCAGCGGTTCGACGGGTGCTTCTACACGGCCGTGCGGACCACCGGGATCTACTGCCGGCCGTCCTGCCCGGCCGTCACACCGAAACGGCAGAACGTCACGTTCTACCCGAGCGCGGCCGCCGCGCAACGAGGCGGGTTCCGGGCGTGCCGGCGATGCCGCCCGGACGCCGCGCCCGGATCACCGGAGTGGGACGTGCGCGCCGACACGGTCGGGCGGGCGATGCGGCTGATCGGCGACGGGATCGTCGACCGGGAAGGCGTGGCCGGGCTGGCCACCCGGCTCGGATACACGGAACGGCACCTCAACCGGATGCTGACCACCGAGCTCGGGGCCGGGCCGCTCGCGCTCGCCCGGGCCCAGCGCGCGCAGACCGCGCGGATCCTCGTCGAGACGACGGACCTGGGGCTCGCGGAGATCGCGTTCGCGGCCGGGTTCGGGAGCGTGCGGCAGTTCAACGACACGATGCTCGAGGTGTACGCGCAGGCGCCGGGCAAGCTGCGGGAGACGCGGCCGGCGGTGCGCGGCGAGGCCGGGGTGATCAACCTGCGGCTCGCGTACCGGGCGCCGCTGCACGTCGCGGCGCTGCTGGAATTCCTCGGGGCCAGGACGCTGCCGGGGGTGGACGAACTCGACGGGGAGACGTACCGGCGAGGGATGGTGCTGCCGCACGGGAGCGCGCGGGTCGAGCTGCGGCCGGGCGAGCGGTGGGTGTTCGCGACGTTGTGGCTCAGTGATGTGCGGGATCTTGCGCCGGCGGTGGCGCGGTGCCGGCGGTTGCTGGATCTGGACGCGGATCCGGATGCGGTGGATGCGACGTTGGGGGCGGATCCGGGGCTGGCCGAGGTGGTGCGGAAGGAGCCCGGGGTGCGGGTGCCGCGGGCGGTGGATGGGTTCGAGATGGCGGTGCGGGCGGTGGTGGGGCAGCAGGTGAGTGTTTCGGGGGCTCGGACGACTCTGGGGC
>NZ_LLZH01000038.1:0-16454 GCF_001509495.1 Actinoplanes awajinensis subsp. mycoplanecinus | reverse complement strand
ACCGCCCACCTGGGGGCGCTAGCCGCACGCACAACCCGACCGCGGACCGCCACCGCCCCGAACCCGACCGACCGCGGACTTCCACCGCCCCACCGGTGCCCCGCGCGGACCCCGGCCGCCCCTTCAACGCCGAGCGCGGACCCCTGCCGCCCCACCGGTGCCGAGCGCGGACCCCTGCCGCCCCGCCGACGCCGAGCGCGGACTCCGGCCGCCCCACCCGCATCGATCACCCACGCTGACCGTTACAACAACACCGAGCGACTGGACATCCCGGCCCCCAACAACACCCCACCCACCTGCACCCGAACACATCGGGAACCACCCCAAGACCGCAGAGCCCCACCGAGATCAAAATAGGCTGAGCGGCATGGGATGTCCTCGGCTGGTGCTGGTGGTGGTGTCCCGGCCGCTGATACCACCACCAGCACCAGCCAGGGTCGCATCGCGCGCCGGCACCGCCCCTGGGGCACAGGACATTGCGCGGCAAGGGGGGCGCCGGGATGCGTGGCGCCGCCGACAACCTGGGGTGACCGGCTGGCAGGACCAGGCGCCCTTATTTCAGGACAGTCGCGCCCGGCCGCGGGCAGTCAGCGGCGCACCGGACCGCGCCCAGCGTCAACCCTGCCTGGCCAGCCACCCGAGGCAGACCCGGGCGCGGATCTGGAGGTGGGGCCGCGGGGGGTGCGGGTGGGCTAGATGGTCAGGTCGTGGAGGTGGGTTTCGGCCCAGTCCCGGAGTCCTCGCAACGGGAGGATCAGGCTCGCGCCGAGCGGGGTCAGTTCGTATTCGACGTGCAGGGGGACCGCCGGGTAGACCGTGCGGGTCAGCAGGCCGGCGTCCTCCATGCGGCGCAACGTCTGAGTGAGGACCTTGGGGCTGATGCCCTCCATGTGGCGCTGCAGGGCGCCGAAGCGCAGCGGGCCGTTCTCGAGGGCGCCGACCGCCAGCGTCGTCCACTTGTTGGCGATCAGGTCGAGCAGGCCGCGGCAGGGGCACAGTTCGGCGAAGACGTCGTGCTTGTCGTGTTCGCCGGTGGCGCAGGTGCTGGTCATCTGACCTCCTTACTTTCCGATGGATAGTAGCCGCCCTTGCGGGTAACTACCGCTCCGGGGATAGCTTTCCGGCGTTGCTCCCCCGTTCGGAAGGAAACGTCATGCGAGCCGTCACGCAGCAGGAGTTCGGTGGTCCGTCGGTGCTCCGGGTGACCGAGGTGGACCGGCCCGAACCGCTGCCGACCGAGGTGCTGGTCCGGGTGGTCGCGGCCGGGGTGAACCCGGTCGACTACAAGACCCGGGAGGGCGCCGGGATGGCCGGCGTTCTCGGTACGCCGCCGTTCGTGCTGGGCTGGGACGTGTCCGGGATGGTCGAGGCGGTCGGTTTCGGCGTGCACACCCTCGCGGTCGGCGACGAGGTCTACGGCATGCCGTGGTTCCCCCGCCAGGCCGCCGCCTACGCTGAGTACGTCACTGCCCCGTCCCGCCAGTTCGTCCGCAAACCCGCCTCGGTAGGCCACACCGCGGCCGCCGCCGTGCCGCTCGCCGCCCTGACCGCGTGGCAGGCACTGACCGCCGCGACCACGATCACACCCGGACAGCGGGTTCTGGTGCACGCCGCGGCCGGCGGGGTCGGGCACTTCGCCGTGCAGTTCGCCAAGCACCTGGGCGCGCACGTGATCGGCACGTCCCGCGCGGCCAACCACGAGTGGCTGCGGACCCTGGGCGCGGACGAGGTGATCGACTACTCCACGACCCGCTTCGAGGAGGCCGCCAAGGACGTCGATGTGGTTCTGGACCTGGTCGGTGACGTGGACACCGGAGTGCGGTCCATCGCCGCGCTCGCTCCCGGCGGTCTGCTGATCGCGATCCCGGCCGGTGTCGCCCCGGCCGTCGCCGAGGCAGCCGAGGCGGCCGGCGTCCGCGCCGTCCCGTTCCTGGTCGAGCCGGACGGCCCGGCCCTGGCCACGATCGCCCAGTTGATCGATTCCGGACACGTGCACGTCGAGGTCGCCGCGGTGCTGCCACTGGCCGAGGCCGCCGAGGCCCACCGCCTGATGGCCACCGGCCGCACCCGGGGCAAGCTCGTCCTGGAGATCTGATCCCGCAGCGGTGAGCCGGGCGCGGTGGTAAGCCGAGGCGCGACACCGCGCCCGTCCGGGCCGAGGCGCGCCCCCGGCCCCGGCTGGTGCTCAGGGGTGTCTCGACCACCCGGAGGCACCCCGGAGAACCAGCCGGGTTCCGCAGGCGCGCTGCGGACCAGGCGCCGGGACTGCGCAGCGCGAGACCACCACGGGACGCGGCTCGTAGCCTGCGGACGGCCGCTCCGTATTCGTACCGTAAAAGGGGTGACGCGGAGCCGGACCGCCTACCCTGCCCACTCCTTGGCCAGCAGTTCGAAGGAGCGGACCCGGTCCGCGTGCCGGTGGGTGATCGTGGTGATCAGGAGTTCGTCGGCGCCGGTGACCCGCCGCAGGGTCTCCAGCTGGGCGGCGACCGTCGCCGGCGAACCGACGAACTGGGTCGCCACCCGATCCGCGACCAGGTCACGGTCGTGATCGGTCCACGTGAAGGCGGCCGCCTCCTCCTCGCTCGGGTAGGGCACCGCGCCCAGCCCGGTCCGGATGCTGCGCACCCAGAGGGCATACGGCGCGGCCAGCCGCCGCGCGGTCTCGTCGTCCTCCGCCACGACGACGTCGGCCGAGACCATCAGGTGCGGCTTGTCGCGGGTCGCCGACGGCACGAAGGACGCCTGGTAGGCCGCCGCCGCCTCGAGGACCTTGGCCGGCGCCACGTGGTAGTTCGCCGCGAACGGCAGGCCCCGGGCCCCCGCCGTGCGCGCGCTCTCCCCGCCGCTGCTGCCCAGCAGCCACACCTCCAGGTCGGCGCCGGCGCCGGGAACCGCGGTGACCTCGTTGCCCTTGCCGTCCGGGTACGGGCCGGCCAGCAGCCCGTCGATCTGGTCGAGGATCTCGGTCAGCCCGAGTGGTTCCGCGCCGGGCTGGGACAGCAGGCTGCTGGCGAGCGCGGTCCGATCCGAGGCGAAGATCGGCGCCCAGGAGAACGGCTTGGGGATCAGCAGGCCGTCGACGACTTCCTCGCGCGTCTCGACAAAAGACGCAGAAACCCGCAACGCCTCCTTCTTCGCCTGACCGGACCGGCCCAGCCCGAGGTCGAACCGCCCCGGGTAGAGCGCGTCCAGCAACCCGAACTGCTCCACGATGGAGAGCGCGGTCTGATGCCCGGTCTGCACCGCACCGGACCCGAGCCGGATCCGCTCGGTCACCGCGGCCAGCTGCCCGAGCAGCAGCGCCGGCTGTGCCGACGCCACACCCGGGGTGAAATGGTGTTCGGCCACCCAGTACCGGTGGTAGCCGAAGTGCTCGGCGCTGCGGGCCAGGTCCAGGGTCCGCCGCAGGGCGTCGCCGACGTCGCCGCCGGACACCAGCGGCGCGAGGTCGAGGATCGAGAGGGGTACGGGCATGGCTCTTACCGACCTTTCAGCGGGCGTAACACGGGGGCGACCTCGCCGGCGAACAGTTCGAGACTGGCCCGCTGCTGCTTCTCGGTCAGGCCTTCGGTCTCCGCGGCCAGGTGGGTGATCTCGTGGCCGAACCGTTCGTGGTAGCGGTGCACCTTGTCGATGATCTGCTGCGGGCTGCCGACCAGCGCGGAGCTGCGCTCGATCCGGATCTTCGCCGGGTCGTGGCCGTGAAAGGCCCAGCGCTCCCGGTAGTAGTCGATCAGATCGGCATAGGGCTCGATCGGGTTCGTCACGTTGGCCGAGAAGAGCGGGTCGCCGTACCGCGCGGCCAGCTCGACCGACGCCTTGCTGGTCGCGCTGCCGTGCCAGATCGGGATCTCCGGCTGCAACGGCCGCGGCCAGGTCTCCGCGTCGGTCAGCGACGGCCGGAACTTCCCCTCCCAGGTCACTTTCGGCTCGCGCCAGAGCCTGCGGAACAGCTCGTAGCTCTCCCGCTGCCGGTCCCACTGGTCCTCGACGGTGACGTGGAACAGTTCGGCCTGCGCGGTCCCGTTGCCCTTGCCGACGATCAGTTCCAGCCGGCCGCCGGAGAGGTTGTCCAGGGTGCTGTAGTCCTCGAACGCCCGGACCGGGTCGAGCAGGCTGAGCGTGGTGACCCCGGTCCACAGCTGGATCGTCGACGTCTTCGCGGCGATGTGGCTCAGCACGACCGGTGGGGCCGAGGAGAGGAACGGCCGCTCGTGCCGCTCCCCCACGGCGAACCCGTCGAAGCCGAGCTGTTCGCCGAGGACCGCGCTGTCGACCACCTCGCGCAGCCGGGTGGCCGGGCTCTTCGTGTGGTCGAAGTAGGTGATCAGGGTGAGCAGCAGGAATCTCATGCCAGCCCCAGGTTGCCGCGCAGGGTGGTGGCCTCGTACGACGTCCGGAACACACCGCGTTCCTGCAGCAACGGGACCACCTGGTCGACGAAGTCGTCAAGCCCGGTCGGGGTCAGGTGCGAGACCAGGATGAACCCGTCGCACGCGTCGGTCTGGACGTATTCGTTCAGCGAGGCGGCGACCGAGGACGCGGTGCCGATGAAGTTCTGCCGACCGGTCACCTCGATGATCAGATCCCGGATCGAGAGGTTCTTCGCCTCGGCGCGCGCCCGCCACTCGGCCGCGGTCTTCAGCCGGTCCGGGTACATGCCGGCCCGGCCCTTGATGATCGTCTCGTCCTCGTCAAGCAGCGGGTCGGCCGAGGGCAGCGGCCCTTCCGGGTCATAGGCCGAGAGGTCCCGGTTCCACAGCTGCTCCAGCAGCAGGATCGCGGTCTGCGGACTGACCTGCTGCCGCCGGATGTGATGAGCCTTCTCCTGCGCGTCGGCATCACTGTCGCCGAGCACGTAGGAGACCCCCGGAATGATCTTCAACGAGTCGGCAGACCGGCCGTATTGCGAAAGGCGGCCCTTCACGTCCCGGTAGAACTCCTGCGCGTCGGCCAGCTGGTGGTGCCGGGAGAAGATCGCGTCGGAGTGCCGGGCGGACAGCTCCCGGCCGCCGTCCGAGTCGCCGGCCTGCAGGATCACCGGGTGGCCCTGCGGGCTGCGCGGCACCCCGAACCGGCCCTTGATGTCGAACTGCGAGCTCTGGATGTGGAAGTCGCCGCCGTCGGTGTCCCACAGCGTGCGGGCCGCCTGGATGAACTCGCCGGCCCGGACGTACCGGTCGGCGTGGTCGAGGAACCCGCCGCGCCGGAAGTTCTCGCCGAAGAACGCGCCGGGCGAGGTGACCACGTTCCACGCGGCCCGGCCGCCGGACAGGTGGTCGAGTGTGGCCAGCTGGCGGGCCAGCTCGTAGGGCTCGTGGTAGGTGGCGTTCAGCGTCCCGGCCAGCCCCAGGTGCGTCGTCACCGCGGCCAGGGCGGTCAGCACGGTCAGCGTGTCCGGGCGGCCGACCACGTCCAGGTCGTGGATCAGCCCGCGCTGTTCGCGCAGGCGCAGGCCCTCGGCCAGGAAGAAGAAGTCGAACAGGCCGCGCTCGGCGGTGCGGGCCAGGTACTCGAACGACCCGAAGTCGATCTGGCTGCCGGCCCGCGGGTCGCTCCAGACCGTCGTGTTGTTCACGCCCGGGAAGTGCGCCGCCAGGATGATCTGCTTAGGCACGTGCGGCTCCTTCATAACGGTTGACGGCCACCGGCAGGCCGAGGCGGGTGCGCAGGTCCGGCTCGGCGGACGGCGTGAACAGGCCGCGCTCCCGCAGCAGCGGGATCAGGTCCCGGGTGATCGCGGTGAGGTCGTGGGCGTCGTCGCCGGGCCGCAGCCGGATGCCGCTGATCCCGGACGGTTCCCAGCCGGCGATCAGGCCGGCGAGCTGCTCCGGCGTGCCGGCGAAGACCGCGGCGTCCGAGGTGGTCGCGGCCCGGCGGCGGATCGCGGTCTCCTGATCCGCGGCGAGGAACACCACAAGATCAGCAAAAACCAATTTATCGGTACGCCCATGGGCGCGAATCTGGCGCACGATCGTCGCGGCGCTGTCCACGTCGGACGGCGTCGTGAAGTACACGTCGACGTCGAGCCGGTCCCAGATCTGTGCGGCGTGCGCGAGTGCCGCGATCACCGGCTGCCCCTGCGGCGGCCGCGGCACGATCGACGGCCCCTTCACGGTGAAGTGCTCCCCGGTGAAGTCGATGTAGTGCAGCCGGTCCCGGTCGATGTACCGGCCGGTCGGGACGTCCTTGATGATCGCGTCGTCCTGCCAGCTGTCCCAGAGCCGGCGCACCACCTCGACCGCGTCGGCCGCCTCGCTGATCAGGTCGTCGACACCGAGGGGCGCCCGCCGCCCGAGCAGCTCCGCCTCGGCCGGGTCGGCGGAGATCCGCACCTGCCAGCCGGCCCGGCCGTGACTGACGTGGTCGAGCGTGGCCAGCGCGGTGGACAGGTGGAACGGCTCGGTGTGCGTGGTCGTGGCCACCGGCACGAGCCCGATGGACCGGGTCAGCGGCGCCACCCGCGACGCCACCAGCACCGCGTCCGGGCCCGACCGGCCGAACGTGTCGTCGAAGGTCGCGAAGTCGATCCTCGCCTCGTCCGCCTGACGGATCTGGTCGACCCATCGGGACGCGTCGAACGATGACCCGTTCAGGGCGACCGCCACGTGCAGTGTCATGCCGGAACCTCCAGTTTCGGTACGGCGTCGAGCAGTTTCCGGGTGTACTCGTGGCCGGGCCGGTCGAAGACGGCCGCGACGTCGCCCTCCTCCACCACCCGCCCGTCGTGCATGACCAGCACCCGGTCGGCCAGGTCCCGGATCACACCGAGGTCGTGCGAGATGAACAGCAGCGCGGTCCCGTCCCGTTCGCGGATCTCGGCGAGCAGGTCGAGCACCTGCGCCTGCACCGAGACGTCCAGCGCGGACACCGGCTCGTCGCAGATGATCAGACTCGGTCGCGGGGCGAGGGCCCGGGCGATCGCGACCCGCTGCCGCTGCCCGCCGGAGAGCTGCCGCGGGTACCGGTCGAGGACGTCCTCGCCGAGCCCGACCCGCTCCAGCAGCGGTGTCACGGTCGCGCCGCGCGGCAGGGCCTCGGCCACGATCCGCCGCACGGTCCAGCGCGGGTCGAACGCCGACAGCGGGTCCTGCGCGATGAACTGCAGCTTGCGGCGCAGCGCCCGGCGGGCCCGTTCCGGCACCCCGCTGAAGCGGGCGCCCTCGAACGTCACGCTCCCGGAGGTCGGCTCGACCAGCCCGAACAGCAGCTGGGCCACGGTGGTCTTGCCGGAGCCGGACTCGCCGACGAGCCCGACGATCTCCCCGCGCCGGATGCTCAGGCCGACGTCGCGGACCACCGTCCGGCCGCCGTAGACCTTGCGCAGCGCGGACGCTTCGGCGACCACCGGTCCGGGTTCGGCGGCACGCTCCCGGCGGCGACCGGTCGCGGCCGCGATCAATTCCCTGGTGTACGGGTGATCAGCACCGGTCAGCAGCACCCGCGACGGCCCGGACTCCACGAGCCGCCCGTCCTTCATCACCAGGATCCGGTCGGCGAGTCGCGACACCACGGCCAGGTCGTGGCTGATCAGCAGCAGCGTCTCGCCGGCCGCGCGCCGCTCGGCGAGCAGCGTCAGGATCTGGGCCTGCACGGTGGCGTCCAGGGCGGTGGTCGGCTCGTCCGCGATCAGCAGTTTCGGGCCGCCGGCCAGCGCGGAGGCGATCAGCGCGCGCTGGCGCAGGCCCCCGGAGAGCTGGTGCGGGTACTGCGTCGCGCGGCGTTCCGGCTCGGGGACGTGCACCTCGGTGAGCAGGCGGTGCACCTGTTTCGTACGAAACAGCCTCGAACCCTGACCGTGGACCCGCAGGACCTCGCCGATCTCCGCGCCCACCGTGCGCAGCGGATCGAGAGAGACCAGCGCGTCCTGGAGCACCAGTCCGGCGAAGCCGCCGCGCAGCCGGCGCCAGTCGCGGGGCGCGAAGCGGCGCGCGTCCTGACCGTCGACCTCGAGCCGGGTCGCGTCCACCCGCGCGCCCGGACCGGCCAGGCCGACCAGGCTGCGGGCGGTGACGCTCTTGCCGGAGCCGGACTCGCCGACGATCGCGACGCACTCGCCGGGCTCGACGGTGAAGCTGACCCCGCGCACCGCCTCGACGGTCCGCCGGGGCAGGTGGAACGTGACCCGCAGGTCCTCGACGTTGATCATGTGAGGTCCCGTCCCTCGAACCGGCGCTGCAGGAAGCGCCCGGCCACGGTCAGCGAGATGATCGTGGCGGTGACCACGGCGCCCGGCAGGATCGACGTCCACCAGGCGATGTGCAGGTACCCGCGGCCTTCGGAGATCATCGCGCCCCATTCCGGCGAGGGTGGTTGCGGTCCCATCCCGAGGAAGCTCAGCCCGGCGGCGAGCAGGATCGCCTCGCCGAGACCGATCACGGCGAGCACCGGGATCGGGCCGAGCACGTTGGGCAGCACGTGCCGCACCACCAGGCGGGCCCGGCCGGCGCCGAACGCGACGGCGTGCGTGACGTACGCGGCGCGGCGCACCACGAACGTCTGCGCCCGCACCACCCGGGCGAAGTGCGGCACCAGTGCCACCCCGATCGCCACGATCAGGCTGGTGGTGCCGGTACCGGCAATCGCGATGAACAGCAGCGCGAGCAGCACGAGCGGGAACGCGGACAGCGCGTCGAACGAGCGGCTCAGCGCCTCGTCGGCGATCCGGTGGCTGAGCCCGGCGATCAGGCCGAGCAGGATGCCGGCGCCGACCGCGATGACGATCGCGGAGACGCCGATGGTCAGTGAGTGCCGGGCGCCGTGCACCACCCGGTCGAAGACGTCCCGGCCGAGCTGGTCGGTGCCGAACCAGTGCTGCCCGGACGGCCCCTCCAGCACGTGCAGCGGGTCGGCGGCCAGGGGGTCGCCGGCGAACAGCGACGGCCACACCGCCGAGGTCAGCGCGACCAGCAGGAACAGCGCGGCGGCGGTGACGCCGGGCCGGGGCACCCGCCAGGTGAGGCGGGCCGCCATCGGCCGGATCAGGGCGATGGTCATCACTCAACTCCTCCTCAGCCGCGGGTCGATCACCAGGTAGGCCAGGTCGGTCAGCGTGTTGACCACGACGAACACCGTGGCGGCCAGGATCACCACGGCCAGCACCACCGGCAGGTCGCTGGCGTTCACCGCCTGCACGGTGACCTGGCCGAGTCCGGGACGGCCGAAGACCTGCTCGATGATCACGGTGCCGCCGATCAGCACCCCGAACGACCAGCCGAGCATGGTCACCGTCGGCAGCAGCGCGTGCTTGAGCGCGTGCCGGACCAGCACCGCGCTCTCCCGCAGCCCACGGGCCCGGGCGGTGACCGCGAACGGCTCGTCCAGCGCCCGGTCCAGCCCGTCGCGCAGCACCTGCGCCAGGGTCCCGGCGATCGGCAGGCCCATCGTGATCGCCGGCAGCACCAGCGCGGCGGCACCCTGCGCGCCGGAGACCGGGAACCAGCCGAGCCGGAACGAGAACAGGCTGAGCAGCACGATCCCGATCAGGAACGGCGGGGTGGAGACCAGGACCAGCTCGGTGGTCGAGCTGAGCCGGCGCACCCAGGGCCGCCGGGCGACGACGGCCAGCACCAGCGCGAGCACGATGCCGAACCCGGCCGCGGTCGCGGCCAGCTGCAGCGTCGGCCCGAGCTGGCCGCCGATCACCTCGGCGACCGGCCGCTGCAGCAGGTACGACCGGCCCAGGTCACCCTGGACCGCGCGCCAGAGGAAGTCGAAATACTGCACCACGGCCGGGCGGTCGAGGTGCCACTCCTGGATGATCTGCGAGCGGATCAGCGGGCTGTCGGCGCCGTCACCGATGATGGCGTCGACCGTGTCGCCCGGCGCGGCGAGCAGCGCCAGGTAGGCGGCGGTGGCAGCGGCCCAGAGGACCAGCACCCCGGCGCCCACCCGGCGCAGGATCGCCCTGGTCACTTGCTCAGCCAGAGGCGGTAGGCGCTGCCCGGCACCCCGGCGGTCGGTTCGAAGCCGACCCCGCCGACCGTCTTGGCCGCGGCGATCTGGTCCTGCGGCGCGTAGAGCGGGAACACCAGCGCCTGATCGGTGATCACCAGCTGCTGCAGGGCCCGGTACGTCGCGGTCCGCTTCGCCACATCCGTGGTGGCCACCGCGTCGTCGAGCAGCTTGTCCAGGTCCGGGTTCTTGACGCCGGTCCGGTTGATCGCGCCGGTCGAGTAGAGCAGCAGGTTCAGGGCGGCGCCGGCGTCGGTGTCGGCGCGGGAGTTGTCGAAGACCTCGTACTCGCCGTCGGCCAGCGCCTTGGTGGCGGTGCCCTGGTCGACGAGCTGAACCTGCAGGTCGATGCCGGCGCTCTGCTTGACCGCGGCCTGGATCGCCTGGGCCAGCACGTCCCGGCGGTCCCGGACGAACGGCGCGGACTGCACCAGTCGTACGGTCAGGCGCTTGCCGTCCTTGGTCCGGAAGCCCTCCGGGTCCTTGGTCGCCCAGCCCGCCTCGTCGAGCAGCGTGTTCGCCTGTGCCGCGTCTCCGCTGTACGTGCCCTCCAGGGTCTTGTCGTAGAACGGACTGGTCGGTCCGATCACGCTCCAGGCCCGGGTCGCGGTGGTCCGGTAGACCCCGGTGAGCACCGCGGGCACGTCCAGGGCCTCGCGGAACGCCTGCCGGACCCGGACGTCGTCGAACGGCGCGTGCGCGGTGTTGAAGTAGTACGAGTACGCCGACCCGGAGTTGAGCCCGCGCTGCAGGCTCAGGTTCGGGCTCGCGCTGATCAGCGACTCGTCGGTGGCCGGCACGCCCTCGATCACCTGCACCTGCCCGGAGGTCAGCGCGCCGACGCGCACCGAGGACTCCTTGAGGAACCGGTAGGTGATCTCGTCGAGGTAGGCGGGACCGGTGTGCCCGGCGTTGGCGGGCGCCCAGTCGTACGCCGGGTTCTTCTTGAAGTGGACCTGCTGGCCCGGGGTGTAGCTGTCCAGGATGAACGGGCCGGTGCCGGCCAGCTCGGGACCGCCGGCCTTGAGGTTCTTGGCGGCCTTGAGCGACGCGGGCGACACCTGGGCGCCCTGCGGCGAGGAGAGGAAGTCCAGGATCAGCACGTCCGGCTCGGTCAGCTGGAAGACGACGGTGGAGGCGTCCTTGGCCTCGACCGTGGCCAGGTTCTTCAGCTGCACGGCGGCGACCGTCGGGGCGTATCCAGCGACGCGCAGCTGGTCGACGTTCGCCTTGACCGCGGCCGCGTCGAACGCGGTGCCGTCGCTGAAGGTCACCCCGGTGCGCAGCGTGAAGGTGTACGTCTTGCCGTCGGCGGACACCTCGTATCCGGTGGCCAGCCAGGGCAGGTAGCCGCCCTTGTCATCGTGGGTGAGCAGGGCCTCGAAGCTGTTCCAGACCAGCAGCCGGGCCTTGGCCTGCGCGTAGAGGTGCGGGTTGAACGTGATCGGCTCGGTTTCGACGGCCCAGGTCAGCGAACCACCGCTGACGGGTTTGCCGGCGTCGGCGGCGCTGCCGGACGACTCGGCCGAACAACCGGCCAGAACCAAGAGAGACGTGGCGACAAGACTAGCGACGGTCACGCGGATGCGGCGCATGGACGACCTCCTCTCCCTATTTCCTATAGGTAAAATAGGAAACCTGCAAGAGGCTATGACGTCCGTGACACCGTGGTCACTCAGGCGGCGGCTTTCGCCGCATCCTCCCGGCCCTTCACCGCACGCACGGTGCCGAACCGGGCGAGCCCGCGCAGGTTCCGGAAGCGCGGATAGTCCAGCCGCTGCGGCCGCAGCTCCAGCCAGCTGTCCCGGTCCAGCACCCGGTGCCACTTCGCATACGGCAGGAACAGGTAGTGCTGCGGATACTTCGACTTGTCCTGGCTGGTGATCTTCAGGACCTCGGCCTGCCGCCCGGCCGTGCGCAGCACCAGCACCGGGCGGTCCTTCGAGTCGTCCGACTCGGCGAACGGCACGTCCGCGTACCAGATCTGGCCCGGCTTCGGCGGCCAGTGCCCCTGCCTGCGGTCGGTCGCGTGGCTCAGCGTCCCGGTCCGCCACTGGTCGAACAGCCGCCAGCCGGCCAGCCCGACCACGGCCAGCGCCACCAGCTGCACGATCGCCAGCGCCACCCCGATCCACACCCGGGACCCGGTCGTGGTCGTCGACCCGGTCACCACCGCGACCGCGCTCTCCGCCCCGGTGGCCGCGCCCAGCCCGGCCGCGCCGGCCAGCGCCACCACCCCGGCGACGGCCAGGTAGGCCGGCGGCAACCGGTCCAGCGCGGCCCAGGCCAGGATGCAGGCGAGCACCGCGACCACCACGTTCCCACCGGCCAGCCCGGGCACGCTCCACCACGGCATGCCGGCCGCGTCCCAGGCGACCACGGTCAGCGCCGGCGCGGCCAGCACCCCGGCGGCCCGGCCGAGCAACGGCAGCGGCCGGAGCCCGAGCCGGTCCGGCCGGTACCACCACGCCGTGGCGAGGGCGGTGGCCGGCGTCAGCAGCAGCCAGAGCACGGCCCAGCCCAGCTGCCGGTCGGGCTCGCCCGGCGTCGCCGGGACCGTCAGCACCGCGGCCGGCCAGGCCAGCAGCGTCGCGGCGAACCACAACGCGACAATCTTGAGCAGCAGGGAGAGCAGTCCACCACGCACGCTGCCGAGCGTAGTCCTTTGTGGACCCTACGTGCGACGGTCGAAACGGAGGTAGCCGGGCGGCAGCATCTTCAGCGCCGCCATCAGGCCGGCGGCCAGCAGGGCAGCAGCCACGAAGACCAGGTAGAAGTCCGCGATGCCGTCGTTGGCGATGATCACCACGAGCAGGATCCCGGCCAGCACCAGACCGAGCGCGGCCAGACCGTAGACCCGGCGGGAGTACCGGTGCGGTGCGGGCTCGGTGGTCTCGGTCAGGCCGGGGTTGGCGTCCTGCCAGCTCCGAGCGACCTCGGCCGGGACCTCGGGCAGCCGGAGGCCACCGTCATGGGTGCGAGCCGGCAACTGCCGGATCACCCGTTGATAGGACAGCATCGACGTCCCGAACGCGGCCGCTATCAGGAGGAACCCCCAGTGCGTCCAGCCGCCGAAGGCCAACGCGACGTACCCGAGCATCGAGGCCAGGCCCCCGCCGGTCAGATACGGGGCGAACCGGATCCGCCAGCGGGCCTTGGCGGCCACCTGCGGGCTGAACGGTAGCCGCATGCTGGGCTTGCGCCGGAACACCCAGATGCTCACCGGGATGTCCAGCCACTCCGGGCCGGGCGTACCGGTGTCCAGCGCCAGCGCCGGGATCTCCAGGGTGGCCACCCGGTCGGCGGGGATGACGAGTGTCGTCCGGTCGGTCATCGTGCATACCTCAACGCTCGGTGCGGGCGGATTCTCCGTGCGGTGCGCACCCCGCTGACGAAGATCACCGGCAGCGCGAACCAGACGGCGACCGACTGCTCGTGACCGTCGTTCGCCAGCAGCACACCGGCCCCGATCGAACCGAGCAGCAGCAGCACCACCGCCCACACAGCGTAGAAGCGCGGCGCATGCGCCCGGGTCACCGTCTTCCCGGTCATCCGGACGTCCGGGTTCAGTTCGGTCCACTGCCGGGCCGTCGCCGGGTCCATCTCCGGCAGCACCACCTCACCGCGGTAGGTCCGGTACGGCACCTGCTCCGGCCGCCGCCTGCTGATCACGGACCAGGCACCGATGAATCCCAGAATCCAGGCCCCGTACCAAGGCCCGCCATCACTCCGGACGAACACCTCGGCCGCGACCAGGTAGGCGGCGAACAGCAGCCAGCCGACCAGCGGGCGGTACCGGAACTCGAGGAGACGGCGGCCCGCCTGTTTCACACTGCGCGCGGCGAGCGGGACCCGCATCGTGCCGGAACCGGCCACCCCGCCCAGCGGGATGTCGACCCAGACCGGGTCGGGACCGCCGGTGTCCACGGCCAGTGCCGGGATCCGCAGGGAACTGAGCCGATCGGCCGGGATCACGAGTGTCGTCCGAGCTGTCATCGTGCCCGTTCCCGTCGATCTTCAAGAAGATCAACAGGGTACGGGAGATCAGCAAGTTCGTCACGACGCTGAACCATCCGGGGCGGACACGCGTTCCCACAGACGTGTCACAGACAGACCTTGCCGATCAGCAGAACCCGGACGACGAGCCGGGTTCGCCGGCGACGCCCGCCCCCGCCGGCGCCGCTGAAGCAGCGCCCGCCGCGCCCGCCGCGCCCCTGACCGCCTCTTCCGAGGCGGCCCCGGCCGCCCCGGCCGCCCCGGCCGCCCCGGTTGCCGCGGTTGCCGCGGCGACCCCGGCCGCCGCGGCGACCGAGCCTGTTGCTGAAGCGGCCACGGCTGCTCCGCAGACCGAGACCGCCCCCGAGGTGACCGTCGTCGAGGCCGTGGAGGGCCCCGAGGCCGGGACCGAGCGGTCCGGACCGAAGCCGCCCGGCCGGGTACGCCGCTTCTTCCGGCACACCGCGGTCAGCCGCAGCCTGACCACCCTCGCCTGCCTGATCGTCTTCGCCGCGCTGCTCTTCCCGAACGTGCTGCGCCGGCTCACCCTGGGCAACTTCACCCGGATCCCGATCGAGGCGGCCATCGGCATCGCGGTGCTGATCGTGCTGCCGCGCCGCCCCCGCCGCGTGCTCGCCACCCTGTTCGGCGTCACGCTCGGCTGGCTGGTCCTGGAGAAGTGCCTGGACATGGGCTTCTTCCAGGTGCTCGCCCGGCCGTTCGACCCGGTGCTCGACTGGGTGCTCTTCGACGACGCCTACGACTTCGTGCACGAGTCCTACGGACCGGCCGGCGCGTACGGCGCGATCGCCGCCATCGTGCTGCTGGTCACCGTGGTGCTCGGCCTGACCACCTGGGCCAGCCTGCGGGTCGCCGCGCTGCTCGCCGAGGACCGCCGCAAGTCCGCGTTCACCGCCGGCGGCATCACCGTCGCCTGGGCCCTGGCCCTGGTGCTCGGCCTGCCCACGCTGCTCCCGAACGTCCCGATGGCGGCCCGCACCACGTTCAGCTACGCCTGGGATCGCGCCGCGCAGGCCCGGGCCGGCATCAAGAACGAGGCCGCGTTCAACCGCGAAGTGAAGATCGACGCGTTCCAGAACGTCCCCGGCAACCAGCTGCTGACCGGGCTGACCGGCAAGGACGTGATGCTCACGTTCGTCGAGAGCTACGGGCGGAACGCGGTCGAGTCGCCGTACCTGGCCGAGGGTGTCGACCCCGTCCTGACCAACGGCACCGCGAAGCTCAAGGCGGCCGGGTTCAGCTCCCGCAGCGGCTGGCTCACCTCGCCGACGTTCGGCGGCGGCAGCTGGCTGGCGCACTCCACCACGATGTCCGGCCTGTGGATCAACAACCAGGGCCGGTACCGGAACCTCACCGCCAGCAGCCGGCTCACCCTGCCGAGCCTGTTCAAGTCGGCCGGCTGGGACACCGTCAGCGTGATGCCGGGCGCCACCCGGGCCTGGCCGGAGGGCAACTTCTACGGCTTCGACCGGGTGTGGGACTCCCGCAACCTCGGGTACGCCGGCCCCAAGTTCAGCTGGGCGCCGATGCCCGACCAGTACACGCTGAAGCAGTTCAGCCAGGTCGAATACCAGAAGGCCGGCCGCCGGCCGCTGTTCATCGAGATGCCGCTGGTCTCCAGCCACACGCCGTGGGCGCCGATCCCCGAGTTCATGCCCTGGGACCAGGTCGGCGACGGGTCGGTCTACAACGCGATCGTCGCCAACCAGCCGACCAAGGCGGAGATCTGGACCGCCTCGTCCAAGGTCCGCCAGGAGTACGGCAAGTCGATCCAGTACACGCTCACCACCCTCGTCGACTGGATCACCACCTACGGCGACGACAACCTGGTCATGGTCTTCCTCGGCGACCACCAGCCGTCACCCGTGGTGACCGGCGAGAACGCCAGCCACGACGTACCGATCACGATCGTCGCCAAGGACCCGAAGGTGCTCGACCGGATCGCCAACTGGGGCTGGACCGACGGCCTCAAGCCGGCACCGGACGCCCCGGTCTGGCCGATGAACTCGTTCCGCGACAAGTTCCTCACCGCGATGGGCCCCGGAGGCACCAAGCACTGACCCATCAAGATCAAATTCATGATGTCGTGCGTCCGCTGGGGTACAGACCGCCGCTCCCGCCGGGACCCCTCCGGGCTTCGCAGGCCGCTGGCGCGGCCAGAACGCGAATCCCTCCGGGGCGACGTCCGTGGCGGGTCACGACCGCTGAGTCAACATCACCACCCGCAAAAGCCGCGTGCGGCGCCGACCTCCACCGGCGCCGCACGCCCCTCCCCCACCCGCGCGAAGTCACGGCACCCCACCCGCAGCGTGTGAAGTTACGGCGCCCCCCGCACCCAAACTCCCCACGCAAACAGCCAACCCCGCAAGCGTGTGAAGTTACGGCGCGCTCCGCACCCAAACTCCCCACGCAAACAGCCAACCCCGCAAGCGTGTGAAATTGCGGCGCGCTCCGCACCCAAACTCCCCACGCAAACAGCC
>NZ_LLZH01000037.1:0-141686 GCF_001509495.1 Actinoplanes awajinensis subsp. mycoplanecinus | reverse complement strand
GCTCGGCGCCTGCTGACCCTGGCCGATGATCTCCTCGACCTGCTGACGGACGCCCTCGAGGGAGATGCCCAGACTCTCCAGGGCCTTGGCGGCGACGCCTTCGCCCTCGTGGATCAGGCCGAGCAGGATGTGCTCTGTCCCGATGTAGTTGTGGTTGAGCATCCGGGCCTCTTCCTGGGCCAGGACGACAACTCGGCGGGCACGGTCGGTGAACCGTTCGAACACGTCACTCACGTCCTCGCAGCAAAGCCCCACGCACCCCGCCCAAGGCAACGCGCGCGGACGCACGGAAACGGACCGGAACTGCGTGCGCTGAGTCGAAGCCTCTTGGCGTTGCCGCGCGACCCGCGTGGGGAGCCGCGCAACGCTCGTGCAGGCGCGCTGCCCTTCGAGCGTACAACGGATCAGACCTAGGATGGGTGAGGGAGGCAACGATGACCGGAGAGCACAGCCGACGAGCCGCACCCGACCGCGCCCGCAAGAGGGCCGTCCGGGCCCTGGCGGCTGAGCTCGGCGTGGCCTATTCGGTCGCTGCCCGCCTGCTCGCAGCCCAGGTGCCCGTTCCGGTGGGCCGCCGGCACGAGGCCCGTTTCCCGGTCGGCGGCGACGAGCACCGGGCCTGGATGTTCGCTGCCCGCGAACACCGCACGTTCCACGCCCGGGTGAGTGACACCCGATTGGCCGCCGAGCTTCCGCTCGGCCGGGCCGCGCACCTGGTCCGGCGGTTCCCGCCGCTGCGCGAGGCCGACGGGCACGGTCCGCTGTATGCCGGCGAGGGCCGCGAGACCACGATCGCCATGTTGTACGCGGTCCTGATGCACGAGTCACCGGCCCTGCTGCCCCAGCCCGACGAGCTCGCCTGGGCCGCCGAGCTCGGCGAGGAGGCGGCCGTGGACATCTCCTGTGCCGGGCTCGACCGGGCCGCCCGCCAGTTGCTCGAGCAGGACGGGTGGCGGCTGTGGGCCCGCGTGGAGGCCGCTCTCACCGCCGGGGAGGGAAACGCCGACCGGCAGGTCCGCGACGCCGCGATCACCCTCGGCGGGGAGTTGCGCTCCCGGAGCCTGCGCGGTTCGCTTGACGGCGCCCGGCACATCCTCGACGCGCTGCTGGTCGAGCCGTACGACGGGCAGCCACCGGGCTCCCGGGTGCACGTCGCCGGCCGATGCGGCACGGTGGTCGGCGTCGACTGGGCGGCGTCCGGCGCGCCGGTCAGCTACCAGGTCCGCCTCGACGACGAGACGGCACCGAGCGTCGTCCCGGCCTCCGCCGCCACCCTCGGCCCGGAGCCCGTCGCCACCTGACCCCGGCTGGCTCTCAGGGGTCCCTCCGGGCCCCCGAGACACCCCTCACGACCAGCCCGCCCGCGGAACCAGCGCGACACGCGCGGGAGCAGCGCGACTCGCGGGAGCGCCTAGGCCGGTTCGACGCCCAGGGCGGTGAGGAAGGCGGCCACCTCCGGGCCGTCCGGCATCGGGAAGGCCAGCAGGGTCGCCCCGGCGGCGTGCAGGGTCACCGTCGACACACCCCGGTACCGGTGGTGCGGCTCCAGCTCGTAGCCGATGATCCGCAGCCGGGGCAGCACGGTCAGCGCGAGCGAGTGGTCGTCACCGCCCCGGGAGAACCAGTCGCGCCGGTGGATCACCTGGAGTTCCCGGTCGTCGGCCAGCACGATCGAGGCGTGCAGCGTCGCGGGCCAGAGCCGCTGCCGGACCAGCACCGGCATGACCGGCCGGCGGTACACCGCGCTGTAGAGACGCATCCCCGGCTCCCGGGCCACCGTCCGGCGGTACGCGGTGACCAGCGCCCCGTCCGGCACCCCCAGGTACGCCTCGGGGTGTGACCGGGCCACCACCGGCGCCGGCCCGAACGGCAGGTAGGTCTCCCGCAGCACCAGGACCAGGTCCTCGACCAGCTCCTGCGACGCGCCGTTGTAGGTGATCACGACCGGCCCGGACTCCGCGGTGTGCAGGATCAGCCGGCCGTCGAGCATCCGGGTGCTGTGCTCGATCGCGACGATCCGGTCCAGGGGCAGCCGGACGGTGCCGTACCCGTCGCCGTGCCGGGTCAGCACGGTCAGCGTCTCCGGTTCGACCGCGACCAGCTGGTCGTACAAATGCATGTCGGGCGTCGCGTGACGGCGGTCGATGTTGCGGGGCACCTTGAGCACCAGCCGGCACGCGGCGGGTTCGATGCCGCTGTCCCGGTAGAGCCGGGGCAGGTCGGCCGCGGCACGCACCCGATGGATCCAGGGTCCGAAGGTCTCGAACTCCGGAGAACTGATCATGGGCAACGATAACCGGCCGCACCGGCCGAGCCGGTCACCCGGTCGCGGCCGTCCGCTTTCGATCGGTAGAGCAGGGCGTCCGCCTCGCGCAGCAGATCCGTCTCGGTGCCGTGGCCGTCGCGGAAGCTGCTGACCCCGACGCTCGCGGTGACCGGTACGGCCCCGGTGACCGGCCGCCAGTCGTGCTCCCGGATCGACTGGCACAGCGCCCGCATCCGGGTCATCGCCTCGTCCTCGCCGGTGCCCGGCATGACCAGCAGGAACTCCTCCCCGCCGAGCCGGGCGGCGAACGAGCCGGCCAGGGTCTGCGCGCGGGCGTCGAGCAGCTCGGCGACCCGCTGCAGCACCTGGTCGCCGGCCTCGTGCGAGCACGTGTCGTTGATCCGTTTGAAGTGGTCGAGGTCGACGACGGCCAGCGAGAGCATGGTGCCGCTCTCGGCGGCCCGGCGGAACAGCAGCGGCAGCTCGGCGTCGACGAAGCGCCGGTTGTAGAGGCCGGTGAGCGGATCCCGCAGCGACAACTCGCGGGCCTGCTCCCCCAGCCGGCGGGCCTCACCGGTCTCGTACATCGCCTGCAGCACGCGGGCCCGGGCGTCCCGCTGCACCGTGTTCAGCTGCATCGACGCGGCGTAGAACTCCTTGTACGCGGCGAGTGCCTCCTCGAACCGCCCACCGGCCGCCAGCACCTCCGCCTGTTCCCGTTGCGCCTCGACGTCGACGGAGACCAGTCCCCGGTCGGCACACAGTTGCCGACATCGGCGCAGAGCAGTCTCCGCGCGGTCCAGATCACCGGCCGCCCGGTAGGCGGCGGCCAGCGTCACCAGGCAGGCGGCGCCCGAGTCGACCTCGTCGTACCGTTCGCTGTCCGCCTTGCGGACGATCGGCAGCAGGATCTCGATCGCCTGGGCCGCGTGGCCGGTGGACAGGCTGATCCTGGCGATCGTCTCCCGGATCGCCTCGTCGATCACCAGGTCGTGCCGGGTGGCGTGCGCCAGGATCCGGGTCACCGTCTGGGCGGCCGCCGCGACGTCACCGCTCTGCAGCTCGGTGAAGGCGAGGTTGTTCAGCAGCCTGAGGTGCGCCAGCGGCTCCGGGATCTCGGCGGAGAGCCGTTCCGCGTCGGCGTAGCGCTCTCGCGCGGCCGCGAAGTCACCCATGTCGCCGTACGCGTTGGCCAGCGCCATCATGCACCGGAACCGCAGCTGGGTCGAGGCGGCCGGCACCAGCACGTCGACCGACTCCATCGCGAGCACCGCGTGTTCCAGCGCCGCGGCGTAGTCGCCGACCTGGCCGAAGAAGAGCGACAGGCGCAGGCTGCTCAGCACGAGCACCCAGGGGTCCTGGTGGGTGACCGCCCAGGTGTGCACGTCGTGCAGGATGCGGGCCGCGGCCGGCACGTCACCCATCCGGCCGAGCAGGTCGGCCTCGACCAGCCGGGTCCGATGGCACAGGTCGTCCCGGCCCAGCAGCTGCGCCTGGACCACGAGTCCGCGTACCTGGTCGAGCACCTGACTCGGGTCAAGGCTGAGACGCGGCCGTTCCTCGATGGCTTCCAACTCCGCCTCGAGGTCACGTTCCGCGGTCCCGGCCCGGAGAGTCTGCACCTGCGACACCATGGCGGTTACTTCGACCGGAACACCGGGTCCTTGAGACTTACCGGGCGGGGAAGCGGCGATCCAGCACCCTGAGCGCCAGCTCACCCCAGGCGATGTTCTCCCGTTCGAAGCTGATCCCCCGGTGCAGGGTCAGGTACGGCCCGAGCCGGTTGCCGGTGGCCAGGAACTCCTCGTGGCTGCGGCTGCCCAGGATCTCGGCGAGGGACTTCTCGTAGGTCGCCAGCCGCTGCCGGCTCTGCTCCAGGTGCGAGACGATCGAGCCGCGGA
This sequence comes from Actinoplanes awajinensis subsp. mycoplanecinus, assembly GCF_001509495.1. NCBI lineage: Bacteria > Bacillati > Actinomycetota > Actinomycetes > Micromonosporales > Micromonosporaceae > Actinoplanes > Actinoplanes awajinensis. The sequence continues at coordinate 137,519 of NZ_LLZH01000037.1, read as the reverse complement.
CGCTCGGCACGTCGGCGTGCGCCAGCGCCTCGACCTGCACCAGCAGCTCGTCGCGGACCGTTGTCGGCTTCGGCGGCTGGGTGGTGAACGCGCGCAGCGCCGCCCGCCCGGCGCCGGTGACCGAGAAGATCCGCTTGTCCGGGCGCTTGTCCTGGTGGACCACCCGGGCGGCGAGCAGCCCCTCGGACTCCATCTTCTCGAGTTCGCGGTAGAGCTGCTGCGGCGTGGCGGTCCAGAAGTTGGCGACCGAGACCCGGAACCGTTTGGCGAGGTCGTACCCGGAGGATTCCCGGTCGATCAGTGCCGCCAGCACGGCGTTCCTCAGTGCCACGGACGGATCCTACGGGCCCGCGGGCCGAAGACCGGGGTCTGTTTCTTCAGGACGGCGCGGCGCAGGACCGCGGTGTTCGGCAGGCGCAGCAGCCGGATCTGCTCCCAGCGTTCCCGGGCGAACGTGCGCCGGGCGCTGCCGGTCTGCGCCCTGTCGATCAGGCGCTTGGCGGCGGCGAGGGCGTCCGGCGACTTGGGCAGCAGGCTCTCGGCGAACGCGGTCGCGGCCTTGATCGGGTCGTCGTGCAGCTCGGTGACCAGGCCCAGGCGGCCGGCGTCGGCGCCGCTGAACTGCTCGGCGGTCATCGTCAGCTTCTTGGCCACGTCGATGCCGACCACCTCGGTGAGGCTGCGCATGCCGGTCATGTCCGGGATGATGCCCCACTTGCCCTCCATCACCGACCACTTCGAGTCGGGGGTGGCGAACCGCAGGTCGGCGGCGAGGGCGATCTGCACGCCACCGCCGTAGCAGTGGCCGTGCACCGCGGCGATCACCGGGACCGGGATCCGCCGCCACGCCCAGCAGGCCTCCTGGAACACGTTGGTGCCGCGCCACGGCGCCGGGACGAACGCCCGCACGATCCGGCCCGGGCTGCGCATCGTGCCGGCGATGTCGAGCCCGGCGGTGAACGACGCGCCCTCCCCGGCGATCACCACGGCGCGCACGGTGCGGTCCTTGCGCAGCTGCCGGGCGACCGCGATCAGCTCGTAGAGGGTGTCCAGGACCAGCGCGTTCAGCTTGTCCGGGCGGTTCAGCCGCACCTGCGCGATGCCGTTGTCCACCTGGACGGTCACATATTTCACGGTCTTCTCCACGTTCTTGACAGCGCTTCTCACAGCCGGGCGGCGAGTTCGGTGGCCTGCTTGATGGCCCGCTTGGCGTCCAGTTCGGCGGCCACGTCGGCGCCACCGATGACGTGCACCCGGACGCCGCGTTCCTCGATGGGCGCGACCAGCTCCCGTACCGAAATCTGTCCTGCGGCCAGCACCACGGTGTCCACCGCGAGTGTCCGGCGGACCTCGCCCACCGCGATGTGCAAGCCCTCGTCGTCGATCCGCAGGTACTCGACCCCGCGCAGCATCTGCACGCCGTCGTCCTTCAGCGTCGCGCGGTGCACCCACCCGGTGGTCTTGCCCAGCCCCTTGCCGAGACCGGTGTCCTTGCGTTGCAGCAGGTGGACCTCGCGGCGGGCCGGGGTCTTGACCTTGGTGGCCAGGCCGCCGCGCGACGTCGCCGGGTCGGTGACGCCCCAGCGGAGCATCCAGTCCTCGGCGGACTCGTCCGAGTCGTGCAGCAGGAACTCGCCGACGTCGAAGCCGATCCCGCCGGCCCCGATGATCGCGACCCGGTCACCGGCCGGCGCGCCGTCGATGAGCTGCTGGTAGGTGAGCACCTTCGGGTGGTCGACCCCGGGGATGGCCGGGATCCGGGGGCTCACCCCGGTGGCGAGGACCACCTCGTCGAAGCCGGCCAGGTCGTCGACGCCGGCCCGCGTGCCGAGGTGCAGGGTGACACCGCGGATCTCGATCATGTGGCGGTAGTAGTCGAGGGTGCGGGCGAACTCCTCCTTGCCCGGGATCCGCGCGGCCAGCCGGAACTGACCACCGATCGTGTCACCGGCCTCGAAGAGATCGACTTTGTGGCCACGCCCGGCCAGCTCGACCGCCGCGGCCAGGCCCGCCGGTCCGGCGCCGACAACCGCAAACCTTTTCACGGTACGGGTGGGTAGCAGCACGAGTTCCGTCTCGAACCCGGCGCGCGGATTGAGCATGCAGGTGGCCCGCTGATTGCCGAACGTGTGGTCGAGACAGGCCTGGTTGCAGGCGATGCACGTGATGATCTCGCGTTCCCGCCCCTGCGCGGCCTTGCCCACCCACTCGGCGTCGGCCAGCAGCGGCCGGGCCATCGACACCAGGTCGGCGTCCCCGGCGGCGAGGATCTGCTCGGCGCTCTCCGGCCGGTTGATCCGGTTGGACGCGATGACCGGGATCGACACCTCGTCGCGCAGCTTCCGGGTGACCCAGGTGAAGGCGCCGGCCGGCACCGAGGTGACGATGGTCGGCACCCGCGCCTCGTGCCAGCCGATCCCGGTGTTGAACAGCGACACCCCGGCGGTCTGCAGCTCGCGGGCCAGCTCGACGGTCTCGTCCCAGGACTGCGCGTTGTCGACCAGGTCGAGCAGGCTGATCCGGTACTGCACGATGAAGTCGTCGCCGACCAGGTCCCGGGTGCGCCGGACCACCTCGATCGGGAACCGCATCCGGGCCGCCGACGAGCCGCCCCACGCGTCGGTGCGGTCGTTGGTCCGCGCGGCCAGGAACTGGTTGATCAGGTAGCCCTCGGAGCCCATGATCTCGACGCCGTCGTACCCGGCCCGCTTCGCGAGCTGCGCGGCCCGGGCGAAACTGGACACGGTCCGGTCGACCTGCCGGGTCGACATGGCGCGCGGGCGGAACGGCGTGATCGGCGACTTCTTGTCCGACGCGCCCAGGCTGAACGGGTGGTACGAGTACCGCCCGGCATGCAGCACCTGCAGCAGGATCTTGCCGTCGTGCTCGTGCACCGCGTCGGTCACCACCCGGTGCGCGTCGGCGTGCCGCCCGGTGGCCATCGTGCTGCCGAACGGGGACAGCCAGCCGCGCCAGGTCGGCGCGTACCCGCCGGTGACCATCAGGCCGACGCCGCCCTTGGCCCGCTCGGCGAAGAACGCGGCGAGTTTGGGCAGGTCACGCTCGCGGTCTTCGAGCTTGGTGTGCATCGAGCCCATCACCACGCGGTTCCGCAGCACGGTGTGGCCGAGGTCCAGCGGGCTCAGCAGCGTCGGGAAACGGGTCGCCGTCATGGGCGTCACCGTACAACGAGTTGCATAGTAAAGAAAGTGACTATGGCGAGCTCCGCCAGGCCCCTCCCCTGCCGGATCCCCTCAGGACAAGAAGTTCGGGATTTCCAGTGTTTGGTTATCTTCTTGCGCGCCTAAGTTCAGAAATAATAGCGTGCGGTCGTGGATGACGCAGCGGCCCTGGTTCGGGCGCGGGGACTGACCAAGACCTACGACGGGCCGCCGCCCTACACCGCGGTCGCCGGCATCAACTTCGAGGTACGGCGGGGTGAGGCGTTCGGGTTCCTCGGCCCGAACGGGGCCGGGAAGTCCACCACCATGCGGATGATCGGGTGCGTCTCGCCGCGCTCCGGCGGTGAGCTGGAGATCCTCGGCCGGGACGCCGCCACCGCACGCAAGGCGATCAAGGCGCGGATCGGGTCGGTGCCGCAGGACGACACCCTGGACACCGAGCTGACCGTCGAGGAGAACATCCTGATCTACGGGCGGTACTTCGGACTGCCCCGGGCGCTGATCCGGGAGCGGACCGACCGGCTGCTCGAGTTCGCCCGGCTCACCGACAAGCGGGCCAGCCGCGTACAGGAACTCTCCGGCGGCATGCGGCGGCGCTTGACCATCGCACGGTCTCTGGTCAACGAACCGGATCTGGTCCTGCTCGACGAGCCGACCACCGGCTTAGACCCGCAGGCCCGGCACCTGCTCTGGGAGCGGCTGTTCCGGCTCAAGCAGGACGGCGTCACGCTGATCCTGACCACGCACTACATGGACGAGGCCGAGCAGCTCTGCGACCGGCTCGCGGTGATGGACGCCGGCCGGATCGTCGCGCACGGCTCACCGCGCGAGCTGATCGACCGGTACGTCACCCGCGAGGTCCTGGAGCTGCGCTTCCGGCTCGACGAGCACGAGCTGAGCGCGGAGAAGGCCCGCGGTGTCGGCGAGCGTCTCGAGGTGCTGCCGGACCGGGTGCTGATCTACACGTCGGACGGTGAGGACGCCCTGGACGCGGTCCGCCGTCGCGGGCTCGACCCGCTGACCGCGCTGGTCCGCCGGTCCGGGCTCGAGGACGTGTTCCTCAGCCTCACCGGACGGGCCCTGGTCGAATGAGCATCCCGGCGACCCGCGAGTTCGGCTACTGGTGGCATCGGTACCGGCGCACCTGGCGCGGCACCGCCGTGATCAGCGTCGCCAACCCGCTGCTGTTCGTGGCCGCGCTCGGCTTCGGGCTGGGCCAGTTCGTCGACGCCCGCAACGGCGGTTCGTACCTCGCGTTCATCGGTCCGGGGCTGCTCGCCGCGTCGGCCATGCAGATGGGCTTCCTCAACGCCGCCGGGCCGGTGTTCCAGTCCGCGCGGACCGGTGGCAACTACCGCGCGGCGGTGACCACCCCGATGGAGCCGGCCGACATCCTGACCGGGCATCTGCTGTTCACCGCGTTCCGGGCGCTGACCGACGCCGGCGCGATCCTGCTGGTCCTGGTCACCTTCGGCGCGGTCACCCTCGCCGACGCGCCGCGGGCCCTGGCCGGCGCCGTGCTCACCGCGCTGGCGTTCGCCGCGCCGCTCTCCGCGTACGCCGTGACCGCCGAGCGACCCGCCCAGCTCACCGCGGTCTTCCGCTTCGTGATCATGCCGCTCTACATGTTCTCCGGCACGTTCTTCCCCACCGGGCAGCTGCCGGGCTGGCTGCAGAAGGTGGTCTGGTTCAGCCCGCTCTGGCACGGCACCGAGCTGTGCCGCGGCACCGGCCGGGCCGCGATCCACCTGACCGTCCTGCTCGCGCTGACCGCCGCCGGTTACCTGGCCGCGCGGCGCGCCTACACCCGGAGGCTGACCGCGTGACCGCCGCCGTGCTCGTCGAGCGCAACCTGATGATCTACAAGCACACCTGGTACGTGCTGCTCGCCGAGATCTTCGAGCCGATCCTGTACCTGCTCTCGATCGGGGTCGGCATCGGCGTGCTGGTCGGCACGGTCACCGACGTGCCGGGCGGCGACCCGGTCCGCTACGCCGCCTACGTCGCGCCCGCCCTGCTCGCCACCGCGGCGATGAACGGCGCGATGAACGAGACCACGTACCTGATGTTCGGCAAGCTCAAGGCGGATCGTACGTACGAATCGATGCTCGCCACCCCGCTCACCGAACGGGACGTCGCGCTCGGCGAGATCGGCTGGGCCGTGCTGCGCGGCACTCTCGTGAGCCTCGCCTTCCTCGCGGTGATCACCGCGCTGGGTCTGGTCCGCTCGCCGTGGGCGCTGCTGGTGGTCCCGGGTGCCGCGCTCATCGCGTTCGCGTTCGCCACCGCCGGCGTCGTGGTCGTCACCCTGCTGCGCGACTGGCCCGACCTGCAGTACGTCCAGCTGGTCATGCTGCCGATGTTCCTGTTCGCCACCACGTTCTACCCGCTGTCGGTCTACCCCCGCCCGGTCCAGCTGGTGGTCCAGGCCCTGCCGCTCTACCAGGCCATCGAACTGCTCCGGAACCCCGCGCTCGGCGTCCTGACCCCGAAGATCGCCGTCGCCGCGCTCTACCTCGCCACCATGGGCGCCGTCTGCCTCACGATCGCCGTCCGCCGCCTGGCCCGCACCTTGTCGCTTTAACCCCATATTGTACGAATGACCAGCGCCCGTCCGTAGGCTACGAGCCGCGTCCCGCCCGTACCCTCGCCAGGTCCGCCGCGGCCCGGACCGCAGCGCGCCCCAAGATCCCGGCTGGCTCGCAGGGGTGTCTCCGCGTCGCGGAGACACCCCTGCGAGCCAGCCCCACCACATTCGTGCGAACGATCCCCCGGAGTTCTGCGTCTATGCACTGATGGACAACGGGAGGGGATTGCCGATGAGGCAGCCGGTGCACAGACCGCAGGCGGACGATCCGCCGTGGGGCGACGACGCCGGGCGGGTCCGGGCGGTGCTGAGCATGGGCGGCGTGCCGTGGCAGGACCTGGACGACGCGGTGCAGCAGGTGCGGCTCAAGCTGCTGGAACAGTCCCCGGCCACCCCGATCGCGAACCCGGCCGCCTGGACCGCGGTGGTCGCGTCCCGGGTCGCGGTCGACTGGCACCGCGGGCGGCAGCGCCTCGAACGGCTCCGGCAACGACTCGTCACGCTGCGCGCACCCGGTGTCGCCGAGACCGTGCCGGACCGGGACCGCGACCTGGCCCTGGTGGTCGCCGGCGAACTCGACGAGCTGTCGCCGGATCAGCGGCAACTGCTGGTCCTGCGCTTCTACACCGACCTGACGGTCCCGCAGATCGCGGACGTCCTCGGTGTCGCGCCCGGAACGGTGAAGAGCCGCCTGCACGCCGCGGTCGGTCAGATGCGGGCCCGGCTGGGCGCGAAGGGAGTGGTGTGAGATGTCGAACGACGACGCGCTGATGTACGCCATCACCGGGGAGCAGCCGACCGCGGCACTCGCCGGCACGCAGGAGCTGGCCGACGCGACCGCGACGGTGACCGCGCTGCGCCAGGGCCTGGCCGCGCTCGGCGCCGAGCTGTCCGCCGCCCCGGCGACCCCGCTCGCCCCGGTCGTGCCGTTGCGCCCGGCTCGGCGGCCCTGGGCGCAGCCGTGGCTGCTCGCCACCGCGGCCGGGTTCCTGGGCGTCGCGGCCCTGGCCGGCACGTACTTCTGGAACACCTCGCCGGACCCGGCGGACAGCTCCGGCAGCCGCAGCCTCCCGGGTGTGGTGGCCTGCGCCGAGACCATCGCGGTCGGCGACGTCACGGCGGTCAGCAAGCAGGGCGACCGGTTCACCGTGAGCCTCGGCTCGGTGCGCTACCTGAAGCCGGAGAACGGCCCGTCGTCCTTCTCGGCCGGCGACGCGCAGCTGCCGCTCGGCGGGGCGGGCACCGCGCCGGTCAAGGGCGAACGGGCCCTGCTCGTGGTGCACGACGCGGCCAAGGGCGACGTCGACGTGTTCACCGGCGCGGACGTCGACTCGGAGCTGGCCTGGATGGAGAAGGCCCTGCCCGACTCGCGCACGATCGACCCCCAGGAGTGCGCGGGTGAGTGAGGTCCGGCGGCGCGCTGCTCGGCACCGCGCTGCCGGACCGGCTCAGCCGACCTCGGCCTGGCGATAAAGCGCGGCCGGGTCGGAGGCCTTCTCGACGTCCGACGGGTGCACGGTGTCCTGCGACTTCGGCGAGGTCACGGCACTGGTCCAGCGGCTCACCGCGGGGTCCGTGGCACCACCGGGCACCTCGACCGGGGTGAAGTTCGACGGCAGCACGTGCCAGCCGTCCGGACCGGAGAGCCGGGTGGCGAACAGGTACGTCTTACCCGGCTCCAGCGCCGTGGCGCCGTCGAAGACCACCCGCTCGCGGCTGACCGGGTCGTCACCGCCCTCCTGCACCACCCGGATGTCGCCGCCGACCTTGCCCTGCAGCGTCGACGTCACCGTCACCCGGAAGGGGGTGTAGAGCAGACCATCGGCATCCCGCTCGGCCGATTCCTGGGAGTCGACCGCGGCGATGAACACGTCGTCGGCCCACCCCGCCGCCAATTCCGGCGTGTCCAGATCAACGGCATAAGTGGCGTGCACGACGCTCGTCTCATAGGGGACGGTGAACCATGCCCCGACAGCGACAGCAGCCGTCACTACACCGATTGCTGACAATTTCTTCGCCATTGACATAATCGTCACCCCCAGATGCTGTGGTACTTGTTGACGTCCGCCGTCTGCGGACCGGTCACATTCCGGTTGTCGGAGCAGTGCATCAGCGCATTACGGTTGTCGAAATGGCCGAGTCGCAACGCGTGCCCCAGCTCGTGACTGATGACGCCACGCACCTCGGGATAGGTGTAGCCACCCAGGAAATGACCGTTCAGATAGATGTCGTCCTGGCCGGCCGAGGCCTCCCAGCGACCGGACCAGGTGACGGTGCTCTTGTTGACGTCACTGACGTGCAGGTCGTTGATCGTGGAGCCGGTGTCCGCCGCGATCTTGACCCGCCCCAGCGGGTTCCACTGGTCCCTGGCCTGGAAGAACTCCCGGCTGTACCGGGTCGACTGGGTGTACCGGATCTCGTGGTCGTCGACCGATCCGCTCTTCAGCCCCTCGTTGGAGCAGCCGTCGATCGCGAGGGCCTGCGTGGCCGGGACGACGATGCCGGCGGCCGCCAGGCCGAGCACGGCCAGCACCTTTCCGATCCGTTTTTGGGCGCGCGGAACTGTCATTTCGGTTCTCCTCTGCTCGAGGTCGTCCAAGGGGAAATAATGGGAGCAAGGAAACGCCACGACGGGCGCTGATGAAAAACGGCGCATTCCGTTTGATGAGATGTCTCTGCGGCAACCCCCGAAGCCGTCGACTGACTCTCGCCGCAAGCACAGGCGGCGACACCCATCAATCCTCTCAATGGGAACGCGAAGATAGCACAACCATCCCGCCGGACGCTGTACCCCGATTCTTGCCCACCTGGCAGGAATGGCGTCGATAAGCTGCTCACCGGCGCTTTCCACCGACCGGTTCCGGAACCACATTCATCGGCCCCGCGGGTCGACGGCGGGACTCCGGTGGCCCAGGATGGCCAGATGGCGGTCGCGGCGATCCTGATGGTCTTCGGTGTGTTCGTGCTCTACCGCGGCGTGCGGTCAGCGCTGTCCCTGCGCGCACTGCGGCGCGAGGGCAGCCACGTGACCGGGACGGTGACCGGCCATCAGCGGCGCGGCAGCGGCGCCCGGTCGGCGATCGTCACGTACGTCGACGAGCACGGCGCGGACCGTCAGATCACCAGCCCGCTGTCGTCGTCGTGGCCGATCGGCGCGGGCAAGGCGGTGACGGTGCGATACCGGCCCGGCGACCCGGACAGCAGCCGTATCGACGACCGCATGGAGAACCTCGGCCACCTCGTCCTCACCGCCGCCGTCGGGATCGGCTTCCCGATCGCCGGTGCGGTCCTGGCCGTCAAGGGCCACTGGTGACGCACCGGATTTCTTGTCGGGGGGTGCGGCTAGCGTCCCGGGTGTGATGACGGATGACGACGTGACCCGCTTCTGGGCACTGATCGAGTCGGCGTGGGCGGCCTGCGGTCCGGAGCAGACCGACCTGCGCCGCGCCCTGGTCGAGCGCGACCCGGCAGAGGACGACGACGAGCTCCGCGCGGTGGAGATGTGGCTGGAGCCGTTCCTGACCCACCTGCGGGCGCTGAGCGCCGGCCTGTCGAGCGCCGAGCTGACCGCCCTCGACCGGGTCCTCGAGCGCACCCTGCACACCATCGACCGCGCGGAGATCCACGAGCACACGGACGGTTCGGACGACGGCTTCCTGTATTGCCGGGGTTTCATCGTCGCCGCCGGCCAGAGGTTCTACGAGGCGGTCGACGCCGACCCGGCGCTCGCGCTGCTGGACGCCGAGTGCGAGGAGATGTGCTATTTCTTCGCCCACCTGCACGAGAAACAGTTCGGCACCTACCCGGAGACCGGCTCCGGCATCTCCCGCGAAACCGGCAGCAACCCCGCCGGCTGGTGACCACCCGTTCACGGCCCGCCTCGCCGCCCGCGGGCGGTGCGCCCGCCACCCGCGGGCGGCGGGCGCACGCACAACCCGACCGCGGACCACCACCGCCCACCCGCGGGCGGCGGGCGCACGCACGACCCGACCGCGGGCCGCTGCCGCCCCGCCTTCGCCGGGTGGGTGGGCGAGGCGGGGCCGCGGCGGTGGGCGTCCGCGCCGGGCAGCTGCCGTCGGCGGCGCTCCGTGGTCGTCCGCAGAGGGGTTGACCGGAAGTGATGAGCGGTCAGTAGCCCGGCGGGCGCTGGCGGGCGCGGCGCAGGTCCGAGTCCTGGAGGGCGTGCCGGACCGCCAGGCGGATGATCCAGTAGGTGATGAAGAGCCCGATTCCCCAGATGAGCAGGACGAAGAACAGGCTGAAGAACGTGTAGTCAGCAATCACGCGCAGAGCGTAGTCGAGGCTCGCCAACCGCGTAACGACGTGTGATCGGAGTCCCAGGCGTCCAGCACGGCCTGCGCCCACAGATTGTCGACAGCGAGCGCGCAGCGGGCACCCCACAGCACCTGACCAGCGAGTTCCGGCTCCGCGGCGGCGAACGATCCGCACAGGTCGTGTGCCGCGATCTGCTCGTGCACGGCGTCGGCCTCGACGTGCTCGTCATAGAAGACGGTCGAGCTCGCGTCGCCGCCGAGCCGGCGCAGGCCGGTGCCGTAGGCGCGGTTCGGCAGCGACGAGGTCATCTCGTAGGCGGCCAGGTGCCCGAGGATCGCGCCGCGGCGGGCTCGGTGCAGGCCGAAGAACGACATCAGGTTGTTGACCGCCAGGGTGGTGGCCGGCACCGCGCCGACGTGCGCGCCGTACGTGAGATCCAGACCGAAGTGGGCCATCGTCTGCTTGAACAGCTCCTGGTGCATGCGGCCGGTGACGCCACCGCCGTACTCATCGAGTTGAATCTCGATGAGCGCGGCCTTGGCGCGCCCGGCCAGCCTCGGGATCGCATACGTGTGCGGGTCGGCCTCGCGCAGGTGGTAGACCGAGCGGTGGACGACGAATTCGCGGAACTGTTCGTGGGTCGCCTGGCCGCGCAGGTACTTGGACAGCGCCGGCCCGTCGTCGGCGGCGACGATGTCGAGCAGCGCCCGCGGAACCGTCGCCGGGTCGGCCGGCTCCGGAGCCCCGGCCAGCGCGTACAGCTGCTCCTCGAACCGGCGCTCGAGGCCGGCGCGGACCCGTAGCAGGCCGGGATCCCACTCCCAGGCGTCGTCGACACCGTCCCACCCGCGGTAGGCCATCTCGTAACACACGAAAAGGGACAGCTGGAGGTCCTCGTCGTCGTCCGGCGCCACGCTCACGCCGGCCAGCGACCCACCGCCGTTGAGCGCGTCGATCAGGGTGCTGGAGAGAGAACCTCGAGGTGACGGCAGTTTCATGGGCCGCCGGATGCCCGTTTGCGGAGCCGCGAAACGGAGACTTATCCGACATGACCACGAGCATCACTCCCTACGAGGACGGCCCGCTGATCGTCCGCGGCGATTTCGTCCTGCAGACACCGGACGGCGAGACGATCGACCCGGGCCGCGACACCGTCGCCCTGTGCCGATGCGGCAAGTCCGCGGTCAAGCCGTTCTGCGACGGCACCCACAAGACGTTCCGGTTCAAAGCCGGCACCGGCGCCGGCTTCCACGCGCCGCGGGCCGGCCAGACCTGAGCATGGGTGTGGGGACCTGCCGTGCCCCCGGCAGGTCCCCACACGTTTCGGGTGGTCGGGTTCAGTGCGTGAACCCGGCTCCACAGTTCGCAAGGCGATGGTCGCGGAAGAACTTCCAGATCAGCGGGGTCGCGTCGATCACCGTAGGCGTGGCCGAGTCCGGGTTCGGCATGGTGCTGGGCCAGGTGTGACCGAGGTCGCCGATCCGGTAGTGCTCGACCGCCGCGGCGCACCGCTGCCACACCGACCGGGTCACTCCGGCGACCGGTGTGCTGGTCACCGGGCCGTCGAGGCAGCGGTTGCGGGCGGCCCAGCCGGCGAGCCAGTCCGCGATCGGCGGGAGACCCTTGGTGGCATTCCCACCGTACGGAATGGTGGTGTCGGCCGCACCGTGGAACTCGATGATCGGTGTCGGGCGGGACGGCTCACACACACCGCCCTGCGGATAGAAAGCACCGCTGACCTGGGCGGACGCGGCGATCCGACCGGCCAGCCGGCAGGACAGCAGCCCCGCGAAGCCGCCGCCGTTGGACTTGCCGGAGACGTAGATCCGCGCCGGGTCGACACACAGCCCGCGCTGCAGCTGGTTGAGCAGGTCGCTGGTGAACAGCACGTCGTCGGCCCCGGACGAGTACGGCGCGCCCTGGAACGACGGCGCCCCGTCGGTGCCGATCGTGCCCTGCGGGTAGGCGACGATCGCGTTCAGCCCGTCCATCCCGGTGAGTTCCCGCTGGTATTCGCTGGTGCGGGTGCGCCCGTGGGAGGACAGCACCACCGGCGTGGCCCGGCCCGGCCGATATCCGGCGGGCAGGTGCAGCAGATAGGTCCGGCTGACCCCGCCGCTGACCACGGTCCGCGTGGTGGCCACCCCGGCCGGGACCGGCGGGCGTTTGCCACAGCCGGTGGTCGGCACCGGCCGGTCGATGACCTTCCCGGGCGACGGGGTCGCGGCCCAGGCCGCTTGACCGGGCACGGCCGCCAGGATCAGACCGGCGACGGCCAGAAGCTTTCGTACGACCATGATGGCGCTGGGCCTCCTTCCGCCGGCGACTGGAGTGCCGCCCGGCCACGCCCATCACTATCGGTCGACACTAACCATCAGTGTCCATTGTGTTCATTGTGTCTACCAGATGAAACACCGCTCGCGCGGTCGCCACTCCGTTGACCTGAAGCGCAACCGCGTGCTCGCCCAGGTGGTAACGCCGGGTGGTGATCAACCGGAACGAGTGCTCGCGCGCCACCGTGACCGTCTCGCCCGGCTGCAGCGTGCGGGTGGCCAGCTTGAACGTCTTCCCGCTCTGCGAACCGTCGGCCTTGCGGTGGTAAACGACGTAGTCGACGGCCAGCCGGGCCGGCTCGCTCCCGGTGTTGTGCAGGGTCGCGCTGAAGCCGAGCAGCCCGCCCAGCGCCACCGTGTCGTCCCGCAGGACCGGGCCCTCGACGTCGATGCTGGCCGGCGCGAACCCGAGCGTCGCCAGCGCGTCCGGGTGACCCTTCTTGATCAGCGTGCGCAGCCCGTGCCGGACGACCGCGCCGGTGTTCACGTCCGGCTCGGCGAGCCAGCGCCGGGCCGCCGCGACGACCAGGTCGGCGTGGTCACGGCTGAGGTCGTTGAGGTGGTTGGCGACCGAGCGCCGGACGTAGTCGCTGTCATCGCGGTACAGCGCGTCGAGCAGCGGCACGGTGGCCCCGGCCCGGGTGATCAGCGCCGGCACCCGGGTCGACCAGGGCAGGTACGGCCGGGTGCCCTCGGAGGCGAGCCGCCGTACGTCCGGGTCCGCGCTGCCGGTCCAGCCCTGCGCGATCACCAGCGCCCGGTCCACGTCGTGGCGCAGCAGCACCCGGATCGCGAACTCCGCGGTGAGCCGCCCGGTGAGCTCGGCCAGCAGCGCCATCGCGTCGTCGAACGCCCCGCCCGACCCGTCCTGCACCGCCCGGGTCGCGATCGCGCTGGTCACCGGCCAGATCAGCCAGCCGGTGAACGCCGGGTCGGCATCCCGCGCGGCCCGCACGATCCGCGCCAGCTCGGGGTAGCTCCCGGGCAGGTCGGTGAGCAGCGCGTCGCGCAGCAGGTCGGCACGCTCGCGCAGCGCCAACCCGTCGAGACCACCGGCCGCCTCGGTCAGGCAGGGCAGATCCGCCCCGGGCACGACACGCCGGAGGGCGTCGCGCAGACTCGTGGCGGCTTGCCTGTTGATCAGCTGGTCGGCGAACGGCATCGGGCGAATCTACCTGGTCACAGTCGTCGGCCCACGGCAACCAGCCGTCCGAGGGCCGGGTTAGCCTGGCCGCCCGATCGACGGAAGGCAGTGGCCGCACATGACTCCCGGCGAGGTCTTCCTGCTGTTCGGCGGCGGCCTGCTGGCCGGCACGGTGAACGCCATCGCCGGCGGCGGCTCGTTGATCACCTTCCCGCTGCTGGTCGGGCTCGGCCTGCCCGGGGTGGCCGCGAACGTCAGCAACGCCCTGTCGGTCGCGCCGGGCTACGCGGCCAGCGCGGTCGGCAGCCGCCCCGACCTGGTCGGCCAGGGCCGCCGGATCCTGCGCATCATCCCGACCGTGATCGCCGGCACGCTGTGCGGAAGCGCGCTGCTGCTGTTCACGCCGCGCTCGGTCTTCGACGTGGTGGTGCCGTTCCTGCTGCTCGGGACGGCGCTGATGATGGCGTTCCAGAACCGGCTGCGGGCGCTGGCCGGCCACCCCAAGGACAACTCGCCGCGCAAGGCCGCGCTGCTGACCCCGCTCGCGGTGTTCCTCTGCGGCCTCTACGGCGGCTACTTCAACGCGGCCATGGGCGTGCTGCTGATCGCCGCGCTGGCCCTGGTCCTCGACGAGCCGCTGCGCCGGATCAGCGCCCTCAAGAACGTCTTCTCGGCGGTGGTCGGCGCCACCACGGTGCTGCTCTACAGCGCGTTCGGCCCGGTCAACTGGGCGGTGGTCGCGGTACTGGCACCGGCCACCATCGTCGGCGGCTTCGTCGGCGCGCGGATCGCCCGGCGGCTGCCGTCCGAGGTGCTGCGCTGGACCATCGTGGTCTTCGCGGCCACCGTCGCGGTGGTGCTGTTCCTGACCTGACCTGCCGCCAGACCGCACCCACCCCGGACCGCAGCGCGCCCCCGGGTCGCCGGCTGGCCCTGAGGGGCGCCTCCGGCATGTTGAGACACCCCTCAGGACCAGCCGGGGACTCTCAGGGGTCGGCGTTCATCGATGTTGCGGGCGTGTTAACGGCGCGATAGGTTGCTGTGCATCGACGAGTGTCGTTCTCTTTCTTCGGGACGGGGAGCTCTCATGACGATGTCCATCAGCCGTCGCACCGTCCTGGCCGGCAGTGCCGGCGCCGCCGTCGGCCTGGCGCTGCCCGCCGCCGCGGATGCCGCCGCCGCGGATGCCGCCGCCGCGCATCCCGCCACCGCGGTCCGGTTCACGCTCGACGCGGAGACTCTCGACGGTGGCGAGCAGGTCACCTCGGTCACGCTCGACACCGGCAGGCTCGGGCCGATCGCCGCGAGCAGCGTCACCACCGGCACGTTCACCGTGCACGCCAAGGCCACCAGTCCGCTTCCGATCGCTCCTGGCGATCAGATCTTCTCCGAGTACGACCTGGAGCGCGAGGTCACGGCCGCCCGCCTCGACCGGCACGGCGACATCGTCCTCGAGCTCAGCCACGCCGAGGGACAGCTCGGTGGCGGCACGCTCGGCTACATCGCGAGCCGCGGCCGCAACGTGCGGCTCGATCTGGTCTACACGATCATCCAGCACACCCCGCTCGTCCGCCGGCACGGCGCACCGGTCACGATCACGCGCTTCGTCCAGGGGCGGCTGCGCAACCCGGAGGTGGACGCGTTCGGCCACCACGCCTCCCGTTCGGGGCTGAAGTACCGGCTCTACTCCCCCACCGCGCACGGCCCCCGCCCGCTGGTGGTGTGGCTGCACGGCGGTGGCGAGGGCGCGTCCCTGCCGGACGGCTACTACGACAACGAGACGACGCTGCGCGCCAACCGTGGTGCGCTCGGCTTCGCCACCCCGGCCGCCCAGCGGATCTTCTCCGGCGCGTACGTGGTCGCCCCGCAGAGCACGTCGTACTGGATCGAGGACGGCGACCGCTTCGCACCGCAGATCCTCGAGGTGATCCGGGAGGTGGCCCGCAAGCACCCGATCGACCCGGACCGGATCTACGTGGCCGGGTGCAGCAACGGCGGTTACATGAGCCTGAAGATGACCACGGTCTACCCGTCGCTGTTCGCCGCGTCCGTGCCGATCTGCGGCGTGGTCCAATCCCTGATCCCGGACGCCCAGCTGACCCGGATCAGCACGCCGACCTGGCTGGTCGCCTCCCGCGACGACGACACCGTCGACCCGGTCGCCAACACCGAGCACGCCCACGACCTCATCCCGCGCTCGCTGGCCACCCTCTACGACCACGTGATCTGGAACGGCCACCAGTTCCCCGGCCACTGGTCCTGGATCTACGTGGCCCGCAACGATCCAGCCGTCAACAGCACCCACATCTGGCAGTGGATGGCCCGGCAGCGGTCGGATCAGGGGCGGTAGTCGGTCTTGTCGGCGTCGGTGATCTCCCGCAGCACCCGGGCCGGCGTGCCCACGGCGATCACCCCGGACGGCACCGAGCGGGTCACCACGCTGCCCGAACCGATGATCGAACCGGCGCCGATGCTGACGCCCGGGTTGATCGTGACGCCGCCGCCGACCCAGACGTTGTCGCCGATGGTGACCGGTTTCGCGTAGCACGCACCGGCTGCCCGCTCGGCGGCGTCGATCGCGTGGTTCGAGGTGTAGATGCCGACCCGCGGGCCGAACAGCACGTGGTCACCGATGGTGATGCCGCCGCCGTCGAGCATCACGCAGTCGAAATTCGCGTAGAAGAAGTCACCGACACTGATGTTGAAGCCGAATTCACATCGGAACGTCGGCTCGAAATGGCAGTCGCGCCCGACCGATTTCAGCAGCCGGCGCAGGATCGCCTCGCGCTGCTCCTGCGGCTGCCCGAAGCTGGCGTTGTACTCGGTGCTCAGCAGCACCGTCTGCTGCCTGGCCTGCACCAGCTCGTCGGTGAGGTCGTTGTACATCCGGCCGGACAGGATCTGCTCCCGCTGCACGTCAAGCGTCACCCGCTGATCGTCCCACCAGCGCCGATGGTTGACATGGAAGGGGTCGGGTATGTAGGTGACGCAACCCGCGCCGGACCAGAGGAGAACCCCCATGATCCCGAACCTGATCCGACGATTCGTCATCATGGCTGTCGCCGTGCCGCTGGCCGCGGCGGGCGCCCGCAAGCTCAGCGCCTCCATGGAGGCGCGGCGCGGCCCCAGCAAGGCCTCCGGCCTGCTCCGCAAGGGTGCGGACACTCTGCAGGGCTTCGGCAAGCCGAAGAAGAAGAGCCGCTTCGCTTTCGGCCGCTGACCCTCCCCTGACCCGACGGCACGCTCGCCGCCCAGAGCCGGCGCGCGTGCCGTCGTCATGTCCGGACCGCACCAGCGCCGAGCCGCCCGGGCCGGCCCCCGAGCCGCCCAACCCACGTTGATCGCGCTGGCGGCCCGCAACCCAGGGCGGCAGAAATCCGCGCTCGGCACCGACGGGGCGGCAGAAATCCGCGATCGGCAATGGCGGGGCGGCAGAAATCCGCGATCTACATCGAGGGGGCGGCGGAAGTCCGCGATCGGCAACGACAGGGCGGCGGGAGTCCGCGCTGGGTCGGGGTCGAGGGCGGTAGCGGCACGCGGTCGCGTTGTGCGTGCGTTCACCGCCCCGGGGCGGGCGGTTGACGCACGCAATCCGGCATCGCGGATTCTCACCGCCCACCCACGGGGCGGCACATGCGCCTGGTCGGCTCGACGGCCGGGGTGGTTGTCGCCGTGCCAGAAACGGCGACTGGTGGCGGAGAGTTCGACGAGGAACGATATGAGTGCGGGTTCATCGCCATTCCGCCCGGTCGCGGCGGACCGGCCGGACAAGCCAGGGGGCTCTCGTGATCGATGTCGAGGATCGGGACGGTGTCGCGGTCGTGCGGATGGCGTACGGGAAGGTCAATGCACTTGATCTTGATCTGTTGCGGGCGATCAGCGGGACCTTCGACGAGCTCGATCGCGGAGGTGTGCCGGCCGTCGTGCTGACCGGAAGTGAGCGGGCGTTCTCGGCCGGCGTGGACCTCTGGAAGATCCTCGACGGTGGCGCCGACTACGTCCGGCAGTTCCTGCCGGCGCTCGAGGCCGCGTTCGCCGCCGTCTTCGGCATCGGGAAGCCGACCGTCGCGGCGATCAACGGGCATGCCATCGCGGGTGGGGCGATCCTCGCGGCGGCCTGCGACGAGCGGGTGATGAGCGGCGGCACGCTCGGGGTGACCGAGGTGCTGGTCGGGGTGCCGTTCCCGCCCGTCGCGTTGAACATTCTCGGACACGCACTGGGCACGAAAGACGCGCGCCGGGCGGTGCTGACCGGCACGACACTCGCTCCGCAGGAGGCTCTCGAGGCCGGCCACGTCGATGAGATCGGGCCGTTGAAGGCCGCGGTCGCGCGGGCCCGGCGGCTGGCCGAGATCCCGCCGGACACGTTCCGGCTGACCAAGGCGCAGCTGCGTGCCGGGGTGGCCGACGCGCCGCCGGATCCGCGGGTGACCGAGCTCTGGATCAGGGCCGTGGAGGACGGGCGGATCGAGCGCTTCATGCAGCGGACCGTGCGAAAGCCCTGATCGCGGATAACCGCGTCAATAACTTGGAAACATTGACGACATCCACTGGCCACACTTACAGTCCCATGCACTAGAGAGCGCTCTCACAGGCGACTCCCCCTCTCGAATGCAGTGGAGGCGTGATGGGCCCTGTCGCCCGACGTACGAGAAGAGGCCCGGCCCTCGCACTGATGGTGGCCACCGCGGTCGTGGCCGGGCTGGGCGCGGTGGCGCTCAGCGGCACGGCGGACGCCGCAACGGTCGGTGCCGGCAGTTACGCCGAGACACTGCCGGCCGGAGCGGCCCTGCCGTCGGGCTGCGGCGACCTGTCCACGAATCCCCGGCAATTCATGACAGCGAATGCGCCCGCCGGGCCGGTGCCGACGAATGACTGGTGGTCGTCGCTGGTCTACAAGAAATTCGACTGCGCCTACAGCGAGAACCTGCACGCGCACCCGACGAGTTACGACACCACCGCGGGCGGGCTCGGTTTCTCCTACAACACCACGCCGCAGATCAGCGGCACGGCCACTGGCGTCGGTGAATACCACTACATCTACCAGGAGGATTTCACCGCCGGGGTGGCCGGGCTGAACGCGCCGCGGACCCTGGTGGACTCCTGGACCGACTGGACCGTCACGCCGTACTGGAGTGACGGCACGCGGACCATGAAGGCCACCATCGGGCACGGGCTGCCGTTCGCGTACTTCCAGGTCACCGGCGGGAACGCGCAGATCACCGCGAAGAGCACGCCGACGATCTGGTCGAACAGCGGGGCGCGGATCGGGTACTCGGTCGCCGGCAAGGACTACGTGGCGTACGCGCCGGCCGGGGCGAGCTGGACGGTCAGCGGCAACGTGATCACCTCGACGCTGGCGGGCAAGGGTTACTTCTCCATCGCCGTGCTGCCCACCACGCCGTCGACCAGCGTCGCGGACAAGACCGCGCTGGCCACGAGCTACGGGACGTACGCGCACAACCACGTGACCGGAACGCGCGTGTCGTACTCGTACGATCAGAACACCAGCAAGGTCGCGACCACCTATACCTATACGACGACCGCGAGGGAGGGGTCTGGCACCGGGACCGTCATCGGTCTGTACCCGCACCAGTGGCGGGCCTTGACCGGAGCGACCCCGATCGCGCAGACCTACGTGACCGCCCGCGGCACGATGAAGAACCTGGTCGGCGCGTCGTCGTTCACCACCTCGGCGGTCTACAACGGGGTGCTTCCCGAGGTGCCCGCGGTGGCCGACAGCAGCGGCGCCGACCTGGCCACCCTCAACGGGTACCTGGACCAGGTCAAGGACAACCCGGTGAACGTGCAGAACACCGACACGTACTGGACCGGCAAGGCGCTCGGCACCGGCGCGCGGATCGCCGAGATCGCCGACCAGCTCGGCCGGACCGACGTGCGGGACACCGCGCTGGCGGCGATCCGCACCCAGCTCACCGACTGGTTCACCGCCTCGGCGGGCAAGAGCCAGAAGCTGTTCTACTACGACAAGAACTGGGGCACGCTGATCGGCTACCCCGCGTCGTACGGTTCGGACGCCGAGCTCAACGACCACCACTTCCACTACGGCTACTACATCGCGGCCGCCGCCACGCTCGCCAAGTTCGACCCGTCCTGGGCGACCAACGCCCGCTACGGCGGCATGGTGGACCTGCTGATCCGGGACGCGAACAACTACGACCGGGCCGACAACCGGTTCCCGTACCTGCGGGACTTCGACATCTACGCCGGGCACGACTGGGCGGCCGGGCACGGCGCGTTCTTCGCCGGCAACAACCAGGAGTCCTCGTCGGAGGGGATGAACTTCGCCAACGGCCTGATCCAGTGGGGCCAGGCGACCGGCAACACCGCGATCCGCGACGCCGGCATCTTCATCTGGACCACCCAGTCGGCCGCGATCAACGAGTACTGGTTCGACACCCGCAACGAGAACTTCCCGGCCGCGTTCGGCCACGGCACGGTCGGCATGGTCTGGGGCGACGGCGGCGCGTACTCGACCTGGTTCGCGTCGGCGCCCGAGCAGATCCAGGGCATCAACATGCTGCCGATCACCGGCGGGCACTTCTATCTGGGCAACGATCCGGCGTACGTGAAGCGCAACTACGCCGAGATGGTCACGAACGCCGGGCACGAGCCGGCGATCTGGCAGGACATCGCGTGGCAGTACCTGGCGCTCGGTGACGGGGACGCGGCGCTGGCCAAGTTCCGGGCGAACAGCGGCTACACGCCCGAGGAGGGCGAGACGAAGGCGCACACGTTCCACTGGATCCGGAACAACGCCGCGCTCGGCACGAGCGATCTGACGGTCACCGCCAACCATCCGCTGGCCCGGGTGTTCACCAAGAACGGCGCCAAGACGTACGTGGCGGCGAACATCACCAACGCTGCTCTCACCGTGACGTTCTCGGACGGGAAGGTGCTGGCGCTGCCGGCCGGTAAGACGGTGGCCAGTGGGGCGGTGAACTGGACGGGCGGGAACGCTGTCGGGGGTGGGGTCAGCCCGTCCTCCCCCACGCCTTCACCTTCCACCAGTCCCACTACCTCCACCCCGCCTACCGGTGGTGGCGCGGTGCGGTACCTGCAGAGTGGTGGGGCGCTCGCCGGGGCGGCGGGCACGGCCGGGACCGCGACGGTGGTCAAGGCGTCCGGCAGCAACGACAACCAGCCGCACTCGCCGACGACGTTCACGGCGAGCGGGCTGACGTTGGCGTACCGGTCCGGCGCGGCGACGGCGTTCAGCCTGTCGGTGGACTCCGGGACGTCGGTGGGCAATGCCAGCCAGGTGCGGGTCTCCTACGACCTGACCGGGGACGGGAGTTTCGACCGGGTGGAGACGTTCCGGTATTTCGCCACCGACCCGGTGACCGGGTGGGAGAAGTACACCGACGCGGTCGGCCAGGTCACGACGACCGGGGCGTTCGGGAACCTGGCGAACGGGACGGTCAAGGTGGAGGTGTGGAGCGCTATCGGCTCGGGGGCGAGCACGGTGTCGCTGGGCGCACTGTCGACGGTGACCCTGCCGTATCAGTGAGCTGAGGTGTCGGGGGCGCCGCGTGGTTTTCGCCGCGCGGCGCTCAGCGCTGCCACGTCTATCTGGAACGGGAACGGCTCTTCCGCAGTGAGGATCTGGCCGGGAGTCGCGACGGCGAAGGGGACGTAGTGGTCGCCGGCCAGCTTCTGCAGGTGCAGTTCCAGCGAGCCCTCGGGCTGCTCCACGCGCAGGTACCAACCGATGCCGGCAGCGGCGTACAGCTGGGGTTTGAGCAGTCGATCCGTGCCGGCATTGCTCGGTGAGACCACCTCGATGACCAGCTTGGCCTCGCTGGCCTCGACCATCAGGTCGTCGTCATCGGTATCGGCAATAACAAGATCCGGTTCCAGGATGCGCCCACTGGCCAACCGAAGATTGGCATCTTGGACCAACACGAGCCCGGCGTTCTCGGCCAGGTCATCGAGCAATTTTATAAGCCGTTTCACGATGCGCTGATGACGCTTAGTCGGCGAGGGGCTCACCCAGAGGCTCCCGTCGACTAACTCGACCCGGCTCAGGGTCTCGCCCAACGCGAAGTACTCGCCCTCGGTCCACGGTTCTGGGTGGTCCAGCAGTTCCATGCCCATGGGTCGCCTCACCTCTCGGCTGCTCTCCCAAGCCTGCCATGCCAAGGCCTCGCTCACACCAACCACCGCCCCTTGACCCACTCGAACCGAGGCTAGTCATGAGGCATCTTTACATGGGACCAGGTGTCGGTCAATCCAACCGGCCGGTCAGTGGTCCTGGGTCGCCATCCAGCTGGCGACCTGGGTCCGGGTGGTGAAGCCGAGCTTGGTCAGGATGTTGCGGACGTGGCTCTCGACCGTGCGCTCCGAGATGAACAGCCGGGCGCCGATCTCCTTGTTGCTCAAACCCTCAGGCACGAGCCGCGCGACGTCGAGCTCACGCCGGCTGAGGACCCCCGGATCCGAGGCGACCACCGGCGCGGCCGTGGGCGTTCGCAGCGCCAGCCGCACCGCAGCCGCCCGGTCCAGGCGCCGGCCCGCCTCGCCGGCCGCCTCGAACGGCT
This sequence comes from Actinoplanes awajinensis subsp. mycoplanecinus, assembly GCF_001509495.1. Classification (NCBI taxonomy): domain Bacteria; kingdom Bacillati; phylum Actinomycetota; class Actinomycetes; order Micromonosporales; family Micromonosporaceae; genus Actinoplanes; species Actinoplanes awajinensis. The sequence continues at coordinate 115,437 of NZ_LLZH01000037.1, read as the reverse complement.
CCGCACCGAGCGCCTCCCTGGCCGACCGGGTGGCCGAAGCCAGCGCCACTGCCATGCCCGGATGATCAGTCGCCCCGATCTCGTCACGCAGGGTCGCCATCGCGCCGAGCAGCTCCGCGGCCCGGCGTGGCTGCCCACCGGCCGCGGCGCAGCACCCGAGCGCCCCGACCAGATAACACTGCGCCACCCGGTCGTCGACCTGATCAGCGATCCGCAGACCCTCGGTGAGCAGCTCCTCGGCCTCCCGCGGTGCACCCGACCCGAGCGCGGCATACCCCTGGTTCATCAGCATCATCCCGAGGCTGTAGAGGTCACCCGCCTCCCGGCTGAGCCGCGCGCCCTCGGCAGCCGCCGCCGTGACCGCCGCGAGGTCCCCGACGACCAGGCCGTTTAGCGCCCGCGCCTGGTACGTCATGAGCGTCGCCCCCACGTCGTCCAGTGGACCGGCCACGGCCCGCGCCTCGTCGAGGAGACGGATCCCCGCAGCGGAGTCACCGCGCATGGTCGCCGCGATCGACGCCATGGCCAGGAGCTGCGCCAGCACGTCCGGCATCCCGGCCGCCCGAGCCACGGTCACCCCGCGATCGAGCGCACGGCTCGCCGCCTCCGGATCGTTCTGAACCACACCCAGGAAGCCGCGCGCGAAACACGTCCACGGATTACCGACCGGCCCGGCCAGCACCTCGTCGAGCCAGCGCGCGCCCTCGGTCGTCGCCCGGGTGATCCAGTACCAGACCAGCGACGTCGCCATCCCGGCCGCACGGGCGAAGTCCCCACGGTCGAGGCACCCCCGCAGCACCGCCCGGATGTTGTCGATCTCCAGGTCGAACCAGACCAGCGACGGGAGCAGGCGCGACCGGCCGGCCGCGGCGAACTGCTGGATCCGGGACAGGTAGTAGTCGGCGCAACGCAGCTCCATGCTGTCCGCGTCACCGGACTCCCGCAGCTTGCCCCAGGCGTACGCCCGCATGGTCTCGGGCAACCGGTAGCCCGCCTCGTCCCTGCCCAGCAGCGACTTGTCGAGCAGCGAGGAGAGCAGGTCCAGCGCCTCGGCCGAGCCGCCGACGGCTTCCAGGTCGTCGAGCGTGAACCGACCGGCGAACACGCCCAGCCGCATCAGCATCGTCTGCTCGGCCGGCGTCAGCAGCTGGTAGCTCCACTCGATCGCGGTGTGCAGCGTCTGGTGCCGGGGCAGCGCCGCCCGGCTGCCCCCGGTCAGCAGGTGGAACCGGTCGCTCAGCCGGTCCCGGATCTGCTCCGGGCTCAGGGTCCGGGTCCGCACCGCCGCCAGCTCGATGGCGAGCGGCAGCCCGTCCAGCCGCCGGCACACCTCCACCACCGCGGCCTGGTTCGACGCGGTCAGCGTGAACTGCCCGGCCGCCGCGGCGGCACGATCGACGAACAACCGGACCGCGTCGTTGGTTGCGGTCCGTTCAAGCAGGTCAGCGTACGACGGGGGAAGCTCCAACGGCGCCACCGGCAGCACATGCTCCCCCGCCACGGACAGCGGCTCCCGGCTGGTCGCGACCACACGTACCCCGGGTGCGGCCCGGAGCACGTCATCGACCAGCCGCGCCGCCGCGTCCAGCAGGTGCTCGCAGTTGTCCACCACGAGCAGCAGTTCCCGCTCCCGCAGGTACGACCGCAGCAGCGCCGCCGGATCAGCCGCGGTCTGGTCCCGCAGATCGAGGGCGGCCATCACCGCCGTGCCGACCAGTGCCGGGTCGCGTACGTTGGCCAGCTCCACCAGCCAGGCGCCCCCGCGGAACCCGGCACCGAGGTCGGTGGCGATCCGGACCGCGAGCCGGGTCTTGCCCACCCCACCCGGCCCGACCAGGCTGACCAGACGAGCGCCGGTCAGCTTGCGCCGGGCCTCCGCCAGCTCGGCGCCCCGGCCGACGAAACTCGACACCTCAGCAGGCAGGTTGCCGGGCTTGGTCATGATCCGAAGGTACCCGGGGCCGGTTTCCGTACCGACTCAGTACCAGCACTGATGCCCACGCCCCGCGTCCTGCCTAGCGTGGTGGACATGACAACCGCAACGCCGATCAGCTCTCCCCCGCGTGCCGAACTGCCGCTGTGGCGGCTCTACCTGCTGCGGCTCGGGTACCTGATCGTCGGCGGCGGCCTGGTCGCCTTCAAGTGGCCCGAGCTCCTCCACCACGAGACGCCGTGGCCGTTCATGACCAGCGTCGTCACCTGCATGCTGGTGGCGATGTCGGTCTTCGCCCTGCTCGGCCTGCGGTACCCGCTCCGGCTGCTGCCGATCCTGCTGTTCGAGGTGGCCTGGAAGCTGATCTGGCTCGGCACCGACGCGCTCCCGCTGTGGCTGGACCACAACCTGGACGCGGACACCTGGGCGTCCACCACCGAGATCCTCTGGGTCGTCATCCCGCTGGCCGTGATCCCCTGGGACCACGTCTTCCGGACCTACGTGACCGCCCCCGCCGAGCGCTGGCGCTGATCAGACCTCCGGGGCCAGCACGATGTCGAAGCGGACCCGGGTCCACCGATGATCGCCGAGGTCGCGGCCGTCCGGCGTGGGCGTGCCGGGCGGCTGCGCCTCGAAGTCCTTCACCAGGGAATCGCGCACGCCGAACACGCTGTCGCGGTCCAGCAGCTCGTCACCTCGTACAAAAATATGGGTGACGAGAGTGCGCGAACCGGCCGCCTCGACCAGGAAATGTAAATGGGACGCCCGCATGGGCGACCGGCCGGTCGCCGCGAGCAAACGGCCCACCGGGCCGTCGTGCGGGATCGGATACGGCGTCGGCACGATCGCCCAGAATCGGTACGCGCCCTCGGCATCGGTGAAGAAATGGCCTCGCGCCGCCACCCGATCGTCGCCGTACTGCACGTCGTAAAGGCCGTCGTCGTCGGCCTCCCACACCTCGATCCGGGCGTTCGGAATCGGCGCACCCCGCGTGTCGGTGACCGTGCCCTCCACCCAGCACGGCTCCCCCGGCGCCCCGCCGGAGATGTCGCCGCCCAATGGAATCAGCGGCGACCCTTCGACGAAGAACGGCCCGACAACGGTCGCCTCGGTGGCATTCTCGTACGCCTGGTTGTTCACCGTCACGGTCTGCATCGACGCGCCCAGCACGTCGGAGAGCAGGATGAACTCCTGCCGGCGCTCGTCGGTGATGTGCCCGGTCGCGGTCAGGAAGGCGATCGCCTGCTGCCATTCCGCCTCGGTCAGCCGGACCTCGCGGACGAACGCGTGCAGGTGCCGGGTGAGCGCGCCCATCACCTCTTTCAGGCGCGGATCCGCAGTGGCGTCGAACGATGCCACCACCCGGTCGGTCAACTGCTGTTCGCGGCCGGCCTGTTCCGAACTCATTTCGGCTCCTCCCCCGCCCACGCGCGGTGCAGCAGGTCAGTGAGAATCTCGGTGGTGACCGGGACCGGATTGCTCTCCGGCACGACCGCCAGAATCGCGGCGGCAGCGGCCGGGATGTCGGCCTCGCGCAGGCCGTAATCACGCAGGGCCCGTGGCGCGCCGACCCGTTCGCGCAGGCCGTGCAGGCCCTCCGGGCCGAAGGCGTCGTTCAGGCGACGTTCGCTTTCCGGCACCGCGGGACCATTCAACACCAGAACGTACGGCAGGACGACCGCGTGCGTCTGCGCGTGCGGCAGGTTGAACATCCCGCCGAGCACGTGGCAGATCTTGTGGTGCAGTCCCGAGCCGGCCGAGGCGAACGCGACAGCGGCCAGGTACGCCCCGTACAAAGTCTGTTCTCGCCCCTCGATGCCCTCCGGAGCCGCGACGACCTGCGGAAGCCCGGCGGACAGTGCGCGGACGCCCTCGAGGGCGAGCGCCTGGTTGATCGGGTCGGTGCGGGGCGCCCACATCGAGTCGACGCAGTGGGCGAGGGCGTTGAGGCCGGACGCGACGCTCAGGTCCACCGGCAGCGACAGGGTGCGGTTCGCGTCGTAGACGACCGTGCGGGGCAGCACCCGCTCGTCGACGCCGGTGGTCTTGCGACCGTTCTTGGTCAGGCCCCACACGTTCGTGGCCTCGGAGCCGGCATAGGTGGTCGGCACCGCGACGATCGGCAGCCCGGTGGTCAGCGCGACCGCCTTGGCCAGCCCGGTCGCCGACCCGCCCCCGACGCTGACCAGCACGTCGGCGTCGTTCTCGACGGCGAACCCGCGGGCCCGTTCGGCGACCTCGACCGGCACGTGCATGACGACGTCGCGGTAGTGCGGGGCGTCCGGCAGCACCGCGTCGGCCTTGGTGCCGATCACCATTGGACGCGCGCCGAGCCGCGCCACCTCTTCGGCGACGCGCTGGTTCGCGTCCGGGAGGAAGACCACGCGCTGCGGCAGCGTCTCGTGTGTGAAGCTGAGGCTCATACGAAGCCATTCTGGCCGAGGATCGCCGCCGGAGCCGCACGCAGCGCCCGGCACGGCCCGGTGGCACCCCTCCGGGGTGGAGCGGTCACCGGGCGAACGCGGTCACCGGGCCGGCGCCGGCACCGCCTCCGGTGCCGATCGGCGGTCCAGGGCGAAACTCGTCGCCGCCAGCGCCAACCCGATCACGCCCAGACCCACCCCAGCCCAGGCCGGCGCCCGATAACCGAGCCCCGCGGCGATCACCACGCTGCCCAGGGCCGCGCCCAGGCTGTTGGCCAGGTTCATCGCGGACTGGTTGACCGCCGCGCCCATCAGCTGCGCGCCCGGAGCGACCGCGATCAGCCGGGACTGCAGGGCCGGGCCGAGCGACAGGCTCGTCGCGCCGATCAGGAACGCGCCGAGGAACAGGCCGACCGCGGTGCCCGACGCGAGGGCGAAGAAGACCAGGCCGACGATCATCGCGGCGAAGCCGGAGAGGGTGGCGCCGCGCAGGTTGCGGTCGGCGTACCAGCCGCCCCAGGCGTTGCCGACGGTCATGCCGAGACCGACCGCGACCAGCACCCAGGAGACCGCGCCGGTGGACAGGCCGGCCACCTCGGTGGTGACCGGGGCGATGTAGCTGTTGGCGGCGAAGAACCCGGCGAAACCGACCGCGGCGGTCACCGCGACCAGCCACACCTGCGGCTGGCGCAGGGCGCGCAGCTCGTCGGCGGGTGAGCCGCCGGCGGCGGGCGCGTCCGGCACCACGAGCGCCACGGCGAGCAGCGCGAGCAGGAAGACCCCGGCGATCACCAGGTAGGCGATCCGCCAGCTGGTCTGCTGTCCGAGGACGGTGATCAGGGGTACGCCGACGACGTTGGACGCGGTCAGCCCGCTGAGCACGACCGCGAACCCGCGCCCCTCGCTGCCCGGCCCCATCAGCTTGGCGGCGAGCAGCCCGGCGGCGCCGAAATACGCGCCGTGCGGCAGCCCGGCCACGAACCGCGCGGCCATCACGGTGCCGAACGTCGGTGCGATCGCCGACGCGACGGTGCCGATCACGAACAGCACCAGGAGCCCGAGGACCAGGCGTTTGCGGGGCAGGCGGGCGGTCAGCGCGGCGATCGTGGGTGCGCCGACGACCACACCCAACGCGTACGCGGTGATCATCCAGCCGGCGTGGGCCAGCGCGTCGGACTGGGAACGGGCATAGTCGTCGCCGAGCAGCCCCTGGGCGATCTGCGGGAGCAGCCCGGCGGGTACGAACTCGGTCAGGCCGATCGCGACCGCGCCGAAGGCCAGCGCCAGCAGTGCCGGCCACCGCCCTGTCTTGTCGGAACTCATGCCGCGGACTTTAGCAACGCTGTTGCGTTAGTAGTAGTGTGAGCCTGTGCACCTGGCTTACCTGCGGGACTACCACGAGGCGCTGGTGATCGCCCTGGCCCGGGCTCAGCCGACGATCGAGCGCGGCACGGTCGCCGAGGTGACCGGGCTGACCCCGCAAGCGGTGTCCAAGGTCCTCACGCGACTGGTCGAGGGCGGGCTGATCGCCCCGGCCGGGGTGCGCCGGGGTGCGCTCGGCAAGCCCGCGGCGGTGTACCGGCTCGTACCGGAAAGTCGTTGGGCGATCGGTGCGCATGTCAGCCGCAAGGCGCTGCGCCTGGTGCTGACCGACCTGGCGGGTGCCGTGCGCGCCTCGGCGACCACCCCGCTGCCCGCCGACTTCACTCCGGACGAGCTGCTGGCCGGGCTCGGCGCCGGGGTGACCGCGCTGGCACAGGGCCGTGAGCTGACCGGGGTCGGCATCGGCATGATCGGTCCGCTCGACCAGGCCACCGGTACGGTCCGGGGCGCGCACCGGCTGCGGCACTGGCACGACGTACCCCTGGCCGACCTCGCCGGGAAGCGGCTCGGACTGCCGGTCCTGGTCGACAAGGACGTGACCGCCGCGGTGACCGCCGAGGCGTGGCGGCGCGGCGCCGGGTTCCGCGACGCCGCCCTCATCATGGTCGAATCCGGTCTGGGCGCCGGGCTGTGGCTCGGCGGCGCGGTGCACCGCGGCACGCACACCAACGCCGGTGAGTTCGGGCACACCGTGGTCCAGCTCGACGGTCCACTGTGCGTCTGCGGCCGGCGCGGCTGTCTGGAAGCGGTGCACGACCGGGCCGCCGACCCGGCCGCGGCGGCCGCCGTGCTCGGCACCGGCGTGGTCAACCTGCTGCAGACCCTCGACCTCGGACACATCGTGCTGGCCGGTGCGGACCTGCTGCGGCACGGCGAGATCTACCGCTCGGCGGTCGAGCGGGCGGTGCGCACCGAGGTCCCGCGGGCCGACTGGCTCACCGTCGAGGTCGCGCTGACCGGCCTGGGCACCGACGCGATCGCCGCCGGCGCCGCGATGCAGGTGCTGAACGCCCGCTACGGCCTGCCCGATCCGACCGGCGCCTGACGTAGCGTTCCGGCATGGGTCTTGACGCATGGGTGCACTGCCGCTGCTGGCAGGACGGCCTCGTGGTGCCACCGGCCGGGCCGGTCGTCCTCGACGGCGGGGTCCTCGTGCTGCAGCTGCCCTATTCCGGGAACGCGGCCGCGCACCACGCGTTCAGCGGCTGGAAGACCGACGCCTGCCCGCACCCCGGCATGAACCTCGCCGACGAGCGGGTGTCCAACTGGTCCGGGCTGCGGCTGTTCCAGCAGGCCCTCGGGGGGAACTTTCCCACCTTGCGCGCCGAGCTGCCGGACGCCAACGGCGGCGGCGACACCTCCCCCGAGCGAGCCGCGCCGATCCTGGCCGAGCTCGACCGCTTCGAGCGGACCGCCGGCGCGACGGACGAGACCGTGCTCGTCGACGAGGCGACCGGGCGGGTGGTGATGAAATACGTCGCCGCCTACCACGGCGTGTTCATGCTGGACCCGGACCACCGGGCCGGTGTCGACCCGGACGGCTTCTTCGTCGTCGATCCGCCACGCACCCTGTTCCGGGCGACCCGCTTCACCCAGCGGGTGCTGACCGGTGGGGATGTCGAACTCACCGCGGGCGAGCAGCGGGCGGTCATCGCGATGACGCCGCTCGGATCACCTCCCGCCGAGCACCTCGCCGTCGCAAGCCGCCCTCGCTCCGCGACCGATTTCGCCCACCTGATCGGAGCGCTGCGCCGGCTCTGCGCCGCGTCGATCGAGACCGGCAACGCGATCACCTGGGCGTGACCTCGTCCGGGCGCGACGCCCGTCACAATCCCGGCAAATGCCCGATATGCCGATGGCGCGGCGATAGTTTTTGAAGCGAAAACCGCCCGCGACACCGAAGGCCGCCGCTTTGCTCTCCTCGTTCCACCCGCACCTGAACCCGATCACCGTCGTCGCCGCGAGCCTGCTCTTCTGCGCGCTCACGGCGACACTGCTGCGCCGCAAGGTCCGCCCGGCCGTGGCCGCTGCCTCGCTTGCGGTCCGCGCCCGGTTGCGACCGCATCTTCCCGCTTGGGTACGACAATGCGCCCGCCTCTGCGGCAGCCGCCTCGACCCGGCGGTCGCCAGGTCGGCGCTGGTGACCGCGGTCGCCGCCGGAATCGCCTGGTCCGCGGCCGGGACGCTGCAGCTGGCCGGACCGGTGACAGCGGCCGTCTCGGCGACCCTGTCGGTGCAGATGAGCTCGCACGCCTCGGTCCGCGAGGGCGCGAAACGCCTGGTCGGCACGCTTGCGGGGATCGCCATCACGGTCGCCGTGTGGGGCACGTTCGGCCTCACCCCGTGGACGATCGCGGTGATCACCGGGTGTGGGCTGGCCGCCGGCCGGCTGCTGCGCCTGGGTGACAGCTCGGTGACCGTGCCGCTGACCTCGCTGGGCATCCTGGTCGCCGGCAGCGCCGTCACCGAGACGTTCGTGTGGGAGCGGATCGCGGCGACCGCCCTCGGCATCGTCGTCGGCGTGATCCTGTCCCCGCTGGTCGGTGGCATGACCCCGCTGGAACGGGCCCGCTGGCAGCTCGCGCAGCTCTCCACCGGGATCGCCGGCCTGCTCGGCCACCTCGGCGCCGGCGCCCGCGACGGCTACGCCCAGGAACAGTCCGCGCAGTGGCTGGCCCGCTCCCGCGACCTCGGCGACGACCTGGACGAGGCGGTCACCGCCGTCGACGACCTGCTCCGGCAGGCCCGCTGGTCGCTGACCACCCCGGTGACCCGGGTGACGCCGCTGCAGCAGACCGTCCGCGCGCTCGAACACGGCGTGCACCAGGTCAACTCGGTGGCCCGGTCGATGTTCGACGCGTCCGCGACCCCGCACGCGCCCGGCGTACCGGAGCAGATCGGCCAGGTCCTGACCGCCGCGTCGGACGCGTTCGCCGCACACGCCGCGCTGGTCGCCGACCCGCGGGACGACGCCACCCGCGACGCCGGGAACCTGCACGACCGCCTGGAGACCCTGCGCGACTCGCGGCAGCGCACCCTGCGCAAGGTCCGCACCGAGATCGACGACACCGGCGTGCTGGTGCTCACCGGCTCGATCATCACCGACATCGACCGGATGGCCGGCTCCCTCGAACGTTCCGCGCCCGCCCTCACCGTCGGCGTCCGCGAACCAGGCCCCGGCATCCCCGCCGTCTCGGAGGTCCTCCCCGCCGTCCGCCTGATCTGGCAAAAACACTCCACCCGCTGACCCCGAAGCGTGGCGACTTTCGGTCCACTCCGCACCAAAAGTCCCCACCCAACACGCAAACCACCAAAGCGTGGGGACTTTCGGCGCCCTCCGCACCCAAACTCCCCACCCAACGCCCAAACCACCAAACCGTGGGGACTTTCGGCGCGCTCGGCGGGGACCGCGGTCAACTCTCGGAGGTTGGCTGGTCCTCAGGGGTCCCTCCCGACCTCCGAGACACCCCCGACAACCAGCCGACACCCGGAACCGACCGCACCTCCCGGCCGACCGGCTGGTCCTGGGGGGTGCCTCACGGGCCTCGAGGCACCCCCCAGGACCAGCCGGGGACTTCAGCTGGCGAGGACGACGACGGATTGGGCGGGGAAGCGGGGGGTCACCGCCTCGTCGAGCATGGCGGCTGCCACTGCGGCGCGGCTGATCCGGCTCGGGAAGACCCGGCGGGGCACGGCGTCGAGGGCCACCGTCCGGTGGGCGGGCGGGCCGGGAGCCAGCGGGCCGGCGTGGAACACCGTGCCGCCGGCGGCCAGGATCGCCGAGTCCGCTGCTACCTTGTCGGGCACTTCCGCGCCCAGGACCAGGCGCAGGATCGCCCGGGTCACCCCGCCGGCCCGCTCGGCCGACCGCCCGGTCCCGTAGGCGCCGAGCCAGATGATCCGCGGCACTCCGGAAGCCACCGCAGCCACCGCCCCAGCCTCAAGCGTCCCCATTGCCGACGCAGGACTCCCGAGAGTGGCCGCACCCGAGGCCGCAGGACCGCCGAGTTCCACCGCGCCCGAGGCCGTAGGACCGCCGAGAGCGGCCGCGCCCGAGGCTGCGGGGCCGCCAGGGTCGGCTGGGGGCGGGGTTGTGGGGCGGGTGGCGGAGACGCCGAGGCCGGAGACGAGGACGTCGCAGTCCTGGACCGCCTCGGCGATCGATGTCGGGTCGTGCACGTCGACGGCGAGACGGCGTAAGCCTGGGCGGTCCGGCACCTGGGCGGGATCGCGGGCCAGGGCCGTCACCTCCAGGCCGCGGGCCAGAGCCGTGGACACCAGCAGTTTGCCGACCGCGCCGGTCGCGCCGAGCACCGCTACTCGCATGATCAGACCGCCGTCTCGAGCACGGCGAGCGCGGCCGCGTGCAGACCCGGCGCGGCGGCCAGGTAGGCGCCGCCGCCGATCTCCCAGGGCTTGCCGTCCAGGTGGGTGACCACGCCGCCGGCCTCCCGCACGATCAGCAGCGGGGCGATGTGCGAGCGCACGTTGTCGAACTGCCAGTGCAGGTCCATCCGCCCGGCCGCCACCTGGACGAGCTGGTGGGTGACCGGCACGGAGAAGCGGACGTACAGCGCCGCCTGCAGCATCGCGGTGATCGAGGCGCCGGTCCGCTGCGCGGCCGCCGCTTCCCGGCTCGGCTTCGCTTGACCGGTTCCGACCAGCGCTGCGGCCAGGTCCGTCTTTTGAGAAACCCGCATGGGTACGTCGTTGAGCCGAGCCCCACCCCCCGCCACCGCGGTGAACAGCTCATCGGCGAGCGGGGCATACACCACGGCGAGCAGCGGCTGCCCGTCGCGAACCAGGCTCACCCCGATGTTCCAGTCGGGCATCCCGTGCACGGTGTTGACGTTGCCACCCACCGGGTCGATCACCCACCGGTCACCGCTCGGCATCGGCCCGGTGCCGTGCTCGTCGTCGTCCCAGGTCGCGCCGGGCAGGGCGGCCGCCAGCGCGGGGCGCAGCACGTCGGTGACGGCGACCTCGTTGGCGCGGATCGCGGCGATCAGCTCGACGCCGCCGGCCGGGCGGGATCCGGTGGAGTAGCGGGCCAGCAGCGCCGCGCCGGCGAGCCTTACCGCGGCGGTGGTGGCGGCGAGCAGTTCTGCAGACATGGTTCATCACTCCACAAGAATCAGGATTGTCCGGCCCCGATCGGGCCGTGCCATAAGCCTCACGCAGGCCGGTGATGAAGTCCAATGCAATCTGGTTACTCTATGATTTACCTTCATGCAATTGGACTTGAATCTGCTGACCGTGCTGGACGCGCTGCTCGAGGAGGGCAGCGTGACCGGCGCCGCCGACCGGTTGCGCCTCTCCCCGCCCGCGATCAGCCGCACCCTGGGCCGGATCCGCCGGCTGACCGGCGACGACATCCTGGTGCGCACCGGCCGGACGATGACACCCACGCCGTACGCGCTGGGGGTCCGTGACCAGGTCGGTGACCTGCTGCGGCAGGCCCGGCAGGTGCTGACGCCGAGCCGGGAGCTCGACCTGGCCACGCTGGAGCGGACGTTCACGCTGCGCTGCCACGACGCGGTCGCCACCTCGCTCGCGCCGCCGTTGCTGCGGGCGGCCGCCGAGCAGGCACCCGGCGTCCGGCTGCGGTTCCTGGCCGAGAGCGACGTGGACACCGACGACCTGCGGCTCGGCCGGGTCGACCTGGAGATCGGCGCGGACGAGCCGGGGACTCCGGAGTTCCACTCCGAGACGGTCGGTCATGATCGCCTGGTGGTGGCGATGCGGCGCGGTCATCCGTACCAGAAAGGTCTTGATCTGGAAGGGTTTGCCGGTCAGACGCATGTGCTGGTCTCGCGGCGGGGGCGGCTCGCGGATCCGGTCGATGCGATTCTGGCCGCGCACGGGCTGCGCCGGCGGGTCCTCGCAGCGGTCGGCACCAGCGCCGCGGCGGCCAACGTGATCAGCCGCAGCGACAGTGTGATGACCGCGCCGCTGGCCATGTGCCGTCCGCTGATCGACGCGTTCGCGCTGGTCACCGTGCCACTGCCGATCGACCTGCCGGACGCGCCGATCGTCTGCGCGTGGCACCAGCGCTACGGCTCGGATCCCGGGCACATCTGGTTGCGCACCCAGGTCCGCTCCGCACTGAGCACCCCTGTGTAGCGAAGACCGAACCCCTATGTAGCGAAACTTGCTAGGGCTATGTAGCGTAACGCCCATGGCGTCACCCCTACGTATGACAGCTGCCGTAGCCGGGGTCCTGGAGGCGTTCCTCGCCGACCCGGGCACCCAGCGCTACGGTCTCGAGATCATGCAGGCGACCGGCTACCCGAGCGGCACCGTCTATCCGATCCTGATGCGACTGCACCGAGCCGGCTGGCTCACCGCGGAATGGGAGGAGGTCGACCCGGTGATCGCCGAGCGACCGGCCCGCCGCTGGTACCGGTTCACCCCGGACGGCGCCGCGACGGCCCGCACCGAACTCGCCGCCCGCCGCGCGCAGCACGCCGCCGGCAACCCGATCGCGAAGACGAGGCCGACATGGGCGTCCTGAACCGGCTGATCGCCGCCTGCCTGCGCGCCGCGGCCCGGCGCTGGCCGGCCGACCTGCGCGACGACATGGCCCGCGAGTGGGCGGCCGAGCTCAGCGCGCTGGAGCAGCGGCCCGGCACGGCGTGGCGGCGGCTGACGTTCGCGGTGAGTCTCGCGGCCACCCCGATGACCGTCGACGAGAGCGGCGCGCCGTTCGGCCGGTTCGAGTGGATGCGGGCCGGCGCCACGCTGCGCTCCGCGTTCCGGCTGCTGCTGGCCGGCGCGTTCGGCTTCGGCATCACGATGGCCGTGCGGATGGCGGCCGGCAGCGTCTTCGAGGCCGACTTCACCGACGACGCCGGCTGGCTGCGGCACGACGTGCTGCTCGGCACGGTGACCGCCGCCCTGATGACGGTCTACACGGTGCTCGTCGGCCGGTGGGTGGCCGCGCGCGGACCGTCCGACCCCGGTCCGGCCGGCAGCACCGGCGTCGCCGCCACGGTGATCCTGCCGGTGGCCCCGATGCTGCCGTTCTTCCTGGTCACCGAGACCTACCAGACCTTCGGCCTGACGCTGCTGGTCACCGCGTGCTGGACCGCCGCGATGTTCGCGTTGACGATTTTCACCGTACGGTCGGCAAGCGCCGGCCGGGGTGCCCGGGCATGGGCCGGGGTGCCGTTCGCGGCGGCGCTGCCGGCCCTGATCCTGCTCGCCGGTGACGTGCCGGACCAGCGGATGTACCAGGTCGTCGGCATCGTCGAGATAGCCCTGTTCCTGCTGCCGTGGACGGTGTGCGCGGTCGTTTTCGGTCAGGCCACGGTGCGGCGCTGGTCCGCCCCGTTGATCGCGCCAGCGGTGACCGAGCCGGCCGGGGTCCGGCCGGCCGCGGTTCAGCCGGCCGCCTCCCCCGGACCGGCCTGGGGGTGGCGGTTCCTGCTGCCGCCGGTGGCCGCCGCCGCGGCGGTCGTCTGGGCGCTGGGCGTCACCGTGCTGCAGCCGCTGAGCGAGCCGATGGGTGTCGACGCCAGCGGCGAGAACAACACGTACTGGGCCCGGGAGTCGCGCTGGGGTGCGCTGTTCGCGCTGGTGATGGTGCTGATCGTCGCGGTCCGCGGCGGGCGCCGGGCCACCGGCGGGGTGCTGCTGTTCGGCACGTTCTGGCTCGCCCTGGACATCGGCCTGGACCGGATCGACCCGACCTCCGGCACTGTCGCCCTCGCGGCCGGCGCTGCGGTGGCCGCGCTCGCCGCCACCGTGGTCACCAGCGGCGTACCGGCCGTGCCCCGCCCGCAGGTGCTGCTCAGCGTCGCGGCCGTCGCCGCGGTGATGTCCGGCCTGGTCACCGCGAACGAGTCGCCGACGGACACCGAACCGCTGCTCAATCCGGCCAGCGCCGCGACCGGCTGCCTGCTGGCCGTGGTCGCCGTCCTGGCCGCCGTCCGCGCGGCCGGCTCGGTCGGCCGGCTGCGCGCGATCGTCGCGGTCCCGGTCGTCATCGGCGCGGCGGCCGGGCCGTGGCTGGTGCGGCACGTCTACCCGCAGCCGTCCGACGGCCGCCTCCGGGGTGAGCTCGCGCTCGTGGCACTGCTGGTGCTGGCCGTCGTGGTGCTCGCCGCGCCGCGCCCGCAGGTCCGGGTGCAGTGGCTGCGGTACCCGGGCGCGCTCGCGATCGGCGCGGTCATCGTGCCGGTGATGGTCCTCCCGCTGGTGCTGATGTCCATCGCCCTGCCGATCGGGTCGCTGTTCACGGCGCTGGCCGCCAACCCGGCGGTCAACGCCGCCGACGAGGACACCATCGCGGTCCTGCTGGCGATCCCGATCGGACTCGTGCTGGGGAGGATCCTGCGGCCGCTCGCGTTCGGCCGCCCGGCGACTGCCGCGGAGCGCGGGTACCGCAAGGCTCCCGGGGCGCCCTACGCGCCGGTCGGCGAGCCTCCGCTGATCCTGGAGTGACCGATCCCGGTGCGGTGACCCGCCACGGGGGTGGGTCACCGCACCGGGCGCCGGTAGTCCGATAAGGGTTATGTCCAGGTTTTCCCGGAAATCCGGGAAAACGGACTTTACCGTCGAAACATGACATCACGTCTGGCTACCACCATCTCGATCGCACTGACTTCGGCGATCGTCACCACCATCACCGCGACGCCCGCCGTCGCCGCGCCACCCGCTGTCGCCGCACCGCCCGCCGTCGCCGCACCGCCCAGCCTGGAGAAGCTGGAGCAGGCGCTGATCACCGCAGGCGAGGCACCGGCGGGGTACCTCTTCTCCAGCCGCACGGTCATGGCCGCCTCCGCCGCCACGACCGCCGCGCTGAGCCGCGCCGCCGCCGCGGTCGACCCGTGCAAGGACCCCGGGACGACCGCCGAACCCGCGTCGAGCGGATCCGCCGCCATCACGTTCCGCAAGGGCAAGGACGGCCCGTTCCTGGCCGAGCAGATCACCGCCGTCGGCAACGCGGCTGCCCGCGCCGTGGTGGCGCAGTACCAGACGATCCTGGCCAAGTGCCCGGTGATCAACGGCGAAGAGGGCAAGACGACCTTCTCCGCCTGGGCCTCCCCGCAGGCCGGCGACGCCTCGATCGGCTTCCTCACCACCGTCCAGGAGAAGGGCAAGACCACACCCGCGGGGAGCTCCTCGACCGCGGTGGTCGTCCACGGTGACGTGCTCGCCGTCTTCACCAACCTGAACTACGCCACGGGTGGCAACGCCACGAACACCACCGAGCTCACCGAGCTCGTCAAGTCCGGCGCCGCGAAGATCCTGAAGACCCTGCCCTGAGCCGGGACAGGTAGCTCAGGATTCGACCCTCTCCCCGAGCGCCGAGCCGGGGAGGGGGCGGACGCTCGTGGCGATCAGGGCGGCCATCGCGAGCAGCGCGGCGACCACGATCAGCGCCTTCAGCACGGTGACGCGGTCGCCGAGGAAGCCGATCGCGGGCGGGCCGCCCAGGAACGCGCAGTAGCCGATCGAGGCGATCACACTCACCCGGGCGGCGGCCCGGCGCGGGTCGTCACCGCCGGCGCTCATCCCGACCGGGAAGCCGAGCGAGGCGCCCAGGCCCCAGAGCAGCGTGCCGGCGAACGCGTAGACCGGCGAGGGCCCGAACACGAACAGCGCCACCCCGCCGATCCCGATCACGGCGAGGACGCGGACGACGGCGGTCCGGCCGTACCGGTCAAGAAGTCCCGGACCGAACCAGCGGCCGATCGTCATCGCGGTCAGGAACCCGGCGAACGCCAGGGTGCCGAGCGCAGGCGAGACGTGGTGCCCGTCGATCGCGGCGACGCTGATCCAGTCGTTGCCGACGCCCTCGGTGAACGCGAAGGCCAGCACGAACAGCCCGATCAGCAGCGTGCGCGGCTCCTTCCAGGCGTCCAGCGCGCTGCCACCGGCGGACTCGCCGGCCGCCCCCTGCTCGGACTCGTCGTGGTCGGCGACGAACCGCCGGGCCTGCCACACCACACCCGTCACCACCAGCGCGGCGACGATGACCAGGTGCACGGCGACCGACACGTGCGCGGCGACCATCACGGCGCCGACCAGCGCGCCGGCCACCGTGCCGAGGCTGAACCCGGCGTGGAACCGGGACATGATCGATTTGCCGAGGTGGCGTTCCACCACGGTGCCCTGCACGTTCATCGCGACGTCCCAGGCGCCGTTCGCGAAGCCGAGCAGGAACAGGCCGATCACCACCGGGACGACACCGGCGAGCGAGCCGAGCGCGGCGACACTCAGGCCGACGCCGAGCAGCACGGCCATCGCCATCACGGTGCGCGACGAGCCGATCCGGGAGACGACCGGCCCGGAGAGTGGCAGGGCCAGCAGGGAGCCGGCCGCGATCGCGAGCAGCACCAGGCCGAGCGCGGACGCGTCGAGCTCGAGCCGGTCACGGACCTGCGGGATCCGGGAGGCCCAGCTGGCGAACGCGAAGCCCGAGCCGATGAACGCGGCGTAGGTGGCCGTGGTGGCGGCACGGACCACGCCCGGCGCGGTGGTGGTCGAGGTCATTGTCGTCCTTAGCGGTTCGGCGAAGCTCGTGAGCCTATGTGTACGAGCGTACATAACATGCGTACGAACGTACACACCGATTTCCTGTCCAGATCGCCGCGGTGGGGTTAAGAATCGACGGATGCGAATATCTTCCCGTACCGTCCTGCGCCGGCTCGCCGGGCTCGGTGCCGCCCTGGTCCTCGGCGGCGTCCCGCTCACCGCCGGTGGCCCGGCCGCCGCGGCCGGGCCGGCGAGTCCGCGCTGCACCGGCCACGTGGCGCTGACCTTCGACGACGGGCCCACGCCCGGCAACACCGCGGCGCTCCTGACCGTACTGCGGGCCGCCGGAGCGCGCGCCACCATGTTCAACACCGGCGCGAACGTGACCACGAACCCCGGCCTGACCCGCGCCCAGCTGGCGGCCGGCATGTGGATCGGCAACCACAGCTGGGACCACCCGCACCTGACCACGCTGACCGCCGACGAGCAGGCCGCGCAGATCTCCCGGACCCAGGACGCCATCAGGCAGGTCACCGGGGTGACACCTGCCCTGTTCCGGCCGCCTTACCTGGAGACCGACGACTCGCTGCGCGCGGTGGAACGCCGATACGGTCTGCGCGAGATCAACGCCGATGTCGACTCGCGGGACTGGGACGGCACGACGGTGGACCAGATCGTCACGAACGCCCGGGCGCTGCAGTCCGGCGGCGTGATCCTGATGCACGACTGGCCGCCGAACACCCTCGAGGCGGTGCCGCGGATCGTCGCCGAGCTGCGCGCCCGCGGGCTGTGCCCGGGACAGATCTCGCCCAGCACCGGCCGGGCCGTCGCGCCGGGGCCGGTCACCCCGGTGCTGCGCCAGGTGCACACCGCCGGGCGGGTGGCCGAGATCGGCACCGGGGTCGGGTACACCTGGCCCGGGGTGTACTTCGAGGGCCGGTTCCGGGGCGACAGCGTCGGGCTCGCGCTCGACGACGCCGTCAACGACTACGACGTGCAGATCGACGGCGGGGCGCCGATCACCCTGGTGACTCCGGGCACGACCGTGCGCTGGATCGGCGGGCTGGGTCGGGGCGATCACACCGTACGCCTGGTGAAACGCACCGAAAGCCCCGCGAACCTCGCCGGTTTCGGCGGTCTCGTCGCCGGACCCAGCGGCCGGATCCTCACCGCACCCGCCGCCCGCGACCGGCAGATCGAGTTCATCGGTGATTCCTGGACCGCCGGGTACGGCGACATGTCCGGCGGCCGCGACTGCTCCGCGCCCGGTGCCCTGACCCGCGCCAGCAACGCCGACCAGGGATTCGCCGCGCGCACCGGGCGGGCGCTGAACGCCGACTACCGGATCAACGCGTGGTCCGGGATCGGCATGGTGCGCAACTATGCGGGTTCCAGCCCCGGCACCGACTACCGCACCTACTACGACCGCACCCTGCAGGCGGTGGACACCTCGACGCGCGATCGGCCCGCGTCGTGGCATCCGCGCACGGTGGTGATCGGGCTCGGCATCAACGACTTCTCCACGCCGGTCGGCCCGGGCGAGAAGTGGGCCGACGAGGCGGCGCTGGTCGCTGATTTCCAGGCCGCCTACCAGGGCTTCATCGACAAACTGCGCCAACGGTACGGTCCGGGGGCCGAGCTGGTGCTGACCTATCCGGATCTGAGTTACACCACCACCGCGCTGGCCGAGTCGATCCAGCAGATCGTCCGCGATCGGCAGGCGCGGGGGGATCAGCGGGTGCGGGCGTTGTACTACGACAACGGTGCGCTGGGACTGGACCTCCTCGGCTGCGACTGGCACCCGTCGCTGCACGACCACGAGATCCTGGCCGGCGTGCTGACGGCGTTCGTGCGGGGCCTCCGGCGTTGAGCCGGCGGGCTCGCACCGCATCCTCGCGTCTTGGGCCCGCCCGCCCTTGCCGCAACCCTGCGGTCTTGGCCTTTGCCGGCGCCCGGATCTCCGCCGTCGGCCCGCGGCCGGCGGCGGCGGCCGGTCAGGGCTGGATGTTCTCCAGGTCGGCCAGCAGGCTCGGGTGCTTCGGCTCCCAGCCGAGCGTCTCCCGGGTGTAGGCACTCGACGACGGCTGGTCGGCCGCGAAGATCACGCCGAGCGGACCATACGTCTCGGTCGGCACCGCCGCGACCGGCAAACCCAGCCGGCGGCCGATCACCTCGGCGATCTCGCGCACCTGGTCGCCCTCGTCGGCCACCGCGTGCCAGGCGGTGCCGGCCGGCGCCGACTCCAGAACCAGCCGGAACAGCACGGCGGCGTCGAGCGCGTGCACGGCCGGCCAGCGCTGCGTGCCGTCGCCCGCATACCCGGACACGCCGGACTGGCGCGCGATGCCGGTCAGCAGGCCGGCGAACCCGCCGTCACCCTCGTTGTGCACCGTGCGCGGCAGGCGCACGGACGCGGCCCGCACCCCGCGCGCGGCCAGCTCGAGCACCGCGTTGACGGTGCGGCTGCGGCCACCGACCGGACCGTCGGTCGGCAGCGGGTCGGTCTCGACGGAGAACCGGCCGGCGATCCACGGCGTGCCGGAAACCGTGACGAACGGCCGGTCGCTGCCGATCAGTGCGTCGCCCAGTGCCAGCTGGGCGGCGCTCTCCTCGGCGACCGCATTCGCGACGGCCTCGGCGCTGCTGAAGTCGTTGCTGAAGGCCAGGTGGATCACGCCGTCGGTCTGGGCGGCGCCGGCGCGCAGGACGTCGAGGTCGGCGAGGCCGCCCCGGATCGTCTCGGCGCCGGCCTTGCCGGCCACCGCCGCGGAGGCGTCGGAACGGGCGAGCGCAAGGACGGTGTGACCGTTGCTGATCAGCTCAGCGACGACCGCGGAACCGATCAGACCGGTGCCGCCGGTGACGAAAACACGCATGGAACTCTCCCGCAAGTGATGGGACTCTTGTCCCATCACCGTAGCACCCTGACGGGACAAAAGTCCCGTCACCTATGATGAACCCATGGCACGGTGGGAACCAGGAGCACGCGAACGCCTCGTCTTGGCCGCTGTCGACCTCTTCACCGAGTTGGGCTACGACGCCACCACCGTCGCCCAGATCGCCGAGCGCGCCGGCGTCGGCAAAAGCACCTTCTTCCGGCACTTCGCCGACAAACGTGAGCTGCTGGTCGCCGGGCAGGAGACGCTGAGCCTGCTGCTCGCCGAGGGCATCGCCGAGGCACCCGCGGGCGCCAGCCCGCTCGAGGCCGTCGCGGCCGGGCTGGAGCGCGCGTCGGGCACGATGGGCCCGATGAACCGCGAGCTGGCCCCCCGGCTGAAGGCGGCCGTCGCGGCCAGCACCGAGCTGCAGGAGCGGGACGCGCTCAAGAGCGTCGGCCTGGCGCACGCGATGACCACCGCACTGGTCGCCCGGGGCGTGCCCGGTGCGACCGCGGCGCTCGCCGGGGAGATGGGTGTGCTCGCGTTCAAGCGCGGCTTCGCCGAGTGGTCCGAGGGCGACCGCGACACCTCGGACGACCTCGCGCGGCTCACCCTGGCCGCCCTGAACGACCTACGAGCCGCCAGCGCCACACTGGGCTGACCGCGCACCCCGCGCCGAGCGCACGCTGCTTGCGGAGCGCGCCGCTTGCGGACCGCTGGCCGTGCGCCGGGTGTCTGGCTGGGTCTCAGGGGTGTGTCGGGGGTGTGGAGACACCCCCGAGACCCAGCCACCCCGCACACCTCGGGCGGTGGTTGGG
The DNA here is from genome assembly GCF_001509495.1 of Actinoplanes awajinensis subsp. mycoplanecinus. Taxonomy (NCBI): domain Bacteria; kingdom Bacillati; phylum Actinomycetota; class Actinomycetes; order Micromonosporales; family Micromonosporaceae; genus Actinoplanes; species Actinoplanes awajinensis. Next base: position 95,519 of record NZ_LLZH01000037.1, on the reverse strand, counting down.
CGTGGCAGCCGCACCGGGATGCGGAACCGGGGCGGCGTCGGGCAGTCCCGGCGGATTTTGTCGTACCGCTCCGGTATCAAGGTCATAGCAACAGCGATACCGACGAAACGAGTGCCTGATGTCTACCCAGCCCGAGATCGCCCCCGTCGTCGACGCGGCTCACGCCGAGCCGTTCGACACCGCCGAGCACTACCACGCGGCGATCGAGCAGATCCGGGCTGCCGCGTCGGCTTATTACCAGGGCACCGACCTCGCCATGGACGACGCGACCTACGACGCGCTGCTCGCCCGGCTCACCGCGACCGAAAGTGCACAGCCCGACTGGGTGGCGGCCGACTCACCCACCGAGGTGGTCGCGGCCGGCGGCGGCGTGGTCGGCGACGTCGAGCACAGCACCCCGATGCTGAGCCTGGCAAACGTGTTCGACGAGGAGGAGCTGCGCACCTGGGCGGCCCGCCTCGACAAGGTGCTCGGCCGGCCCGCCGCGGGCTACACGGTCGAGCCGAAGATCGACGGCATGGCCATCGCCGCACGGTATGTGGACGGCGAGCTGGTCCAGGTCGCGACGCGCGGTGACGGGCGCGCCGGTGAGGACGTGACCGCGCAGGCGCGGTCGGTCGCCGGGCTGCCGGCCGCGCTGGGCCGGCCGGTCACGGTCGAGGTGCGCGGCGAGGTCTTCATGACCGACGAGGACTTCGCGCGGGCGAACGAGCTGCGGACCGGTCACGGCGGCGCGCCGTTCGCCAATCCGCGCAACGCGGCGGCCGGGACGCTCCGCGCGCAGGACCGGGCTTATGTCGCCCCGCTGTCCTTCCTTGCGTACGCGGTGCACGACCTCCCCGACGGCGAGGGCCTGACGCACAGTGCCGCGATGGCCGCGATCGCCGAGCTGGGCGTCTCCACCACCGGTGGCTCGGCGGCCGGCATGGCGAGCTGCACGACGGTCGACGAGCTGGTCGCCGCGATCACCGGGCTGGGCACGCTGCGCGACAAGCTCGGCTTCGACATCGACGGCGTGGTGATCAAGGCGGACTCCCCTGCGGATCGGGACGCGGCCGGGTCGTCCAGCCGGGCGCCGCGCTGGGCCATCGCGTACAAATTCCCCGCTGACACCCGCACCAGCAAGCTGCTCGGCATCGACGTGCAGGTGGGCCGCACCGGGGTGATCACACCAGTCGCGGTGATCCAGGCGGTGCAGGTCGGCGGCGTGACGGTCACCTCGGCCACCCTGCACAACTTCGACGACCTGGTCCGGCGGGACGTCCGGGTCGGCGACACGGTGTTCGTCCGGCGGGCCGGCGAGGTGATCCCGGAGATCACCGGAGCGAAACTCGACGAGCGGGCGGAGGATTCCGTGCCGTTCGAGGCACCGTCGCACTGCCCGCGCTGCGGTGGCGAGATCGACCGCAGCCAGAAGCGCTGGCGCTGCGTGCAGGGCCGGGCGTGCGGCGCGACCGAGTCCCTCGCCTATTTCGCGGCTCGCGACTCGATGGACATCGAGGGCCTCGGCGACAAGGTGATCCGCGCCCTGGTCACGGCCGGCATGGTCACCGACCCGGCCGACCTCTACGCGCTGGATCTCGAAGCGGTCGCCCAGCTCGATCGGATGGGCACCACCTCGGCGACGAAGCTGCTCACGAACATCGAGGGTTCGAAGACGCAGGCGCTGTCCCGGGTGCTGACCGGTCTCGGCGTGCGGATGACCGGCCGGTCGATGTCGCGCCGCCTGGCCCGGCACTTCGCGTCGATGGAGGCGCTCTGCGCGGCGAGCGTCGAGCAGCTGCAGGAGGTCGAAGCGGTCGGGCCGGAGCGGGCCGCGACGATCGCCGCCGAGCTGGCCGACCTGGCGCCGGTGATCGCCAAGCTGACCGAGCGCGGGATCAACATGCTCGAGCCCGGCGTGGTGCCCTACGCCGAGCGGATGGCAGCGGCCGCGATCGCCGTCGGCGAGCTGCTGCCGTTGCAGAAACCGGACGGCGCGCCGATGACCGTGGTGGTCACCGGTTCGGTGCCGGGCCTGACCCGCAACGAGGGCAACGAAGCGGTCGAGAAACTCGGCGGCAAGTCCTCCGGCTCGGTGTCCAAGCGGACCGACCTGGTGGTGGTCGGCGACGGCGCCGGTTCCAAGGCGGCCAAGGCCGAGGAGCTGGGCTTGCGCATCATGCCGTCGGACCGCTTCGCGGCGCTGCTGGCCGCCCACGAAGCCGGCGACTCCCCCACCCTCGACAACTTCTGACCGCCCAGCCGCGATCCACGCCCGGGCCCCGCACGACCACGGGCGGGGCCGCCCACGCACCCACGCACCCACGCACCCACGCACCCACGCACCCACGCACCCACGCACCCACGCACCCACGCACCCACGCACCGGCTCAGGATCGGTCACTCCCGGCCCTACCGCCCACCGTCACCGGCCCGTGACCACCTTTCGCCAACCGCCCGCCTCAAGCCCCCGGCTGGCGCTCACGGTCGCCTCACCCCCGCCCCGACAGCCCTCACCACCAGCCACCGCCCGAACCCAGAGCCGACGCCATCCGGCCGCCCGGACTTCAGCTGGCGCTGAGGGTCGCCTCACCACCGCCGAGACAACCCTCACCGCCAGCCCACCGCTCTCAGCTGGCGCTGAGGGCTGCCTCCCGCCCGTTTTGACAACCCTCACCGCCAGCCGACCGCACCCAGCTGGCGCTGAGGGTCGCCTCCCGCTCGCTTTGACAACCCTCACCACCAGCTGGGCGGCGCGATCGCGTGCGAGCCGGTGCGGCGGCGGGGCGGTGCTGGTCCGCAAAGGCGGATCAAGCGCGGCCGCCGCCCCGGGGCGGGGGGTGCGAGCACGCAATCCGGGACCGCGGACTACCACCGCCCCCAGACGGGCGACACGAGCACGCAAACCCGGACCGCGGACCGCCACCGCCCCGCCACCGGCTTGGCGCGGGTGCGGGCGGGCATGCGCGGGCGGGTGTGGTGGGGTGCTGGTGGGGTCAGGCGGTGGCGCGGAGGAGGAAGTAGCGGCCCAGGGAGCGGCGGCCCTGGGAACGGCCGGTTTCCGTGGGGGAGGACAGGCCGGCTTCGCGCATCGTGGTGATGAGGTGCTCCGGGGTGTGGCCGGCCAGCCGGGGGTGGTGGCGGCGGGACGAGCCCTGGCCCGGTGACCCGTCGGCGTCGAGGACGTGCAGTTCGCCGCCGGGGCGGAGGACACGGCGGGCCTCGCGCATCGCGGCGAGCTGTTGGGCCGGGTCGAGGTGGTGCAGCATGTAGGACGAGAGGACCCGGTCGACGGACGCGTCCGGGACCGGCAGCTCGTCGGCGTACGCAAGATCCCACCGTGCCTCGACGCCCCGCCTCGCGCCCTTGCGGCGGGCCTTGCGCAGCGCGGCCGGATCGGGGTCGATGCCCTGCAGGATCGCACCGGGGACGCGGCGGCCGAGCGCCAGCAACAGGTCGCCGGGGCCGCAGCCGATCTCGAGGACCCGGTGGCCGGGTTGCACGGCGGCCCGGTCCAGCAGCTCACCGTGCACGCGCCGCAGGCCGGCGACGCGGGTGAACGGCTCGTAGAGGAACAACATCCAGTGCCGGCCCATCGCCGGGATGTACGGGCGGGCGGTCTCAGTCACGAAAGGCTCCCTAACAGACGAGGTTGATCGGACGAAATTCGGTCGTACGCTCAGCGTCATGCAGGACGGCAGCGCGGACATCGCCGGATCCGTGGCAGGGATGGGACATTCTTCGGTGCCGCACGCCCGCCCGACCCGGATGGCACGGCGCACCGCGCAGGGCGTACCGGTGGCGGTCTTCCAGCGCGGGCCCGGTGTCCCGCCGGTGGCCGTCTCGCACCTGCCCGACGAGCCGCTGACCGCGGAGGTGCTACCCGGGCGGCAGACGCACACCCACGACTTCCTGGTGCTCTACTACGCGCAACGGGCCACCGGCACGTTCCTCATCGATGACCGGAGCTGGTCAGTCACCGACGGCGACCTGTTCGTGATCGCGCCCGGTCAGGTGCTGTCGTTCCCGGCCGGGCCGGGGAACGTCGTCGAGGACGGCTGGGTGGTGTTCTTCCCGGCCGACGTGCTCCGGACCGGCGCGTACGCGTCCTGGCGCACCCATCCGCTGCTGTTCCCGTTCGCCCGGGGCGCCGACCGGGCGCAGCGGCTGCGCATCCCGCCCGCGGCCCGAGCCGCCTGGGTGGCGCGGCTCGTCGAGTTCGACGCCGAACTGCGGGCCCGCCGGGACGGCTACCGGGAGGCCGCGCTCGCGCACCTGACGCTGCTGCTGGTCGCGGTCGCCCGGATGTCCACCGACGTGGCCGGTGAGCTGCGCTCGGCCGACGAGCCGCTGCTCGCCGCGGTCTTCGACGTGATCGAGCAGCGCTTTTCCGAGCCGATCTCGCTGGCCGACGTCGCCGGTGCGCTCGCGCTCACCCCGGGACATCTGACCACCGTGGTGCGCCGGAAGACCGGCCGGACCGTGCAGCAGTGGCTCAGCGAGCGCCGCATGCAGGAGGCAAGGCGCCTGCTGACCGAAACTGATCTAACCGTGGCGGCGGTCGGCCGGCGGGTCGGCTATCCGGACGCCAGTTACTTCATCAGGCGGTTCCGGGCCGATCACGAGGCGACTCCGGCTCAGTGGCGCCAGGCGGCCGACTGACCGGGCGAGAGTCGCGCTCCAGGCCGCTGACCGGGCGCGAGCCGCCGGACGGAGCGCCGGACCGCCGACTGAGTTGCCGCAGCTCACGCAGCTCACGCTCGGTGGTGGCCGGCTGCTGGACCAGCCGGCGCACCTCGCGCAGCTCGCGCCGGACCTCCCGCAGTTCGCGGGCGATCTCCCGGCGGCCACGACCGCGGCGACGGGACCGCAGGAAGCCGCGGATGCCCTCACTGAAGACCGAGACCGTGACGAACGTCGGGATCGCCGCGAAGACCAGGGCGGCGATCGCCGGGATCACCATCGTCCAGTCGTCGGTGGTCCAGGCGACCTCGGCGTCCGGTCCGCTGACGATCGCCGGGACCCGGAAGCCGGGCTTCTCCGCCAGATGGGGTTCGATACGGACGTTGTCGACGCGCAGCCCGCCACCGGTGAAGACACCGTGGCACTCCCAGCCGGAGTCCCTGGCCTTGTGCTCCTCGACCCAGCGGCAGCCGGCCAGCGGCGCCACCGTGCCGCGCTCACCGGCCAGGTACGCCTCGGCCCGGTCAAAGGCGCCGCCGCCGACCACGAGCGCGACCGCCCCGCCGGCCATCAGCAGCCAGAACCCGGCGAAGAACAGGGCCCACCACGAGAACCATCGACTCACGTCGACACGATAGCGGGGCGGCGCACGGACCCTAGGCCTCGGTGAGCACCCCGTCGGTCTCGGAGTACTCGCTGCCGGTCTGCGGGCAGACCCAGACCCCGTCGCCCTTCGCCGCCAGCGGGTGACCGGCCTTGCCCACCCAGCCGATCCGCCGGGCCGGGACCCCCACCACCAGGGCGAAGTCCGGTACGTCCTTGGTCACCACGGCACCGGCCGCGACCAGCGCCCACCGGCCCACGGTCACCGGCGCGATACAGACCGCCCGCGCGCCGATCGACGCGCCGTCACCGATGGTCACGCCGACCGCGGTCCAGTCGTCGCCGGACTTGAGCCGCCCGTCCGGGGTGACCGCGCGCGGGTACTCGTCGTTGGTGAGCACCGCGGCCGGGCCGACGAAGACGCCGTCGCCGAGCCGGGCCGGCTCGTAGACCAGCGCGTGGTTCTGCAGCTTGACGTTGTCGCCGATGGTCACGCCGGGGCCGACGTACGCGCCGCGGCCGACGTTGCAGTTGCGGCCGAGCTGGGCGTCCTCGCGGATCTGGGCGAGGTGCCAGACCCGGGTGCCGGCGCCGACGGTGGCACGCGGGTCGAGGTCGGCGGTGGGCGCCACGGTCACGCCGTCGGGTGTTGCGTCGGTCATCGGTAGCCTTTCACCGGTCGCCACGGACGTGGCGATGAGAGATCCGGGCCAGGGTAGACACAAACCGCACCGGGCGATGTCAGCTAGACGACCTGGTCGCTCGAAGTGACCACTCGTCGGCCCGAACCTTGACCGTCAGGGGGACCGGAGCGTCCGAACGGATCGCGTTGCCCTTCGCCTCCGCCGGAAATCTGTCTGTGATCTAGCGGTCTTCCTAAGGGGATCGATAGCTTCCCAGGGGTTTGTGAAGCCGAGCTCGCTTCACACACTGCTGAACGCCCGCTCACCCGCACAGAAGAAACGGAAGTCTGTTGACTCCCTCGCCGAACGCGTCCGAGCCGATCGGGATCGCCGTCATCGGGGCCGGCTACTGGGGCCCCAACCTCGTCCGCAACTTCCAGGGCAGCCCGCAGTTCCGGCTGCGGTGGCTCTGCGACCTCGACGTCGAACGGGCCAAGAAGGTCCTCGGCGGTTACTCGACCGTGCAGGTCACGGCCGACCTGGAGGAGGTGCTCGCCGACCCGGAGGTCCAGGCCGTCGCGATCGCCACCCCGGCCGGCACCCATCTGAAGGTGGCGCTCGCAGCGCTGCGGGCCGGCAAGCACGTGCTCGTCGAGAAGCCCCTGGCGGCCACCTACGAGGAGGGCCGCCAGCTGGTCGAGGAGGCCGACGCCCGCGGCCTGACCCTGATGTGCGACCACACCTACTGCTACACCCCGGCCGTGCTGCGGGTCCGGGAGCTGCTGCACTCCGGGGAACTCGGCGAATTGCTGTTCCTCGATTCCGTACGCATCAATCTCGGTCTGGTGCAGCGCGACATCGACGTGCTCTGGGACCTCGCGCCGCACGATCTCTCGATCCTCGATTTTGTGCTGCCCGAGGGGGTCACGCCGGTGGCCGTCGCGGCGCACGGCGCGGACGGGATCGGCGCCGGGCGGGCCTGCGTGGCCTATCTCACTCTGCAGCTGAGCAACGGCGCGATCGCGCACATCCACGTGAACTGGCTGTCCCCGGTCAAGATCCGCACGGCCATCTTCGGTGGGTCGAAACGGACACTGGTCTGGGACGATCTGAACCCCAGCCAGCGGCTGGCCGTCTACGACCGCGGTGTCGACGTCTCGTCACCGGAGGAGCTCGGCGACGAGCAGCGCCGGGACGCGATGATCTCCTACCGGTCCGGTGACATGGTCGCGCCGGCCCTGGCCGAGCGTGAGGCCCTGCGCACCATGGTCGACGAATATGCTCGGGCGATCACCACCAAGACGCCCGCCCTCACCGACGGCCGCTCCGGCCTGCGCGTGCTGGAACTGCTGCAGACCGCCTCGCGGAGCCTGGCCGAGGGCGGCACGATGATCAAGCTCAACGAAGGGCACATGGCGTGACGGCTGTATCGATCGAGGGCACTCGCGCCCTGGTCACCGGCGGTGCCGGCACCATCGGCTCGCACGTGGTCGACGAACTCATCCGCGGCGGCGCCGCCGAGATCGTCATCCTGGACAACTTCGTCCGTGGCCGCCGGGAGAACCTGGCCTGGGCGCTGGAGAACGGCCCGGTCACGCTGGTCGAGGGCGACATCCGCGACCGCGACCTGGTGCGCGAGGTGACGGCCGGCAAGGACCTGGTGTTCCACCTGGCCGCGATCCGCATCACGCAGTGCGCCGAGGAGCCCCGGCTGGCCAACGAGGTGCTTGTCGACGGCACGTTCAACGTGATCGAGGCGGCCGCCGAGGCGGGCGTCAAGAAGCTGATCGCGTCGTCGTCGGCGTCGGTCTACGGCCTGGCCGAGGAATTCCCGACCACCGAGCGTCACCACTCGTACAACAACGACACGTTCTACGGCGCGGCCAAGGCGTTCAACGAGGCCACCCTGCGCAGCTTCAAGGCGATGAAGGACCTGGACTACGTCGCCCTGCGGTACTTCAACGTGTACGGCCCGCGGATGGACATCTTCGGCCTCTACACCGAGGTGCTGATCCGCTGGATGGAGCGCATCGAGTCGGGCACTCCCCCGCTGATCCTCGGCGACGGCCTGCAGACCATGGACTTCGTGCACGTGGCGGACATCGCCCGCGCCAACATCCTGGCCGCCACCGCCGACGTGACCGACGACGTCTTCAACATCGCCAGCGGCGAGGAGACCAGCCTCAAGGAGCTGGCCGCGGCGCTCAGCGCGGCGATGAAGTCGGACCTGGTCCCGGAGCACGGCCCGGCCCGCGGCGTCAACGGCGTGACCCGCCGTCTCGCCGAGACCGGCTACGCGGCCGAGAAGATCGGCTTCCGCGCCGAGATCGGCCTGCACGAGGGCCTCGAGGGCCTCGTCGACTGGTGGCGGTCGTCCAAGTGATCCCGGTGATGATCCCCATGCTCGGGGAGGAAGAGGCCCAGGCGGCCGCGGACGCGGTCCGCTCCGGCTGGGTCGCACAGGGCCCGCGGGTCGCCCAGTTCGAGAAGGAGTTCGCGGCCGCGGTCGGCGCCGGTCACGGTGTCGCGGTCAGCTCCTGCACGACCGGGCTGCACCTGGCCCTGGTGGTCAACGACATCAAGCCCGGCGACGAGGTGATCGTGCCGTCGCTGTCGTTCATCGCCACCGCCAACGCGGTCCGCTACGTCGGCGCCACCCCGATCTTCGCCGACGTCGACCTGGCCACCGGCAACCTCACGGTGGAGACCGTCGACGCGGTCCGTACCGAGCGGACCCGGGCGGTCATCGCGGTGCACCAGGGCGGCGTGCCGTTCGACACCGTGGCGCTGCGCAAGGCCGCGGAGGGCTGGGGCCTCGCGCTGGTCGAGGACGCCGCGTGTGCGGCGGGTTCCACGGCGTACGGGCAGCCGGCCGGCACCGGGGCGGCGATCGCGGCGTGGTCGTTCCACCCGCGCAAGCTGATCACCACCGGTGAGGGCGGCATGGTGACCGTGGACGACCCGGAGCTGGCGGTCCGGCTGCGCCGGCTGCGCGAGCACGGGATGAACGTCTCGGCCGCCGACCGGCACGCCAGCAAGCAGCCGGTGCTCGAGGCGTACCTGGAGACCGCCTACAACTACCGGATGACCGACATCCAGGCCGCCGTCGGGCTGGTGCAGCTCACCCGGCTGGCCGGTCTGGTCGAGCAGCGCCGGGCGTTCGCCGCGCGGTACCAGGAGCTGCTCGCGGACATCGACGGCCTGGTGCCGGTCCGCGACCCGGCCTACGGGCAGAGCAACTTCCAGTCGTTCTGGGTGCTGCTCGACGGTTTCCGGGTGAGCCGCGACGAGGTGCTCACCGAGCTGGCCGCCAAGGGCGTGTCGGCGCGGCGCGGCATCATGGCCGCGCACCTGGAGCCGGCGTACGCGGACGTGACCCCGGCCGCGCTGCCGGTCACCGAGCGGATCACCCAGGAGTCGCTGATCCTGCCGCTGCACCACAAGCTGACCGAGGACGATCAGGACCACATCGTCGGCGTCCTGCGGGAGCTGGCCGGCCGGTGAAGGAACTCGTCATCGTCGGAGCGGGCGGTTTCGCCCGGGAGACGGCCTCCGCGGCCGTCGCGGCGGGGTGGCAGGTGCGGGGGTTCGTCGACGACGACCCCGCCCTGCACGGCACCGTACGGTCCGGGTGGCCGATCCTGGGCCCGGTCGACAGCGTGCTCGAGATGACCACCCCGGTCGTGGTGTGCGTGGGCAATCCCACCAACTACACCACCCGGCGGCGGATCGTCGACCGGCTCGGCCTGCCCGAGCAGCGGTACGCCACGGTCGTCCACCCGAGTGCCGTGGTCGGTGCCCGCTGCGTGGTCGGCCGGGGCAGCGTGCTGCTGGCCGGCACGGTGCTGACCGCCGACGTCACGGTCGGGGCGCACGTCGCGGTCATGCCGCAGGTGGTGCTCACCCACGACGACCTGATCGGCGACTACGCCACGATCACCTCCGGCGTACGCGTCGGCGGCAGTGTGGTGCTGGAGACCGGCGCCTACGTGGGCGCCGGGGCATTGATCCGCGAGGGCGTGACCGTCGGCGCCTGGTCACAGATCGGCATGGGCTCCGTCGTGCTGCGCGACGTGCCGCCCGACGAGGTCTGGGTGGGCAGCCCGGCCCGTTTCCTGCGCAGCGCCAAGCTTGAGGAGTTGACGTCATGACCCGGATCCCGCTCGTCGACCTGGCCGCCGCCCACGCGGAGGTGGCCGAGGAGGTCGAGGCCGGTTTCAAGCGCATCATCGCGGAGACCGCCTTCATCGGCGGGCCCGAGGTGGCCGCGTTCGAGAAGGAGTACGCCGAGTTCTCCGGTGTCGAGCACTGCATCGGGGTCGCGAACGGCACCGACGCGCTCGAGCTGGCGTTCCGCGCCGTCGGCGTGGGGCCGGGCACCGAGGTGATCCTGCCGGCCAACACGTTCATCGCGACGGCCGAGGCGGTGGCCCGGACCGGCGCCAAGGTCGTACTGGTGGATTGTGACCCTCGCACCTACCTGATCGACGTCGACGCCGCGCTCGCGGCAGTCACGCCGGCCACCAAGGCGATCGCGCCGGTCCACCTGTACGGCCAGCTCGCCCCGGTCGAGCAGCTGCGCGCCGGTCTGGCCGGCCGCGACGACATCGTGATCGTCGAGGACGCCGCCCAGTCGCAGGGCGCCACCCGGCACGGCATCGGCTCCGGTGTCCACGGCATCGCCGCCACCAGCTTCTACCCGGGCAAGAACCTCGGCGCGTACGGCGACGCCGGCGCCGTCACCACCGCCTCGGCGGACTGGGCGACCACGGTGCGGACCCTGGGCAGCCACGGCGGCCTGCGCAAGTACCACCACGACCTGGTCGGGGTGAACAGCCGGCTGGACGGGCTGCAGGCGGTCGTGCTGCGGGCCAAGCTGGCCCGGCTGGCCGGCTGGAACGACCGTCGCCGGGCCGCCGCGGCCCGGTACGCCGAGCTGCTCGCCGGCTTCGACGACGTGGTGCTGCCGGCCACCCTCGACGGCAACGAGCACGTGTGGCACATCTTCTGCATCCGGGTTCCCCGGCGCGACGAGGTGCTCGCGTCGTTGAACGCGGCCGGCGTCGGCGCGGCGATCCACTACCCGATCCCGGTCCACAAGACCGGCGCCTTCGCGTCGCTCGGCGGCTCCTTCCCGAATGCTGAGAAGGTGGCGCCGGAGATCCTGTCGCTTCCGATCTATCCGCAGATCACTGCGGACCAGCAGGAAGCGGTCGTGCAAGCGCTTTCCGTCGCGCTGCGCTGATCATGAATCGAATATGACAAATTAATTTGGGAACGATTGCCGACGCTGTCGGTCGGAATGTCCACCGGACATTTCCGACTGCACAGCGTCGCTGCATGTTTGCCCTGCGCAATGGGGTGATGGCCGACTGGCCGAAATGATGAAATCGCCTCCGTCGGTCGGTGATCCACAGCCTTTTCCAGCCGATGGACAGGACGGGCCCGTTTCGTTACCGTCGCCGTCAAAGTCGAAGATGATCTCGCTGCCCTGTACCCCGGGCACATCACTCTTGGCGGAGAGGCTGCTGCACCAGATGGAAACGCCACCAGGCCGCGATCGACGAGCTTTCCCGGCCCTGCCCAGGATCACCTTCCGCAATCGCACGATCCGGACCGGGCAGGTCCTCGCCTCCGTCGCCACCTTGCTCGCCGCGGTCCTCGTCGGATCGCTGTACCACTCGTCCGCCGCGGTGGCCAGCTGCCAGCCCAACTCGATCGTCTGTGAGAACGGCCTGCCGGGCAGCCCGGCCAGCGAGTGGGACATCTACAAGTCCGGTGACTCGACGGTGCAGGGCTTCGCCACCGACATGAGCGTGAACGTCGGCGAGACGATCAACTTCAAGATCCGCGCCGAGCACGCGTACACGATCGACATCTACCGGCTCGGCTACTACGACAACGCCGGCGCCCGGAAGATCCAGTCACTGGACGGCACGTTCCCGGCGCAGAACCAGGACGTCAACTGCATCAGCAACGAGACCACGCTGATCTACGACTGCGGCACCTGGGGCGTCTCGGCCAACTGGGCGGTCCCGTCGAGCGCGGTCTCCGGCGTCTACTTCGCCCTGCTCAAGCGAACCGACACCGGCGGCGCCAGCCACGTCACGTTCGTGGTGCGCAACGACGCCAGCCACTCCGACGTCATCTTCAAGACCTCGGACGCCACCTGGCAGGCCTACAACCTGTACGGCGACGCGAACTTCTACAACGACGGCCCGAACGGCCGCGCGCGCAAGCTGAGCTACAACCGCCCGTTCGCGACCCGGTCGCACGAGAGCGGCCGCGACTTCCTGTTCAGCAACGAGTACCCGATGATCCGCTTCCTGGAGAAGAACGGGTACGACCTGACCTACACCACCGACGTGGACTCCGACCGTCGTGGCAGCCTGCTGAAGAACCACAAGACGTTCCTCTCCGTCGGCCACGACGAGTACTGGTCCGGCCCGCAGCGCGCCAACGTCGAGGCGGCCCGGGACGCCGGCACCAACCTCGCGTTCTTCAGCGGCAACGAGGTCTACTGGCGGACCCGCTGGGAGCCCAGCCAGGACGGCAGCAACACCGACTACCGCACCCTGGTCTGTTACAAGGAGACCTGGGACGACTCGCAGACCGACCCGACCGGTCAGTGGACCGGCACGTACCGGGACCCGCGATTCACTCCGCCGGCCACCGGTGGCGCCCAGCCGGAGAACGCGCTGACCGGCACGATCTTCATGGCGAACCACGACGACCTGGCCCTGGCCGTCCCGGCCGCGCAGGGCAAGAACCGGTTCTGGAACAACACCCAGGCCGCGACCCAGGGCGACGGCGACACCCTGACCCTGGCCCCGCACACCGTCGGGTACGAGTCCGACGAGGACCTCGACAACGGCTTCCGCCCGGCCGGCCTCATCCGGTTGTCCACCACTATCGGCGAGACCCCGCAGTACCTGCAGGATTTCGGCTACCAGGTTGCGGCGGGCACCACCGAGCACCACATGACGCTGTACCGGGCGTCCAGCGGCGCGCTGGTCTTCGGCGCCGGCACCATCCAGTACGCCTGGGCGCTGGACACCGAGCACGACAGTGAATGGGCCATCGAGCCGGTCGACAAGCGCCTGCAGCAGGCCACCGTCAACCTGCTGGCCGACATGGACGCGCAGCCGGCCACCCTGATGAGCGGGCTGTCCGCGGCCGCCAAGTCGACCGACACGGTCGGCCCGACCACCACCATCACCACGCCGGACGCCGACACGTCGGTGGACAACGGCGCCGTGATCACCGTGAAGGGCACCGCGGCCGACAACGGCGGCGGCGTGGTCGGCGGCGTCGAGGTCTCCCTCGACAACGGCGGCACCTGGCACCCGGCGACCGGCACCACGAGCTGGTCGTACAAGGGGGTCGTGGTCGGCAGTGGCACGGCGACCGTCAAGGTGCGTGCCACCGACGACACCGCCAACATCGGTGCGGTCGCCGACCGGACCATCGCGCTGACCGGCTCCACCACGCTGTTCGGCAACGTCACGCCGGAACACCCGTCCAGCGGCGACAACGACCCGGTCGAGGTCGGCGTGAAGGTCATCCCGAAGGCCGACGGCCGGATCCGGGGTGTCCGCTTCTACAAGGGCGCCGGCAACACCGGCACGCACAAGGGCAGTCTGTGGACCGCCGGCGGCACGCAGATCGCCACCGGCACGTTCGAGGACGAGACCGCGTCCGGCTGGCAGACGCTGCTCTTCGACGACCCGGTGCCGGTGGACGCCGACACCACGTACGTGGCCTCCTACAGCGCGCCGAACGGCAACTACGCCGGCGAGTCCTGGGCGTTCATCTACCGCGGGCACACCGCGCTGCCGCTCGTCGCGCCGGGCAGCCACGAGGCGGAGGGCAACGGCGTCTTCGGCACCGTCGGTCACTTCCCGACGAGGACCTACAACGCCACCAACTACTACGTCGACGTGCTCTTCGACGAGGGCGCGGCCAACCCGGCCACGGTCACCGAGATCTCGCCGCAGGCCGACGCCGAGTACGTGGCGACCTCCTCGCTGATCACGGCCACCTTCAGCAAGACGGTCGACCCGGACAAGGTGAAGTTCACCGTCAAGAACGGCACCACCACGATCGCCGGCGCGGTCAGCTACGACGCGGCCGCCAAGAAGGCGACGTTCACGCCGACGGCCACGCTGCCGGCCGGCCAGGAGATCACCGTCTCGGTGACCGCGACCGACACCACCGGCATCAAGATGACCTCGGCACGCGCCTGGAAGTTCACCACCAGCCCCGGTTCGGGCACGGTGAGCACCCTGTTCGCCAACGGCGACGCCCCGGCCACGGTGGCCACCGACGACGCACAGCCGGTCAGCCTCGGGGTGAAGTTCTCCGCGTCGGCCAACGGCTCGGTGGTCGGTGTCCGGTTCTACAAGGGACCGGGCAACACCGGCACGCACACCGGCAGCCTGTACCTGGCCACCGGTGGCGCGCCGATCGCCACGGCCACGTTCGCCGACGAGACCGCGACCGGCTGGCAGTACGTGTACTTCGCCACCCCGGTGCCGGTCACGGCCGGGACCACGTACGTCGCCTCGTACTACGCGCCGTTCGGCGACTACGCGGTCACCAGCCAGTACTTCAGCAGCGATCACGTGAACGCGCCGCTGACCGGGCCGGCCGGGGACAACGGGGTCTACGCGTACGGCTCGGACACGTTCCCGAGCGGCTCGTACAAGAGCACCAACTACTGGGTGGACCCGCTCTTCGTGGCCGCCGGTGGTGGCACCACGCCCACCGACCCGACCCCGAGCCCGTCCACGTCGACGCCGCCGAGCGGTGACGTCACCACCCTGCTCGGCGACACCGCGACCCCGGTGAACGCCGCCTGGGACGACCCGAACAAGGTCGAGCTCGGCATGACGTTCACCTCGGACGTGGCCGGTCAGGTCAAGGGTGTGCGCTTCTACAAGGGCAGCGGCAACACCGGCACGCACACCGGCAGCCTCTGGCCGGCCGGTGGCGGCGCGGCGCTGGCCAGTGGGACGTTCGGCACCGAGAGCGCATCCGGCTGGCAGACCCTGGTCTTCGACCAGCCGGTGTCGATCAACGCCAACACCCCGTACGTGGTCTCCTACCTGGCGCCGAACGGGCACTACGCGGTGACGCCGAACGGGCTGGCCACGGCGTTGACGAACGCTCCGCTGAAGTCGGTCGCCAACGGTGGCCGGTACCAGTACGGCGGGGGCTTCCCGGGCAACGCGGCGGCCGGGAACTACTGGGTGGACGTGCTGTTCACCGCCGGGACCGCGAGCACCACGCCCGCCGCCCCGGCCACCACACCCACCACCAGCGCCCCGGCGACGACGACCGCGCCCACCACGGCACCGACGACCATGGCACCGTCGCCGTCAGCGAGCGCTTCACCGAGCGCGAGCACGAGCGCCACCGCCAGCCCGTCGGCGAGCGCGAGCTCAACCACGGACAAGACGGTCCTCGGGGACACGTCGATCCCGGCCAACACCAGCTGGGACGACCCGAACGCCATCGAACTGGGGATGAAGTTCGTCTCCACCGTCGACGGCAAGGTCACCGGCGTGCGGTTCTTCAAGGGCGCCGGCAACACCGGTGAGCACACCGGCAGCCTCTGGGCGGCCACCGGCGGCACCACGCCGCTGGCCACCGGCACGTTCGCCGACGAGACGGCCTCCGGCTGGCAGACGCTGCGGTTCACCCACCCGGTGTCGATCACGGCGGGCACCCAGTACGTGGTCTCGTACTACGCCCCCAAGGGCAACTACGCGGTGACCGCGAACGGCCTGTCCGCCGAGATCGCCAACCCGCCGCTGAAGTCGGTCGCCGGTGGCGGCCTCTACCAGTACGGCGGCGGCTTCCCGGCCAGTGCCGCGAACGGCAACTACTGGGTGGACGTCTTGTTCACCCCGGGCGGCTAAAAGGTAAGGCGGAACGGACCACGTGCCCCCGGCCACGCATCGGTAGCGTGTCCGGGGGCACGCGCGAAAGGCAGGAACACCACACATGTACGTCTCGCTGCGGGATCGACCCGGCTCTGACAAGGAACCGGAGTCCGGCAGCGCCGTCCGGCGGGTCTCCTCGACCGTCATCCTGCTCGGCGTGGTCAGCATGCTCACCGACATCTCGTCGGAGAGCGTCTCGTCGATCCTGCCGCTCTACCTGACCGCCGTGGTCGGGCTCAGCCCGGTCGCCTACGGCTTCCTGGACGGCATGTACCAGGGCGTCAGCGCGCTGGTCCGGCTGGCCGGCGGGTACGCGGCCGACCGGCACGGCCAGCCCAAGTGGGTCGCGGTGCTCGGTTACGGCGCCTCCGCGCTCAGCCGGATCGCGCTGCTGCCCGCGGCCGGGTTCGCCGCGATCACCGCGGTGGTCACCGGCGACCGGCTCGGCAAGGGCCTGCGCACCGCGCCGCGGGACGCTCTGATCGCCGAGTCCACCGACCCGAAGATGCTCGGCCGGGCGTTCGGCGTGCACCGCACGCTGGACACCATCGGCGCCGCGATCGGGCCGCTCGTCGCGTTCGCCCTGCTGGCCGCGGTCCCCGGCGACTACGATTCGATCTTCGTGGTGTCGTTCGCGTTCGCCGTCGTCGGTGTCGCCGTACTCGTGCTGTTCGTACCGAATCTGCGGACCGCCGCGGCGAAGGCGCGCGTCGGGTTCCGCGTGGTGTTGCGTGAGGTCGGCGGCCGCAAGCTGCGCAAACCGCTGATCGCCGCGGCGGTGCTCGGCCTGCTGACCGTCGGCGACGGTTTCCTCTACCTGGCCCTGCAGGAGCGCGACGACTTCGCCGCCACCTACTTCCCGCTGCTCTACGTCGGCACCAACGTCGCCTACCTCGCCCTGGCCGTGCCGCTGGGCCGGCTCGCCGACCGGGTCGGCCGGGCCAAGGTCCTCGTGGCCGGGCACGGCGCGCTGCTGCTGAGCTACCTGCTCGCCGCGCTGCCGGCCGGCGGGCTCGGCCTGACCCTGACCACCCTGATGCTGCTCGGCGTCTTCTACGCGGCCACCGACGGCGTGCTGCCGGCCCTGATCAGCCGCCTGGTGTCCGAGGAGACCCGGGGCAGCGGGATCGCCGCCGCGCAGACCGTGGTGGCGCTGGCCCGGTTCGCGTCGTCGCTGCTGTTCGGCGTCTACTGGAGCCTGCGGGGCCCCAGCCAGTCGCTGCTGGTCTTCGGCGCGCTGCTGGCCCTCGCGGTGCCGGCCGCGGGCTGGCTGCTGCGTGGCATCGACCGGGCCCAGGTGGCCTGATGAACGTCAAGCAGCGCGGCATCGCGCTCGGCGTGATCCTGGTGCTCAGTGCGACCGGCGCCGCCGGGTACGTCTGGAAGTCCCACCAGGACCAGGCCCGCACGGTCGCCGAGGCGCCCGCCGTCGCGGCCGGCGGCGACCTGTCCGCGCTGCGCGCCCAGCCGCACCTGGTGTTCCGCAGCACCGCGCTCGGTGACGGCTACGGCCAGATCGCGGTGGTCCCGCTGACCGCGGCGGGTGGCCCGCGGGCGTTCACCGGCGTGGCCTGCGAGCGGGTCTACGCCACCGGCGCCGACACCATCTGCCTGGCGGCGAACCGGGGGCTGGTCACCACGTACAAGTCCCAGCTGCTCGACACGTCCTGGAAGCCGGTCCGCGACCTGCCGCTGACCGGGCTGCCCAGCCGCGCCCGGCTCTCCCGCGACGGCTCGCTGATCGCCACCACCACGTTCGTCTTCGGCGACTCCTACGCCAACCCCGGCCAGTTCTCCACCCGCACCATCGTGACCCGTACCGACGGCAAGGTGGTCGGCGACATCGAGAAGTTCACGCTCCGCGCCGACGGCAAGGTGATCACCGCCTCGGACAAGAACCTGTGGGGCGTCACGTTCGCCGACGACGACGCGTTCTATGCCACCGCGTCCTCCGGCGGCAAGACCTGGCTGGTCAAGGGCAGCCTCAAAGCCCGGACGGTCACCTCGGTGCACGGCGACGTCGAATGCCCGTCGCTCTCCCCCGACGGCACCCGGATCGCCTTCAAGAAACACGGCGACCTCCCGGCCGGCAAGTGGCGCCTGTCCGTTTACGATCTCCGCACCGGCACGGTCACCGAACTCGCCGAAACCCGCAGCATCGACGACCAGGCCGAGTGGCTCGACGACAAGACGGTCGTCTACGGCTTGCCCCGCGAGGGCGCCGGCTCCGCCTCCAGCGACGTCTGGCAGGTCCCGGCCGACGGCTCCGGCCAACCCCAGCTGCTGGTCCAGGACGCCTGGTCCCCCGCGGTCGTCCGCGGATAACCCCCATTTGGTACGACTACGGAGCGCCCGCCCGCAGGCTACGAGCCAAGTCCCGCCCGTGAGGCCCGCGCGACACCGCCCCCACTCCCGACCCCAGCGCGCCTCCCTGCAGTCGGCTGGGCCTCAGGGGTGTCTCAGCGGCGCTGAGACACCCCTGGGCGCCGGCCGGGGTCTGGGGGCGCGCTGCGGTCTGGGGTGGCTGCGGTGTGGCGCGGGACCGGGCTGGAGCGTGGCTTGTAGCCTGCGGCGGGCGCTCCACGGTCGTACCATATGGGGTTTAAACGCCCTTGCGTTCCCAGCGGCGGCGGTTGATGTCGTTGCGGACTCGCCAGCGGACCGCGTTGGCGAAGAAGAGCGGGACGTACGGCGAGGCCTTGGCGCCGATGCGCTGGCGGCGGAGCAGGCCGCGCCAGTGCGGGAGTTCCTTGGCGCGGGGGTAGGTCTCCAGGGCGAACGCGATGTACTCGTCGATCGGCTCGTCGCCGGTCAGGCCGCGGTCGAAGGCGTGGCAGGCCGCGTCCAGGGCTTCGACGGCGAGGGAGCGGCGGGCGGTCTCGTGCAGTTCGGCGCCGCGGGGCAGCCGGCCGCCCGGGCCCTCGAAGAGGACGTCGAAGGCGACGCGGCGTTCGCGCAGGTCGAGCAGGCGGCCGGAGCCGGCGTTGACGCTCAGGCTGGCGCTGTGTTCGCGGTGCAGGGCCTGGTCGGGGCCGTTGATCCGGCCGACGTCGGCGACTGCGGCGGCCCGCATCCAGGCCTCCATGTCGCAGGCGTAGCGCATCCGGGTGTCCCACGGGCCCATCTCGGCATAGACGCTGGCCCGCACGATGGCTTCCGGGGTGGTGATGCAGTTGACGCCGAGCCGGCAGCGTTCGGCGATCCAGTCCTCGCCGGACCAGATCGACCACGACTCGACGTCCGTGCGGGGTTCCGGCGGCGTCTCGGACTCGAAGTGCAGCGGGTGGCCGTAGACCAGGCCGACCTCGGGGAACCTGTCGAACAGGGCCACCGCGCGCTGGAACGAGCCGGTGGTGATCAGGTCGTCGGCGTCGAGCCGCACCACGAACTCGCCGGTCGCCACGGCCAGGCCGTCGTTGAACGCGACGCACGGGCCGTGGTTGGTCGAGTTGCGGACCAGCTTGACCCGGGGGTCGGCGGCGGCCATCTTCGCGGCCACCTCGGCGGTGTCGTCGGTCGAGAAGTCGTCGACCACGATCACCTCGGTCTCGACACCCTGCTGGGCGAGCACGCTGCCGACGCTCTGCGGCAGGAAGTGGCCGTAGTTGTAGGTCGGGATGACCACCGAGATCAGCGCGCCCCGGGCGGGCGTGGGCTCGGGCGTGGCGACCCGGGCGCGTTCGGTCAGCCGGCTCACAGCAGTTCCTCTTCTTTCTTCAATTCGCTCAGCGCGATCACCTGCGTGTCGGCCTCGGACAGGGGCTGGCGGCCGTAGAGCGCCTTGAGCTCCTTGACCAGACGCAGCAGCCAGCGGCCGAGCACCAGCAGGTACACCGCGAGCAGCGCGAGCAGCCCGACGACCAGCTTGGCCAGGGCGCTGTCCACCGTCTCGGCGGCGAAGTGCGCGGCCACCCCGGACGCGATCGCCGCGAGCAGCGGCAGCACGACCGGACGGACCAGCGGCTCCAGCGGCAGCCCGGCCGACCGGACCAGCACCACCAGATAGATCGGGGTGACCACCAGCAGCGACACCGCGACCTGGGCCACGCCGGCGCCGATGCCGTCACCCCACATCACGCCGAGGATCATCACGGGGGTGAGCACGGCCAGCCACACCAGTTGCAGGTGGAACAGCCGGTTCGTCTTCTCCAGCGCGACCAGCACGTCGGAGAAGAGCGAGATGATCACGCGGATCGAGCCGAAGATCGCCAGTACGCCGAGGATGGTCGCGGCCGGCGCCCACCGGTCCCCGTAGACCAGCGTGACCAGCGGGTGCGCGAGCACCACGCAGGCCGTGGTGACCGGGAACGACGCCGCGCACAGTGCCGACAGCGCGGCCGACACGTGCCGGGTGATCTCGGTGATGCCGCCCTTGACCCGGGCCAGCGCCGGGAGCGTGACGCTGTAGAGGATCACCGTGAACACGTTCGGCGGCCAGCTCGACACCGTGAACGCCAGGTTGTAATAGCCCAGCTGGGTGGCGCCGGCGATCCGGCCGATCACCATGAAGTCGACGTTGGCCAGGGTGAAGCCGGCGATGTTCGCGCCGGCCAGCGGCATGCCGAAGCGCAGCAGGCGCTTGGCCTCCCGCTTGTCGAACCCGGGCCGGTAGTTCTTGGTCGAGACGATGAAGATCAGCACCGCCGAGGCGACCTGACCGGCGACCCGCGACCAGGCCAGCGCCATCACGCCGCCACCGTTGATCGCCAGGATCAGCAGCAGGCCGTTGGCGACCACGAAGCTGCTCACGTCGGTGATCATCTTGCGGCCCTGCTGGAAGTCCCGGGCCATCAGCGCGGCCGGCACCGCGGTCGGGCCGGCCAGCAGCAGCGGGATGGCCAGCACCCGCACCGCGTCGGCCGCCGCCGGAGCGCCCAGCGCACTGGAGATCCAGGGCGCGCTGAGGAACATCAGGACCGCCAGCGCACTGCTGCTGACGATCGCGATGGTGGCCACCGTGGGCCCGATCCGATCCGCGTTGTCGATCTCCCGGACCAGCGCGGTGCTGACCCCGAACTCGCTGAAGCTGATCACGATCTGGTAGACGGTGAGCGCCACCACGAACACGCCGAACTCGTCCGGCGCGACCAGCCGGGCGATGACGATGCTGATCGCGAGCTGGCCGAGGCGCAGCAGCGCGGTGTTGGCGGCGCTCCAGAACGCCGCCTTCGCCAGCATCTTGCCGAGGCCACCGGTGGTGGAGCCGGTGGCGGTCTCGGCGCTCACAGGCCGTACCGGCGCCACCGGCGCCAGCGCACCTTGCCCTGCAGGTCGTCGAGGACCGCGGCCACGTGGTGCAGCGGCGCGCGACCCCGGCCGTTCTTGTGCCGGTCGATGCGCTTGGCGGTGGCCCGCCACAGCGCGGTGTCCTTGACCGAGCTGTCCGTCTCGGCGGCGAAGTCCATGAACTCCTTGGCCTGGGCGAACATCTTCTCGTCACCCCGGTCGTACGCCCGGCACGCCAGCACCAGCGCGTCCTTGGCCAGCACCCGCCGCACGGCCGGCTCCAGCCGGTCCGGGTCGGGCAGGTGATCGCGGTGGTCGGCGAAGAGCACGTCGAACGCCTGACGACGCCCGGCCATGTCGGTGTAGACGCCGGCGTACTGCTCGATGTGCATGTTGTTGCCGTGCACGCGGTAGTACGCCTGGTCGGTGCCGTTGACCCGGCCGACCGACCCGCGGGTGGCCGCGGCCATCCACAGGTAGAAATCGGCGGTGGCCGGCAGCCGGGCCTCGTACCCGCCGAGCTCGCGGTAGACCGAGGTGCGCATGACGACCTCGGGGCACATCACCACGTTGTGGCCGCGGCGGGTCAGCTCGGCCAGCCACTCCTCGCCGGACCACACCGACCAGGACCGTACGTCGGTCTTCGGCGGCGGCGGCTGCTCGTTGAAGTCCGGGCAGAAGCCGTAGACGAAACCGACCTCCGGGTGCGCCTCGAGCAGGGCACAGGCCCGGCCCAGCGCGCCCGGCGCCAGCAGGTCGTCGGCGGAGAGCAGCACCACGTAGTCACCGGTCGCGGCGTCCAGACCGGTGTTGTACGTCGCGATGTGCCGCTTGTTGACCTCGTTCGCGATCACCCGGATCCGGCTGTCGTCGGCGGCGAGCTTGTAGGCCACCTCGACGCTGCCGTCCGGTGACTTGTCGTCGACGATGATGATCTCGAGGTCGACCTGGTCACCCTGGGACTGCACGCTCGCGACGCACTGCGGCAGGAAGTGACCGTAGTTGTAACAGGGGATCACCACCGAGACCGTGGGCCGGGTGGTCAACGGACGAGGGGCGGTACGCACGCTCATGGAGGATCAGGACTGCTTCTCGTCGACCAGCGCGGCGAGGGTGCCGAGGGTCTCGAAGGCGTCGGCGGTCACGTCGTCGTCGTCGATGGTGATGCCGAACTTCTCCTCGAGCGCGGCGACCAGCTCGAGCACGGCCATCGAGTCCAGCTCGGGCAGGCTGCCCAGCAGCTCGGTGCCGGCGCCGATGCTCGCGGCGCGGTCCTCGATGCCCAGCACGGAGACCAGCACGGCCTTGGTGTCCTCGATCGTCGTACCGGTCAGTTCCATGCTCTTGCCTCCGGAGGCGGTGGGGTGGTTCACAGGAGCACCTCGGCGGGCGCCGGGTGGCTGAGGAATGCGGTGGGGCTGGCGGTCAGGCCGTACGCGCCGGCCTGGTAGATCACGATGAGGTCGCCGACCGACGCCTCGGGCAGCGTCACGTTGTCGCCGAGCAGGTCCAGCGGGGTGCACAGCGAGCCGACCACGGTGACCGGCTCGACCGGCTCGGCGGCGACCCGGTTGGCCACCGCGATCGGGTAGTTGCGCCGGATCACCTGGCCGAAGTTGCCGGACGCGGCGAGCTGGTGGTGCATGCCGCCGTCGACGACCAGGTAGGTCTTGCCGCGCGACACCTTGCGGTCGACGACCCGGGTCACGTAGACGCCGGCCTCGCCGACCAGGTAACGACCGAGTTCGATCACCACCTGCGCGTCCGGCAGCCGGGGCGCGATCTCGTCGCTGATCAGCGTGTCCAGGTTCGCGCCGATCGCGGCCAGGTCCAGCGGCACGTCACGGTCGGTGTAGGGGATACCGAAACCCCCGCCGAGGTTCAGATAGCGGACCGCTTCCGGCGCGTCTTCGGCAAGACGCAAGAGCAGTTCCACGGTACGACGTTGAGCCTCGCAGATGATGTCCGCGCGCAGGTTCTGCGACCCGGCGAACACGTGGAAGCCCAGCACCTCGAGGTCGGTGCCGGCCAGGTCCTTCAACAGTCCCGGCACCAGCTCCGCGTCGACGCCGAACTGCTGGGGGCCACCGCCCATCCGCATGCCGGAGCCCTTGACCGCGAAGTCCGGGTTGACGCGTACGGCGACGCGGGGGCGGATGCCCAGCGACTCACCGGCGCGCGCCAGCCGGGCGGCCTCGTTCGCCGACTCCAGCTCGACGGTGACGCCGGCGGCGACCGCCTGGCGCAGCTCGGCGTCGGTCTTGCCGGGCCCGGCGAAGCTCACCTTGCTCGCCGGCATCGGGGTGTCCAGCGCGACCCGCATCTCCAGCGCCGAGGCCACGTCGAGCGCGTCGACCAGGCCGCTGAGCTGCTGCACCACGGCGGGCATCGGGTTGGCCTTGATGGCGTACTTGAGCTGCAGCGCGGCCGGCAGGGTGGCGCGCAGCAGAGCGACCCGCTCGGTGATCAGCGCCCGGTCGTAGGCGAAGAACGGCGTGCTGCCGATCCGCTCGGCGAGCCGGCCGACCGGTACGCCACCGACGGCGAGCTGGCCGTCGATCTGCGCGAAGGCGGCGGCGGAGGGGTGCTGGGTCACGCGTTCAGCTCCTGACGTAGCAGGTTGCGGTCGAACTTGCCGTTCGGCGACCGGGGCAGTTCCGGGCGCACGATGACGTCCTTCGGCAGCATGTAGAGCGGGAGCTCCTTCTTCAGCAGCGCCTTGACCGCGGCCGGGTCCAGCTCGTCGGCGCCGGCCGGGCTGACGATCAGCACGATCCGCTGGCCGAGCTGCGGGTCGGGCACGCCCAGGGCGACCGCGTCGCGGATCAGGCCGGTGCCGTACGCGACCTCTTCCACCTCGGTCGGGCTGACCCGGTACCCGGACGTCTTGATCATCTCGTCGGCGCGGCCGACGAAGTAGAGGAAGCCCTCCTCGTCGCGCTTGACCGAGTCGCCGGAGAAGACCGCCAGCTCGGTGAGCAGCGCGCCACCGGCGACACCGGGCAGCGGCTTGAAGCGCTCCGCGGTGCGCGCCGGGTCGTTCCAGTAGCCCATCGCGACCAGGGCGCCGCGGTGCACCAGCTCGCCCTCCTCACCCGGGTCGCACTCGGTGCCGTCCGGGCGCAGCACCAGGATCTCGGCGTTCGGGATCGCCTTGCCGATCGAGTCGGGGCGGCGGTCGACCTCGGCCGGGTCGAGGTAGGTGGAGCGGAACGCCTCGGTGAGGCCGTACATCAGGAACGGCTTCGCGGCCGGGAAGATCGCCCGCAGGCTGTCCAGGGTGGTCTTCGGCATCCGGCCGCCGGTGTTGGCGAAGAACCGCAGCTGCCCGCCGGACTCCGCCGTCCAGCTCTGCTCGACCAGCTGGATCCACAGCGGCGGCACACAGGTCAGGCCGGTCACCTGGTGTTTGGCGCAGAGCCGCACCACGTCGCGAGGCAGCAGGTAGTTGGTCAGCACCACGTGCGCGCCGACCGCGAACGTCGTGGTGAGCTGGCTGAACCCGGCATCGAAGCTGAGCGGCAGCACCGAGAGGATCACGTCGTCCGCGGTCATCCGCAGGTACGAGCTGACGCTCTCCGCGCCGACCAGCACGTTGCGGTGCGAGAGCACCACGCCCTTGGGCTTGCCGGTGCTGCCGGAGGTGTAGAGGATCGCCGCCATGTCGACGTCGATCGCCGGGCTGGCCGGCAGCTCGCCGGTGGCCAGGTCCTCCCAGGCGGTCACGGTGTACGCGCCGCTCGCCGGCGCCTCGGCCGTGGCCCCGCCGACCAGCACCACCGAGCGCAGCGACGGGATCCGGTCGAGTTCCTCGCGCAGCGTCTCAAGGCGGTCGGCGCTGGTGACCAGGACCCGTACGTCGCAGTCGGCCAGGATGTAGCCGACCTGCTTGGCCCGCAGGATCGGGTTGACCGGCACGAACACGCCACCGGCCGCCGAGGCGCCGAAGATCGCGGTGACCGTCTCGATCCGCTTGTCCAGGTAGACCGCGACGCGCTCGCCGCGGGCCAGGCCGAGCCCGTGCAGGCCGGCGCCGGCGGCCCGCACGTCGTCCCACAGCTGTGCGTAGGTCCGGGTGTCGTCGCGGAAGGTCAGCGCCGGGGCGTCGCCTGAGCGGCCGGCCGCGTCGGCCAGCAGGCCGTGCAGTTGCATGCGCATTTCGGGCATACCTTTTCTGGTGAGGGTGGAAACAGCGCGGCCGGTGTCACCAGCTCAGGCAGGTCAGCTCGCTGTAGAGATAGTCGATGTCGCGGTCCTGGAGGTCGGCGCTGCGGAACATCTTGCGGCGCGGGGCGGCCAGCATCCGGGACAGCGGTGGTCGGTGCCCGATCACGCGCGGCTCGGCCAGCATCGCCGGGATCCCGTGCCGCAGCAGCAGGTGGCTCTGGAAGCGGCGCAGCATCGCGCGGAACAGCTCCGGGTCGCTGACGTGCAGGATCGACGCGAAGAACGGCAGGCCCTTGCGCCGGTCGGTGCGGAAGACCACGTAGCAGTACCTCCCGCCGCGGGTGAGCACCACGTGCCGCGCCGCGGCGGTGCCCGCGTGGTCCCGGTAGATCTGCAGGTCCGCGCCGGTCAGGGTGTTCTCCAGCACGGCCGGATCGGCGCTCACCCGCGCGCCCAGCGGCAGCGCCGGCCAGGGCAGGTTCGGTGTGACCGAGGTGGCGGTGTCCAGGAACGTGAAGCCGAGCCGGGTGTTCATCGGCACCACGGTGCCGCTCGGCGAGAGGTCGGTGAACTCGTACCCCGGCTGGCCGAGCAGCGCCTTGAGCAGCTTGAGGCTGTGGAACCGCTGCTCCGGCAGCACGCACCAGGCGCCGAGGTTGCAGAACTTGCGCACCTGGCCGCCGACGGTGCGCTCGGAGTAGAACGCCAGGTATGCGCCGACCACCCGGCCGTCGTCGTCGCGCAGCAGGAAGCCGTGGTTCGGCGCGGAGACCTTCCACGGCACCTGGACGGCACGTTCCCAGGCCTGCGCCGGGACGCGGGAGTTGAGGTGCTCGTGCAGGAAGCGGGCGACTGCGGGGATCTCGGCCGCGGTGATCGGGGCCAACTTCGCGGCCATCAGGCTTCCCGACGAATGAAGCCGATGTGGACGGTCAACGAGAACTCCCCTGATTTTTCCCTGGTTACCGGACCGGAAAACCGACGTCTGCACGCGCGCCGCTGCGGGTGATGTCCCCGGCCCGGGCTGACCTTAGCGCCCCGCCGGCGCGGGCTGCCGCCACCGGACCGAATATTGCCACAGGCTCCGACCCACGCCGGTCCGGACCGCCACCCGCTCGGGCCGTCCGGTGCGCCGGTCCCGTGCGAACAGACGCTTGACAATGACCGCACCGACTTCCCCCACTCCGCCGGTTCCCGCCAGGCGACGATATCCCGCGTCGCGGAACGGCCGGCATCCAAGTGGCGGATAGGCGTCAGACGCGGATTGAACCGGTGTGACAGCCGACACGACGATCGCCGTGAATCGCCGAGTACCTCGCGAGATGTCGCTTTCAGCTCTTTCGGCCGAGGGCCCACAGGCTCTTGACGTACGTATATTGTGCGATGCGGTCGGCAACGTACCGCGCGCGCATACGGCGGAGCCGGATTTATGAGGAGTCTTACCGCATGAAGCACCGTCGCAATTTATTCGGCGAAAATCCATCTCGCCGCGTCGTCGGCGGTTATCTGCTGCTCGCGATTGTCGTTCTGGGGTCCGCCGGATTCGCGGTGAATTCCTACTTCGGCGACAAGGGCACGCCCACCAGCCTCGACGCGCGGGACACCGCGGCACTGGCCCCCTCGGCGCAGCAGCCGCTGGGCGCCGGAGCGTCCGCGTCGGTGCTCCCGTCGGCGTCCGCGTCAGTGCCGCTGTCCCCCTCGGCCTCGGTGTCGGCGCCGGCCAGCTCGGCGACGCCCAAGGCCACCACGAAGAAGAGCACCACCAGCGCCGGCTCCGGCGGCCGCTGCGGCCTGCCGAAGTACCCGACGAAGGCCTGCACCGGCGTACCGTCCGGCTGGAAGCCGAAGACCACCGTCGGCGACCTGACCATCACCAAGTCCGGCACGGTCATCTCGGACTACCTGGTCACCGGCAGCATCGCGGTGAAGGCCGCGAACGTGCAGATCCGCCGCACCCGGGTCTACGGCACGATCGACAACTACATCTCCGACAAGGTCTACGGCGGCCTGCTGATCGCCGACACCGAGGTGGTCAACCCGCCCGGCCAGGAGTTCTCCGACAACAGCCAGTACGCGTTCGGCGTGGCCAACTACACCTGCCTGCGCTGCAAGGTGGTCAACCGGATGGAGGGCTGGCGGGTCGGCGCCGAGGGCGTCACCGGCTCCGGCACGGTCACCATCAAGGACTCGTTCGCCCAGCTGGCGATCCCGCCGGGCCTCTGCCAGACCGGTGACCCGCACGGCGACGGCATCCAGAGCTACGGCGGCCCGACCGTGAACATCGTGCACAACACGATCGACCAGCGGCTCGACGACTGCCCGACCGCGCCGATCTTCATCCCGGACCAGGGCAACGCGGGCGGCACCGTCGAGGACAACCTGCTGGCCGGCGGCGGCTACAGCATGCGCCTGACCGGTGGTTCGTTCCCGGTGGTCACCGGCAACAAGGTCGTCGAGAACACCCCCGGGTACGGCCCGGCCGAGGTCGACTGCAGCAAGGTCGGCGACTGGGGTGACAACGCGATGGTGACCTTCAACTTCGACACCGGCGCCATCATCAAGGAGAAGAAGAAGATCGGCGACTGCGGCTGATCCCGGCACGACGAAAGCGGCCCGGTAAAGGTGGGAGTTCCACCTTTACCGGGCCGCTTTCCCTTATTTCTTGCTTAAGACTTACGACTGCGTGTGCACACCCGATGTCCGGATTGTTCGGGCCGGATGACTGAACCGCCAGACCACCCCGCAGAGGCCGACGAACAGGGCCACCGTGATGGAGAACGTCGTGTAGTACATCGAGTCGAACGTGCCGCCGACCACGATCGCGACCACCTGCGCCGAGATGAGCGCGGCACACAGGTGCCGGTCCTCCTCGAGCTTGGAACGCCGCAGCGCGATGACCGCCAGGGTGATCGACGCGACGTGCACCAGCAGCAGCGCCAGCACACCGATCATGCCGCCGGTGACCAGCGTGTAGAGCCACTGGTTGTCCAGGATGGTGTCCCGCACCGGGTCGGCCAGCAGGGTCCGCGGACCGCGCCCGAGCCACGGCCGCTGGTCGAAGAAGTGCCCGACCATGGCGTAGTCGTTGGTGCGGCCGGCGATGCTCGGGTCGACACCGACGTTGAGGAACATCGCCTTCAGCGTGCCGAGCACACCCGGCTTGACCATCATGATCGAGACGATCGCGAAGACGCCGATGTACATGAACGTGTAGCGCATCCGCCAGGACCAGATCGGCACCATGATCAGCAGCGCGATGACGAGCGCCACGATGCCGGTCCGGGAGATCGACATCGGGTTCGCGATGGCCAGCAGGAAACCGCAGACCGCGGCCGCCCGGCGCTGGAACTTCGTCTTGGCGAACCGGGCGACGTGGATGGCGAACGGCACCATCATCGCCACCACGGCGCTGAACTCGATGTAGTGCGTGGTGGTGCCGGCGATCCGGAACTGCCCGGCGTCACCACGGTCGCTGAAGCCGGCCAGGCCGCCCTTGAGCTCCAGGCCGGGGATCACGAAGTACTGCGAGATGTCGAACTTCAGCACCGCCTGGACGATGCCGACCACGGCCATGAAACCGGCGCAGTAGACCATCACCCGCAGCAGCCGGTTGAGCCGCTCCCAGTTCTGCACCCCGTCGGCCACGATCAGCGCCGCCCCGAGGAACTCGAACAGCTGCAGCATCGCGAAGTTCTGCGCGTTGGCCTCCTGCGTCGGCAGACCGCGCAACAGCCCCGCGATGTACGACAACAGGTTGGCGACCAGGTAGAACCCGAGGAACCAGCGGATCGGCTGCGGCCCGACCAGCAGCAGCCTAGGGCTGAGCCGGGCCAGGCACCACCAGGCGAACATCAGCATGGCCAGCAGCAGCGCCGGCCGGCCCGCGTAGGTCAGGTTCGGAACGATCAGCGTGCCCGGCATGACGTACAGCAGCACCAGCATGACCACCAGCACCGAGACGACGTCGATCGTCGTCCGGCGCCGGCGCGAGCCGTACGTGTGCTGCTCGAGCAGTGACGGCTCGAAGTCGACCGGGTGTGAGACGGCCGCCGAACTCAACGACGTTCGGCCTTCTTGTCGTCACGCTTCCCGCCGCCCCACGGGGGCAGGACGATCGTGGCGTCGGCCGGTGCCTGCTCGAGCCGCGGGTCGGCGGCCGGGCCGGAGCCCTGGTTCGAGCGGTACGTGCCGTCCGAGGAACCGCGGCGCTGCGCCGGAGCGCCGCCACCGTTGCCGTTGTTGTTGCCGTTGGCCGGCCGGGCCGGCTCGCTCTTGCCCGGCGCCGGGGTGGACCGGGGCGACTGCGTGGCGCGCGGGTGGATGACCGTCTGGGTCGCCTCGAAACTCGGCGGCACCGAGGTGCCGTTGCGCCCGTCCAGCGACGCGGCGCCGACCGCGGAACCCACCGTCTCCGGCTCGTCGTCCTCGTTGCGCCGGCGGGCCCGGGCACGCAGCAGCGCGTCCACGCCGATGGTGAACCCGGCGGTCAGCAGCAGGCCGAGACCACCAGCGACCACCATGACCCGCATGATCTTGGAGTTCTTGACCGTGACCTCACTGCCGTCGTCGAGCTCCAGCATGGTGATGGTCTGGCTCTTGGTAACCCGCAGCGTCTCCTGACGCCGCGCGACCGCGTCGGCGATCGCCTTCTGCACGTACTGCACCGTCTGGGTCGCCTGCTCCGGTGAGTCGCCGACCGCCTCGATCCCGAACAGCGGCACCTGGTCGATGGTGACCGTGATGTTGTCGCTCAGCCCGTCCTTGACCATGTCCTCGAGGACCGACTTCTTGGTCACGTCGATGACGGTGGCGTTGGCCAGTGCCTCGTATCCGAGCTCCCACCAAGGGTTGTCGATCGGGTTCTTCGACCCGTCCTTGGCCGTGGTGCCCACCGGCGGAATGAACTGGATGTGCCCGACGGCGCTGTAGTCCGGTTTGACGGTCACGGCAGCGACACCGACGAGCACCAAGGTCACCAGGAGCATCGGGAGTGAGAGGTACCAACGCCGGAAGAGCAGCTTGGTCATGTCCCAGAGGTCCACACGTTCCCCTTGCCCTTTACCTGATGTATGTACTGAAAAGCCGGGGCCCAACGGCCGACCAGCGGGTAGAACCTAGTGGGCACCGCCCGGGTGGCGCCAGTGCCTACCGAGCGTGCGCGATGCAGGCCACCGACGATATGCGTCACAGTGACGCGGCAATATCGATAATAGGGTACTTCTCGTCACGGAACCGGTCGGCAATTGGACGCGCTCGCCGGTACGAACGGTGGTTGCCAGCCGCCATCTGGCCCGGAATGGTTGCGAGGTGGCCGAAACCGGCCGGAATCGAGACTCGTGGAGCACCACCTGTTATGACGAATGCGATCGTCCGCCCGGTCCGCGAGGCCCTGCTACGCGCGGCCGGCAGCCGCGACCTGCGCCGGCGCACCCCGGCCGGGGTCCGCTACGACGCGACCGCGCCGGGCACCGACACCATCTACTACCTGAGCCCGGACGAGAGCAGCCCGTCCGGCGGCATCCGGGTCATCTACCGGCACGTCGACCTGCTCAACGCCGCCGGTCTGAAGGCCGCGGTGCTGCACGAGAAGCCCGGCTTCCGGGTCGGCTGGTTCGCCAACGACACCCGGGTGCTGGCTGCCCGGGACGTGACGCTGGGCCGCAGCGACCTGCTGGTGGTGCCGGAGTTCTACGGCCCGGGCCTGGCCGCGCTGCCGCCCGCCGTCCGCAAGGTGATCTTCAATCAGAACGCGTACCAGACGTTCTCCCGGGTGCCGTTCGGGGCGACCGGGCCGGGGGCGCCGTATGCCGCGGTGGCCGGGCTGCAGGCGCTGCTGACCGTCTCCGAGGACAACGCAGCCCTGCTCAGGCACGCTTTCCCGGCGCTGCCGACGCACATCGCCCGGGTGGTGGTGGACGAGCGGGTCTTCCATCCCGGCAGCGCGCCGGCCGGACGGCGGATCGGGTACATGCCGCGGCGCCGGGCCGAGGAGCAGGAGCAGCTGCTGCACATCCTGCGCGCCCGGGGCGTGCTGGACGGCTGGGAGCTGACCCCGATCGACGGGCTCGGCGAGGCGCAGACCGCCGAGGCGCTGCGCGGCTGCGCGGTCTTCCTGAGCTTCAGCGAACGGGAGGGTTTCGGCCTGCCGCCGGCCGAGGCGATGGCCAGCGGCGCCTACGTGGTGGGCTTCACCGGGCTGGCCGGGCGGGACTTCTTCGACCCGGCGTTCTGCACGCCGGTGGCCGAGGCCGACCTGCTGGCCTTCGCGGTCGCCGTCGAACAGATCCTGGGCCGGGACCCGGCGACGCTGGCCGCGGCCGGGCAGGCGGCGTCCAAGGAGATCCTCTCCCGCTACCACGAGGAGGGGCTGCGGGCCGACCTGCTCGCGTTCTACGCCACTCTGCGCTGACCCGACCGTCACCCGAAGCCACCGTCGCGCTCCCGCGGCGGTGGCTTTTTTGTGCCCCGGCGCTCCGTCCACACTCCACTGTCCGCATCAAGACAACCCCAAGATCACCGTACGTGACGTCGCCGCGACAATGCGCAATAACGTACATCAGGGTCAATATCTACAGTGCATTCGCGGGGCATAACCGGCGCCCGGGAGGTGTCACCCAAAACGGGCATTAACCCTAATGTGGATCAAGATGACCGTCTAAGTGAAACGGACGATCTGAACTCGCCCGGTCAGCCGGTGTTCGCCGTCAGCGGCATCGGACACTGTTTCCTGCGAACCATTCGATCCAGGGGGCTAGACGAGACGATGCCAAGAAATCCGCACGTCACCATTCTCATCGCCAACTTGCCGGCCGAACGTGACCGTCGAGTCATCCGGGAGTGCCTGACGCTGGAGGCCAAGGGCTTCGACGTGACGGTCATCGCGCCGCGCGGTGACAAGAACCTGAAGGTGCTGCCGGGCAGCCGCAACACCCGGCTCAAGCCGTACCCGGTCAAGGTCTACGGTAGCGGGATCCTCACGTTCGGTGTCGAGTTCGGCTGGTCGTTCGCCTGCATCGCGACCCGGCTGATCGGCGAGATCTTCTCCGGCCGCGCGCACGCCGTCCAGGTCTGCAACCCGCCGGACGTCTACTGGCCGCTCGCCCTGGCGCTGCGCGCGATCGGCCGGCCCTGGGTGTTCGACCACCACGACCTGTGCCCGGAGGTCTACATCTCCCGCGGCGGCGAGCCCAACAAGTGGGTGCTGCGGATGCTCAACGCTCTGGAGTGGCTCACGCTACGCACCGCTACCGAGGTCGTCGCGACGAACGAGTCGTTCAAGGACAACGCGGTCCGCAAGGGTGTGCACCCGGACAAGGTGACCGTGGTCCGCAACGGCCCGTCGCTGAAGGAGATCGCCGTCGACGGCGACCCCGAGGAGATCATCGCCGAGGACGGCGTCCGCAAGATCGTGTACCTGGGCGTCTTCGGCCCGCAGGACAACGTCGAAGGCGTGGTGCTGGCCGCCGACGAGCTGATCAAGCTGCGCGGCCGGGGCGGCTGGAAGGTCGTGCTCGCCGGCGACGGCGAGAGCATGCAGTCGGTGGCCACCCTGATCGCCGAGCGCGGCCTCGAGGACGTGGTCGAGCTGACCGGCTGGCTCAACGGCGACCAGGTCGACGAGGTGCTGCGCTCGGCCACCATCGCGATCCAGCCGGACCTGCCGACCCGGATGAACCAGCTCTCCACGATGGCCAAGACCGTCGAGTACGTCGGCCGGGGCCTGCCCGTGGTCGCCGCCGACGGCATCGAGACCCGCCGCACCCTGGGCGACGCCGGCGCGTACGTGCCGACCGGTGCCCCGGCCGAGTTCGCCGGCATGCTCAACGAGCTGCTCGACGACCCGGACCGCCGCCGCCAGATGCGCAAGCTCGGCCGCGACCGGTTCCTCAGCAAGCTGTCCTGGGAGCACCAGGCCGGCCCGTACGCCGCGGTCTTCGAGCGGCTGCTCGCCAAGCGCCTGCGCGGCCGGGGCGCCACACCGACCGCCCAGATCCCGCGCCAGCGCACCGGCTCCGACGCACCCGCCCGGGTGGACCAGCCGTGACCAGCATCGTCATCGCCGCACACAACGAGGCGGCGGTCATCGGCCGTTGCCTCGACGCCCTGCTCGCCGGTGCGGCGCCGGGCGAGTTCGACGTGACGGTGGTGGCCAACGGCTGCACCGACGACACCGTGGCCGCCGCCACCCGCCCCGGCGTACGCGTGCTCGACCTGGCCACGCCGGGCAAGGCGCACGCGCTCAACGCCGGTGACGAGGTGGCCGTCGGGTTCCCGCGGATCTACCTGGACGCCGACATCGTGCTCAGCACCGCCGCGGTGCGCGCGCTGGGCGAGGCCCTCGACCGCGGGGCGCTGGCCGCCACCGTGGGACGGCAGCTGGTGCTCGACGGGCGGCCGGTCGCGGTCCGCGCGTACTTCGCGGTGCACGGCCGGCTGCCGGTGTTCCGCGACGGGCTGTTCGGCCGCGGGGTACTGGCCGTCTCCGCCGCCGGGCGGGCCCGGTTCGGCACGTTCCCCGAGCTGGTCGCGGACGACCTGTTCCTGGACTCACAGTTCAGCCAGGCGGAGAAGGCGCACGTCACGGCGTACACCGCAAAGGTGGAAACCCCGCGGCGGACCGACGACCTGGTGAAACGCCTGGTCCGAGTGCGCGGCGGGAACGCCGCGATGCGGGCCGCGGCCGAGCGCGGCGAGATCACCGTTCCGGTACGCCCGGCCGCCCGGCTCTCCTGGCTGCGCGACGTGGTGCTGCCGAAACCGTGGCTGGCGCCGGCCGCCGTGGTCTACGTGGCGA
The DNA here is from genome assembly GCF_001509495.1 of Actinoplanes awajinensis subsp. mycoplanecinus. Lineage (NCBI taxonomy): Bacteria > Bacillati > Actinomycetota > Actinomycetes > Micromonosporales > Micromonosporaceae > Actinoplanes > Actinoplanes awajinensis. The sequence continues at coordinate 61,494 of NZ_LLZH01000037.1, read as the reverse complement.
TCACGATGAAGGCGGCGCGTGCCGCTCAGCAGGCCGGCGACGGCGGCGCGGCGTGGGGCCGTGACGAATCGTCGCGGCAGGACTCCGCAGCTGATCCGGCGCCGAGGCGATAGGGACGACATGCAGAACGACACCGTCATCAACATCTGCTTCCACGGCATCGGTACGCCGCAGCGCGAGCTGGAGCCGGGCGAGGACCGGTACTGGATCAGCGAGGACCTCTACGCGGCGGTCCTGGACGAGATCCGTGAGTGGCCCTCGGTCCGGATCAGCTTCGACGACGGCAACGCCTCGGACGCCGAGCTCGGCCTGCCCGGTCTGGTCGAGCGCGGCCTGACCGCGGAGTTCTTCGTGCTGGCCAGCCGGCTCGACGCGGCCGGCAGCCTGAGCACCGAGCAGATCCACGCGCTGCAGGGCGCGGGCATGGCGATCGGCACCCACGGCATGTGGCACAAGCCGTGGCGCGGCATGGACGCGGCGACCAGTGACGTCGAGCTGGTCACCGCCCGCGAGCAGATCGCCGCGGTCACCGGCACCCCGGTCACCACCGCGGCCTGCCCGCTCGGCCGGTACGACCGGCAGCTGCTCACCCGGATGCGCGCGCTCGGCTACACCCGGGTGTTCACCAGCGACCGCCGCAAGGCCCGGGCGAACGCCTGGCTGCAGCCGCGCTACAGCGTGCGCCGCGACGACACCCCGGCGTCGCTGCGGGCCGAGGCCCTGGTCGGGCCGGGCGTGCTGAGCAAGCTCAAGCTGGAAGCCGTCGGCGCCGTCAAGCGCCTGCGATAGCCGAAAGAGAAGCGCCCGGAGCCTGTGGCCCCGGGCGCTTCTTCGTTACTTCTTCGGCCGGTGCACCGTGTGCGGTCCCGGCGCCTCGCGCATCCGGGCCGGGCTCACCAGCGCCCGCGCCGCCATCTTGCTCGGCTCCTTGCCCAGAGCCGCCCGGCTCGCCTCGCGTAGCAGCAGCGCCGCCCAGAACGCGCTGGCCGCCACCTTCCCGCGCCGGCGGCCGTAGAGGCGCACCTTGTTGAGGGTCAGCAGCGTCCACAGCCCCGGCGACACCTTGGAGTCACCCTCCAGGTGCACCGCGCGGGCGGCCGGCGTGAACCGGGTGGCGAACCCGGCGTCGCGGGCCCGCAGCGCGAAGTCGGTCTCCTCCGAGTAGAGGAAGAACGACTCGTCCCACGGCGCCACCCGGTTCCAGCACTCGGCGCTGATCAGCACCGTGGAACCCTCGGCCCAGTCGGTCAGCCGCTCGTCGGCGTAGAGCCGCTCGTCGGTGACCATTTCGCCGAACGCCGGGTAGCGCCCGGCCCGGACCGCGCCGAGCAGCGCGTCGCCGAGCACCCGGAACGTGCCGGGCTCACGGCGCATGGTGTGGATCAGGCGGTCGTCGCCGTCGACCAGCAACGGCACGGCGATGCCGGTGCCGTCCTTGCGCAGCACCTCGAGCAGGGTGGTGATGCAGCCGGGGGTGAGCCGGACATCCGGGTTGAGCACCAGGACCGCGCTGAACGGGCCGGCCTTGGCGACCGCCGCGTTGATGCCCGCGGCGTACCCGGCGTTGCGGCCCATCTCGACCACCGTGGCGTCCGGCGCCAACCGGCGCACCGCGCCCACCGAGTCGTCGGCGGAGGCGTTGTCGGCGACGGTGAGATGCCAGCCGACCCCGGCCAGGCCGGGTCCGAGCGAAGCGATGAGGTCCGGCAGCAACCGCTCGCTGTTGTAGGTGACGACGACTACAGCCACCGTCTCGGGCGTAGCTGTATCGGGCGTGCTGTCCAACTTGTTCTCCCAGTCTCGCGGACGGACCCATCCTGCCGTCCCCCTCGCCTGGCCGGTACGGCCGGACGGTCGTGACCAGGCATCCCGGCCCGCCTGTCGATGACCGAACGGGCCGAGTGATCCGCCTCTTCGGCCGCTGACCTGCGCCGACAGGATTGAAAACGTTCCCGTCGCAGGCAGTTGTCAGATATCCGGCAGCCGTATCAGATCATCGATGTAGATGATCCGGTCGATAACTTGCGCCTTAAACGGATGCCGGCCTCGCGGCCGGGAAGGCGGTTCCTGTGCGTAAACCCTGGCCCTTCTCACCGCGAACGCTGCTGGCCCTCGTGCTGGTGGCTACGGCACTCACCGTCCTGCCCGGATCACCGGCCTCCGCCGACCCGTGCGCTCCCCTGGTCAACCCGATCGCGTGTGAGAACACCAAGACCGGCACCCCGCGCGCCACCTGGGACGTGTCCGGCGCCGGCAGCACCGCGGTGCAGGGCTTCGCCACCCAGATGAGCGTGAACACCGGCGAGACGATCAGCTTCAAGGTGAAGTCGACGGCGACGTCGTACCGCCTGGACATCTACCGGATGGGCTACTACGCCGGCAACGGCGCGCGGCTGGTCGCCACGGTCAACCCGGTCGGCCGGCAGACCCAGCCGAACTGCATCAGCAGCGCCTCGACCGGGCTCGTCGACTGCGGCAACTGGGCGGTCTCGGCGTCCTGGGCGGTACCGGCCACCGCGGTCTCCGGCATCTACTTCGCTCGCCTGGTGCGCACCGACGGCACCGCCGGGGCCAGTCACATCGTGTTCGTGGTGCGTGACGACGCCAGCCACTCCGGGCTGCTCTTCCAGACCTCGGACACCACCTGGCAGGCCTACAACCAGTACGGCGGCAACAGCCTCTACGTCGGCTCGCCGGCCGGCCGGGCGTACAAGGTGAGCTACAACCGCCCGGTCACCACCCGCGGCACCGGCCCCGAGGACGCGGTCTTCAACGCCGAGTACCCGATGGTGCGCTGGCTCGAGGCGAACGGCTACGACGTCAGCTACACCTCCGGCGTCGACTCGGACGCCCGCGGCCCACTGATCAAGAACCACAAGACGTTCCTCTCGGTCGGCCACGACGAGTACTGGTCCGGCAAGCAGCGCGCCAACGTCGAGGCCGCCCGGGACGCCGGCGTGAACCTGGCGTTCTTCAGCGGCAACGAGGTGTTCTGGAAGACCCGCTGGGAGACCTCGGTGGACGGCTCGGGCACGCCGTACCGGACCCTCGTCGCGTACAAGGAGACGCACGCCAACGCGAAGATCGACCCGACCGCGGAGTGGACCGGCAGCTGGCGTGACCCGCGGTTCAGCCCGCCCGCCGACGGCGGCCGCCCGGAGAACAACCTCACCGGTACGGTCTTCGAGGTCAACGAGGGCACCGTCAACCTCAAGGTGCCCGCCGACGACGGCAAGATGCGGTTCTGGCGCGGCACCACGGTCGCCACCCAGGCCGCCGGGGCCACCGCCACGCTGGGCACCGGCACGCTCGGCTACGAGTGGGACGAGGACGCCGACAACGGGTTCCGCCCGCGCGGCGCCATCCGCCTCTCCACCACCACCGCGTCCGGCCTGGACGTGCTGCAGGACTACGGCAGCACGTACGCCACCGGCAGCGCCACCCACCGCCTCACCCTCTACCGCGCGCCCAGCGGCGCCCTGGTCTTCGGCGGCGGCACCGTGCAGTGGTCGTGGGGTCTGGACAGCGACCACGACCGGGGTTCCGGCGCGGCCAGCGTCCCGATGCGCCAGGCCACCGTCAACCTCTTCGCCGACATGGGCGTGCAGCCGGCCACCCTGCAGACCGGGCTGACCGCCGCCACCGCCTCCACCGACACCGTCGCGCCGGTCGCCGTCCTCACCGCGCCGGCCGCCGGGGCCACCGTGGCCGCGGGCGCACCGGTCACCGTGTCCGGCACCGCCACCGACACCGGCGGGCTGGTCGGCGGTGTCGAGGTCAGCACCGACGACGGCGTCACCTGGCACCCGGCGAACGGGCGGGCCACCTGGAGCTACTCCTGGACGCCGCGCGGCGCCGGGGCCACCGTCATCCGGGTGCGGGCGTCCGACGACAGCGCGAACGTCGGCGCCGACACCACCCGGGCGGTCACCGTGGGCGCCCGCACCTGCCCGTGCACGATCTGGGACGCCGCGGCCACCCCGTCGACCCCGGCCGACCCGGACACCAGCGGCACCGAGGTCGGCACGAAGTTCCGCGCCGACGCGGCCGGTCAGGTCACCGCGATCCGGTTCTACAAGGGCAGCGGCAACACCGGTACGCACGTCGGTCACCTGTGGAACGCGGCCGGCACGCTGCTCTCCACCGTCACGTTCAGCGGCGAGTCGGCGAGCGGCTGGCAGCAGGCGAACCTGGCCACCCCGGTCACGCTGACCGCGGGCGCCACCTACGTGGTCTCCTACTACGCCCCGGTCGGCCGGTACGCCGGCGACACCGGCTACTTCGCCACCGAGGGGGTGGACAGCGCCCCGCTGCACGCGCTGCGGGACGGCGTCGACGGGGTCAACGGCGTGTACCGGCTCGGCACCGGGTTCCCGACGCTGGCCTGGCAGTCCGCGAACTACTGGGTCGACGTGGTGTTCACCCCGGGCGGGACCGCCCCGGACACCACCGCGCCGACGGTGACCGCGCGTACCCCGGCTTCCGGGGCGACCGGGGTCGCCTCCACCAGCGCGGTGACCGCCACGTTCAGCGAGCCGGTCTCGAACGCGGCGGTGACCACGAGCGTCGCCGGAACCACGTCCTATGACGCGGGCAGCCGGACGGTCACGTTCCAACCGGCCGCCGCGCTCGCCGCGTCGACCAGCTACACGGTCACCGTCAGCGGGGCGAAGGACACCGCGGGCAACGTCATGACCAGCACGTCCTGGTCGTTCACCACCGCGGCGAGCACCCCGCCGCCGCCCGGGTGTCCCTGCTCGGTCTGGGCGACCACCGCGGTGCCGGGCACCCCGGCGGACTCGGACACCTCGGCCGTCGAGGTCGGCATGCGGTTCCGTGCCGACGCGACCGGCAAGGTCACCGGGGTCCGGTTCTACAAGGGCAGCGGCAACACCGGTACGCACGTCGGTCACCTGTGGAGCGCGACCGGCACCCTGCTCGGCACGGTGAGCTTCAGCGGCGAGAGTGCGACCGGCTGGCAGACCGCCACGTTCGCCACGCCCGTCGCGGTCACCGCGAACACCACCTACGTCGTGTCGTACTACGCGCCGGTCGGTCGCTACGCCGGCGACGGCGGCTACTTCGCGACCACGGGGGTCGACAACGGCCCGCTGCACGCGCTGCGTGACGGCGCGGACGGCGCCAACGGCGTCTACCGGTACGGAACCGGCGGCGGATTCCCGGACAGCACCTGGAACTCCGCCAACTACTGGGTCGACGTCGTGTTCACCCCCGGCACCTGAGGAGCAACCGATCTTGTACGAACCAACCCCCCGGTCGCGGAGGGCGTGGCTGCCCTTCGCGATCTGCCTGGCCCTGATAGCCGCCCTGCTCACCCCGGGCTCACCGGCTCAGGCCGCGACGTGCCCGTGCACGATCTGGCCGGCCACCGCCACGCCCGGCACCGCCGCCGACCCCGACCCGTCCGCGATCGAGGTCGGCGTGAAGTTCCGCTCCGACGTCGCCGGCTCGGTCACCGGGGTGCGCTTCTACAAGGGCACCGGCAACACCGGCACCCACATCGGTCACCTGTGGACCGCGGCCGGAGCCAACCTCGGCACCGTCACGTTCACCGGCGAGACCGCGACCGGCTGGCAGAGCGCCACGTTCGCCACCCCGATCGCGATCACTGCGAACACCACGTACGTCGCGTCGTACTACGCGCCGGTCGGCCGGTACGCCGGTGACGACGGCACGTTCGCCGCGGCCGGGGTGGACAACGCCCCGCTGCACGCGCTGCGCGACGGCGAGGACGGCGCCAACGGCGTCTACCGGTACGGCACCGGCGGGGGCTTCCCGTCGAACACGTACCAGTCCGCCAACTACTGGGTCGACGTCACGTTCACCACGTCGGCGGCCGACACCACGCCGCCGGCGGTCACCGCGACCAGCCCGGCCAACGGCGCGACCGGTGTCGCCACGACGGCCGGGGTCAGCGCCACCTTCACCGAGCCGGTGACCACCGCCGCGATCGCCATCCCCGGGGTCGCCGGCGCCACCAGCTACAACTCGGCGACCAGGACGGTCACCTTCCAGCCGTCGGCGCCGCTCGCCGCGTCGACCGCGTACACCGCGACGGTCAGCGGGGCCAAGGACGCCGCGGGCAACACGATGACCGCGGTGACGTTCTCGTTCACCACCGCGGCGGTCGGCGGGTCGGGCTGCCCGTGCACCATCTGGGCGTCCACCGCCACGCCGGCCACCCCCGCGGTCAGCGACAACAACGCGGTCGAGGTCGGTGTCCGGTTCCGCAGCACCACGGCCGGGTACATCACCGGGCTGCGGTTCTACAAGGGACTCGGCAACACCGGGACGCACACCGGCTCGCTCTGGTCGAACACCGGCACCCGGCTGGCGACCGTGACGTTCACCGGGGAGACCGCGACCGGCTGGCAGAGCGCCACGCTGGCCGGTCCGGTGGCGGTCACGGCGAACACCACGTACGTGGCGTCGTACCACACCGACAGCGGCTTCTACGCGGCCTCGGCGAACGGCTTCACCGCCGCGGTGGCCCGGGGGCCGCTGACCGCGCTGGCCAACGGCACCGACGGCGGCAACGGGGTGTACCGCTACGGCGCGACCGCGTTTCCGACCAGCACGTACCAGTCGACGAACTACTGGGTCGACGTCACCTTCGACACCACCGCCGTCGACTCGACACCGCCGACGGTGATCTCCCGCGCGCCGCTGGCCGGTGCCGCGGGTGTGCCGGTCTCCGGTGCGATCACCGCGACGTTCAGCGAGCCGGCCACCGCCGTCACCATCGCCGTGACCGGTCCGTCCGGCGCGGTCGCCGGGGCCACCGCCTACGACAGCGCGACGAGCACCGCCCGGTTCACCCCGACGGCCGCATTGGCCACCTCGACGGCGTACACCGCGACGGTCAGCGGTGGCCGGGACGCGGCCGGCAACGTGATGACGCCGGTCACCTGGTCGTTCACCACCGCCGCGCCGCCTCCCCCGGCGCCGGACCAAGGCCCGGGCGGCCCGATCCTCCTCATCAAGCCGGCCGCCAGCAGCTTCACCCCGTTCATCGCCGAGGTGCTGCGCAACGAGGGCCTCAACGAGTTCGCCACCGCCGACCTGTCCGTGGTCACCGCGACCACGCTCAACCAGTACGACGTGGTGCTCCTCGGCGCGACCCCGCTCACCGCCGCCCAGGTCAGCATGTTCACCACCTGGGTGAACGCCGGCGGCAACCTGATCACGTTCCGGCCGGACAAGCAGCTGGCCGGTCTGCTCGGGCTGACCGCCACCACGGCCACCCTCGCCGAGGGCTACCTGAAGGTGGACACCGCGTCCTCCCCGGGTGCCGGCATCACCGGTGAGACGATCCAGTACCACGGCACCGCCGACCGGTACACGCTCTCCGGTGCCCGCGCGGTCGCGACGCTGTACTCCAGCGCCACGGCGGCCACCACCAGCCCGGCCGTCTCACTGGCCGACGTCGGCACGGCCGGCGGGCAGGCCGCGGCGTTCAGCTTCGACTTCGCCCAGTCGCTGGTCTGGACCCGGCAGGGCAACCCGGCCTGGGAGAAGCAGGAACGCGACGGCACCGCGCCGATCCGCTCCGACGACCTGTACTACGGCGGCAGCGGCACCACGGACTGGGTGAACCTGGCCAAGGTGGCCGTCCCGCAGGCCGACGAGCAGCAGCGGCTGCTGGCCAACCTGATCGGGGCGATGAACCTGGACCGCAAGCCGCTGCCGAAGTTCTGGTACTTCCCGCGCAGCCTCAAGGCCGTGGTGGTCGCCACCGGTGACGACCACGCGACCGGCGGCACCGCGGGACGGTTCGACCAGTACGCGGCGAACAGCCCGGCCGGGTGTGTCGTCGACAACTGGGAGTGCCCGAGGTTCACCTCGTACATCTTCCCGAGCACGCCGCTGACCAACGGCCAGGCGACGAGTTACCAGTCGCGGGGCTTCGAGGTCGGGCTGCACGTGAACACGAACTGCGCCGACTGGACCACGTCGTCGCTGGCCGGGTTCTACGCCGACCAGCTGGCCACCTGGAAGTCCAAGTACAGCGGGGTGACCGCGCCGGTCACCAACCGTACGCACTGCATCGTCTGGTCGGACTGGTCGACGCAGGCCTCCACCGAGGGCGCGAACGGCATCCGCCTGGACACCAACTACTACTACTGGCCGGGCCCGTGGGTGGCCGACCGTCCGGGCTTCATGACCGGCTCCGGGATGCCGATGCGGTTCGCCGACAAGACCGGTGCGCTGATCGACGTGTACCAGGCGGCGACGCAGATGACCGACGAGTCGGCGCAGAGCTACCCGTACACGGTGGACACTCTGCTGGACGCGGCGCTCGGGCCGGACGGCCGCTACGGGGCGTTCACCGCGAACATGCACACCGACGCGTCGACGACGTACGACAGCGACGAGGTGCTCGACTCGGCGCTGCGGCACGGCGTACCGGTGGTCACCGCTCGTCAGCTGCTCACCTGGCTGGACGGGCGCAACGGGTCGTCGTACAGCGCGACGTCGTGGTCCGGTGACACGCTGTCGTTCACGGTGAACGTGGGCGCCGGCGCGAACGGGCTGACCGGCATGGTGCCGACCCTCGGCACCGGCGGCCGCACGCTCACCACGCTGACCCGGGCCGGCGTCGCCGTCCCGTTCACCCGCACCACGATCAAGGGCGTCGAGTACGCGATGTACACGGCGGCGCCGGGCACCTACGCGGCGACCTACGGCACCGCGCCGGCCGCCGCGCCGGCGATCACCGCGACCACGCTGAAGGTCGCCGCCACGTCGGCCGGTGTCACGGTGGCCGGCACGGTCCCGGGCAGCACCGAGGTCCAGTACGGCACCTCGGCGACCAGCCTCACCGCGACGGTGGTGGACGGCACGCAGGCCGCCCGCCGCACGGTCACCCTCGGCAACCTGAAGCCCGGCACCGCGTACTGGTACCGGGTCAAGGTCACCGCGCCGTCCGGCCGCACCACGCTCTCCGCGGTGAAACGGCTCGACACCCCGAGGACCGACCGCCGCAAGCCCGGTCTGTCCAAGCCCACGGTCACGGCCCGCCCGGACGGCACCGCCCAGGTCAGCTGGCGTGCCGACGAGTCCGCGGCCGGCACGCTGCTGGTCGGCACGTCGGCGGGCGCGCTCGCCGCGTGGCCCGGCACGACCACCGGCACCCGGCAGAGCGCGGTGGTGACCCAGCTGAAGCCGGGCACCACCTACCACTACCGGATCCGCAGCGTCGACGCGTCCGGCAACGTCACCACCTGGCCGAAACTGACCAGCCCGCCGGCGACCTTCGTGTCGTCCGCGGTCGGTGTCGCCGACTTCACCGCACCGCAGCTGCGCACCGGCACGGAGTCACACACCGTGGTCACCGCCGACGGTATCCGGCTCACCGCCGGCAGCCGCTCCGGCAGCCACGTGTCGCGGGTCCTGGACGCGCAGCAGATGGTCACCTGGGACCGCCTGAGCTACCAGGCAAGCGTCCCGGCAGGGACGACCCTCAAGGTCTACGTCCGCACCGGCAGCACCACCACACCGGACGGCACGTGGTCCGGGTGGGCCGCGGTCAAGCAGGGCGGCCAGGTTAAGGGCGGTTCCCGCTACGCCCAGTACCGCGTCGAACTGACCCGCTCCGGCACCACCAGCCCGGTCCTGCACGGCGTGGGCATCACCTCGAACGGCAGACCCCTGGAAGTCCACTCCGAGAAGTAGTCCACTCCCGATCAGCCACCCCGCCGGCCCTTCCGGCGGGGTGGTTCTCTTTCTGCCACATCAACCCCATATGGTACGAATACCGAGCGCCCGTCCGTAGGCTACGAGCCGCGTCCCGTGGTGGTCTCGCGCGAGACCGCTTCCCCTGCCGACCGCAGCGCGCTTCCGGGCAGCCAGAACCTCGGGCCGCGCCGCGGCCTTGCGTGGTCACGGTCGCGCGCGCCGGTCGCGGAGGGCGCCGGTCGCGGCGAAACGCCGCGAGCACCAGCCGAAGTGTTCGGCTGGTGCTCGGGGGTGTCTCAGCGCCGCCGGGGGGGCGGGAGGCGCGGGATGACGGTGAGTGGCATCGGTGTCGCGCGAGACCACCACGTGACGTGGCTTGTAGCCTACGGACTAGCGCTCGGTATTCGTACCAAATAGGACGGCCTCAAAACCGGCCCACCGGAACGTCACGGACGGCCGAGAGCCCGGTATTCCCAGCCTGCCGCCCGCCACTCGGCGGGGACCAGGGCGTGCCGGCCATCGACGATCTTCGTCTGGCGGGCGACCGCGCCGATCACCTCCGGCGAGATGTCGCGGAACTCGTTCCACTCGGTGAGCAGCACGACCACGTCGGCGTCGCGGGCCGCGTCCAGAGCGTTGACGGCATAGGTCAGCTCCGGGTGCACCCGGCGGGCGTTGTCCATCGCGGCCGGGTCGTAGACGACCACGTGTGCGCCCATCCGGTGCAGCGACGCGGCCACGTCGAGCGCCGGCGCGTCCCGGATGTCGTCCGAATTCGGTTTGAAGGCGGCACCGAGCGCGGCCACCTTCTTGCCCTCGACGACCCCGCCGCACAGCTCGACGACCAGGTCGACGGTGCGGGCGCGGCGGCGGCGGTTGATGCCGTCGATCTCGCGCAGGAAGCCGACCGCCTGGCCGACGCCGAGCTCCTCGGCCCGGTGCGCGAACGCCCGGATGTCCTTGGGCAGGCAGCCGCCGCCGAAGCCGAGGCCGGGGCGCAGGAACTTGCCGCCGATCCGCTCGTCGTAGGCCAGCGCCTCGGCCAGGTCGTGCACGTCCGCGCCGGTCGCCTCGCAGATCTCGGCCATCGCGTTGATGTAGGAGATCTTCGTGGCCAGGAACGAGTTCGCGGCCACCTTGACCAGCTCGGCGGTCTTCAGGTCGGTGACCTTGACCGGTACGCCCTGCGCGAGCACCGGCTCGAACGCGGCCCGCAGCTGTTCCTCGGCCCACGCCGTGGTGACGCCGAAGACCATCCGGTCGGGCTTCATGGTGTCGTCGACCGCGAAGCCCTCGCGCAGGAACTCCGGGTTCCAGGCGAGTTCCACGTCGGTGCCGGCCGGCGCCAGCTCGTGCAGCAGCCCGGCGAGCCGGTCCGCGGTGCCGACCGGGACGGTGGACTTGCCGACCACCAGCGTACGGCGGGTCAGGTGCGGGGCGAGGCTGGTGACGGCCGCGTCGACATACGTCATGTCGGCCGCCTCGGAGTCCTTCTGCTGCGGGGTGCCCACGCAGATGAAGTGGACGTCACCGAACTCGGCGGCCTCCTGGAAGCTGGTGCTGAAGCGCAGCCGGCCGGACTCCAGGGCCTTGGTGAGCAGCTCGGGCAGGCCGGGTTCGAAGAACGGCACCTCCCCCGACGCCAGCTTCTCGATCTTCGTGGTGTCGACGTCGACGCCGAGCACCTCGTAGCCCATGACGGCCATACAGATCGCATGGGTGGCGCCGAGATAGCCGGTGCCGATCACGGTGAGGCGCATCAGTAAGCCCCCGAACTGCGCACCACGGCGCTGACGGTACGGAAAAGGATGGCGAGGTCCATGGCGAGTGACCAGTTCTCGACGTAGGTGAGGTCGAGCCGGATCGACTCCTCCCAGGACAGGTCGGAGCGGCCGGACACCTGCCACAGGCCGGTGAGTCCGGGTTTGACCACGAGCCGGCGGAGCATGTCGGACGGGTATCCGGCGACTTCCCGGGCCAGCGGCGGCCGCGGCCCGACGAGCGACATGTCGCCCTTCAGGACGTTGATCAGTTGGGGCAGTTCGTCCACCGAGAAGCGGCGCAGCCAGTTGCCGACCGGGGTGATCCGCGGGTCTTCCTTGATCTTGAAGAGCCCGCCGTCGTGCTCGTTGTGCTTCTCCAGCTCGGCGAGCCGGGCCTCGGCGTCGACCACCATGGTGCGGAACTTGTAGAGCATGAACGTCTTGCCGTCCTTGCCCACCCGCTCCTGCTTGAAGATCGCCGGTCCGCGGCCGCCCTTGCCGAACATCACCAGGGCGGACACCAGCAGCAGCGCCGGCGAGAGCACCGCGAGCAGGATGATCGCGCCGACCCGGTCGAAGGTGGCCTTGAGGAACCGGGCGCTGCCCTTCAGCTTGGGGTGCTCGACGTGCAGCATCGGCAGGCCGTCGACCGGGCGGATGGTGGTCCGGTCGCCGGCCACGTCGACCAGCGTGCTGGCCACGATCAGGTCGATCTCGTCGCGTTCCAGCTGCCAGGCGAGCCGGCGCAGGGCCGGGCCGTCGATCTCCGGGCAGGCCAGCACGATGACGGTGTCCGCGTCGGCCCGGGTCACCGCCGAGTTGACCGTGTCGAACGTGCCGTACACCGGAGGCATGCCGGCGGCGAAGGTCTTCGGGGTGGGTGCGACCGGCAGGACCGCGCCGATCACGCCGAGGCCGTGGTACCGCTCGCGGCGCAGGCGCCGGGTCATGTCGGAGACCGCGGCCTCGTGGCCGACCAGCAGCACCCGGTGCAACCGGGCGCCACGGCCCCAGGACCGGTGCAGGCGCTGCCTATACAGGTATCGCGCGCCCAGGTCAACGACGATGGCCAGCGGTAGGGCGATACTCACATACCCTCGCGCAAGCCTCAGGTCGAAGGCGAAGGAGACGATAGCCAGAGCAGCCATCAACGCCACACCGGAACGGAAGACTCGGGCGTACTCGTCGGTGCCGACGAACAGGTGGCGCGGTTCGTAGGCGCGGTTTGCCGAGAGGCACACGATCCAGGCGAGCGGCAGCACGGCCGTCAGCAGGATGTAGCCCCTCATGTTCGGTTCGTCACCGTCCGGGCCGAACCGCAGGACCAAGGCCCAGCAGGCGGCGCCGAGCGCGACGGCGTAGTCGATCAGGTACAGCATCCGGGCATACCGGTTCTGCCAACCCGCACGCGTCTCGCCGGCACGTTTTCCCCGTCTGGCCTGGAGTGCTCTATCACTCAGGTCGACGGTCGCCAGCGATTCGATTGTCTGCACGCCTCTGCCCCCATTGGCTGCGGTCAATCCATTACATAACTTTAACGGCGAAACCGGACAAGCCGGTCACACCACGTGCCGGGCACCTTCGGTGCTCGACGGTGTTCAGTGGGTCACACGCTGGAGACCCACCGGACACATGAGACAGACTGCTGAACTGCACCTGGTTCGCGCTACACCTTTCCGTACACCGCGAATAGCGATTCGGATGAGGCGGAAACGAAAACCACGGGAGTCGTTCAGACCGGGCCTGTCCGCATTACGGGACTCGCATACTACGGCGATCGAGGCAGGTCAATCGTCCACATCCGACTATTGACTGTCATCAAAACGACGCATTGTTTCGACATAGTCACGGCATGTGTCGTACTGGGGTAGCAGACCGGCCTCCAGCGCTTCGGACAGTGACGGCGCCGTCGCATCCTTCGGGGACAGCAACGGCGTCTGCACCGGCCACGCGATGGCCAGGGACGGATCGAGCGGGTTGATCCCGTGCTCGTGCCCCGGACGGTACGTGGCCGAACAGAGGTACGCCACCGTAGCGCCCTCGGTCAGCGAACAGAAGGCGTGTCCCAGACCTTCCGCGAGGTAGACGGCCTTGCGCTCCCGATCGTCGAGCGGAACAGCCTCCCACTGACCGAAAGTGGGTGAGCCGACCCGGATGTCCACGATCACATCCACGATCGATCCGGAGACACACGTCACGTACTTCGCCTGCCCGGGCGGCACGTCGGCGAAGTGCACGCCGCGCACCACACCCTGGGCCGAGGTGGACAGGTTCGCCTGGGCCAGATCGAGCGGATGCCCCACCGCGGCGGCCAGGTGGTCGAAGCGGTACCACTCGAGGAACGTGCCACGGTCGTCGCCGTGCTGCGCCGGCGTGATCTCCCAGGCGCCCTCGATGGCCAGCGGCCGGATCTTCATCGGGCGCCACCGAACGGGCCGGTCTCCAGCAGCTGCTCCAGGTAGACCCCGTAACCGCTCTTGAGCAGCGGCTGGGCCACCTCACGCAGCTGGTCGTCGGTGATGAAGCCGAGTCGCCAGGCGGCCTCCTCGACACAGCCGATCTTCAAGCCCTGGCGTTCCTCGATCACCCGCACGTACTCCGACGCCTGGACCATCGACTGGAACGTGCCGGTGTCCAGCCAGACCGTGCCCCGATCCAGAACGGTCACGTCCAGCTGCCCGCGGCGCAGGTACTCCTCGTTCACCGCGGTGATCTCCAACTCGCCCCGGGCGCTCGGCACCAGGTTCTCCGCGATCTTCACCACGTCGGCATCGTAGAAGTACAGACCCGGGACGACATAGGTCGACTTCGGCTTGTCCGGTTTCTCCTCGATGGATCGCGCCTTGCCGGACTCGTCGAACTCGACCACGCCGTAGCGCTCCGGGTCCGACACCGGGTAGGCGAACACCCGCCCGCCGACCGGCCGGGTGAACTTCGCGAGCTGCCGGCCGAGGCCGACGCCGTGGAAGATGTTGTCACCCAGGATCAGCGCGACCGGCTCGTCGCCGATGAAATCCGCGCCGATTCGGAATGCCTGGGCGATGCCGTCCGGTTTCGGCTGAGCCGCATAGGAAAGCTCGAGTCCGAAACGACTGCCGTCACCCAGCAGCCGCTGGAATTGTGGTTGGTCCTCGGGTGTGGTGATGACCAGGATCTCCCGAATACCGGCGGAGACGAGTGTGGTCAACGGGTAGTACACCATCGGTTTGTCAAAAATTGGCATGAGCTGTTTCGACATGGCCATGGTGATGGGCCACAACCGGGAGCCGGTGCCACCGGCCAGGAGAATTCCGCGCACCGAGGCAGAGTAATCACAGCAGAAGCGGTAGTACACTCGCCCGTTGTGCAGATTTTCGTGACCGGGGGCGCAGGCTTCATCGGTTCGGCCTATGTCCGAGCCGTACTAAAGGATGAATTCGCTGGTGCGGTCGGCGCCAAGGTGACCGTCCTGGACCTGTTGTCCTATTCGGGCAACCTCGCCAATTTACCCATGACAGATTCCCGACTGCGGTTCGTGCAGGGCGACATCACCGATGCCGCACTGCTGCGTGACCTGCTGCCGGGCCATGACGCGGTGGTGCATTTCGCCGCCGAATCACACGTCGACCGCTCGATCAGCGGGGCCGTGCCGTTCGTCACCACGAACGTACTCGGCACCCAGATCCTGCTGGACGCGGCGCGGGAGGCCGGCGTCGGCCGGTTCCTGCACGTCTCCACCGACGAGGTGTACGGGTCGATCAGCGAGGGCTCCTGGACCGAGACGTGGTCGCTGGACCCGAACTCGCCGTACGCGGCGTCGAAGGCCTCCTCCGACCTGCTCGCGCTCGCCGCGCACCGCACGCACGGCATGGACGTGGTGGTCACCCGCTGCTCCAACAACTACGGCACGCACCAGTTCCCGGAGAAGGTCATCCCGCTGTTCGTCAGCAACCTGCTGGACGGCAAGCAGGTCCCGCTCTACGGCGACGGCGGCAACATCCGCGACTGGCTCCACGTCACCGACCACGTCCGCGGCATCCAGCTCGCCCTGGACAAGGGCCGGGCCGGCGAGGTCTACAACATCGGCGGCGGCACCGAGCTGTCCAACCGTGAGCTGACCGGCATGCTGCTCGACGCGTGCGGCGCGGGCTGGGACATGGTCCGCCCGGTCGAGGACCGCAAGGGCCACGACCGGCGGTACTCCCTGGACATCACCAAGATCAGCAAAGAGCTCGGCTACACCCCGCAGGTCACCCTGGAGCAGGGCCTGGCCGACACGGTCACCTGGTACCGGGAGAACCGCGCCTGGTGGGAGCCGCTCAAGGCCCGGGCCGGCCTCTGATGCGCTGGCTGATCACCGGCGCCGGTGGAATGCTCGGCCAGGACCTGCAAACGGTCCTCCGTGCCTCCGGGGAGTCGGACGTCGTCGCGGCGACCCGTGCCGACCTGGACATCACCTCCGGAAAAGCGGTCGCTGACGCGGTTGACGGCACCGACGTGGTGATCAACGCGGCCGCCTGGACCGACGTCGACGGCGCGGAGGCCGCCGAGGAGGCCGCCACCGCGATCAACGGGCACGGCGTCCGGAATCTCGCGGAGGCGGCCGGCAAACGGCTGATCCACATCTCGACCGACTACGTCTTCGACGGCGCGGCCACCTCGCCGTATCCGGAGGACGCGGCGCGGGCACCGCTGAACGCTTACGGCCGCGGTAAGGCGGTGGGCGAGGAGGCTGTGCTGGCGGCGGGTGGTTTCGTGGTCAGAACAGCTTGGTTGTACGGCGAGCACGGCCCCAATTTCGTCCGCACCATGCTGCGCCTGGCCGCCGAACGCGACACCCTCGACGTGGTCGACGACCAGCAGGGCCCGCCCACCTGGTCGTACGCCCTGGCCCAGCAGCTGGTCGCGCTCGCCCGGGCCGGCGCCGCACCGGGCGTCTACCACGGCACCGCGGCCGGCTCGACCACGTGGTTCGGCCTGGCCCAGGCCACGTTCGCCGAGGCCGGCCTGGACCCGTCGCGGGTCCGGCCGACCACGAGCGACCGCTTCGTCCGCCCGGCGCCGCGGCCGTCGTACAGCGTCCTCGGCCACGCCCGCTGGGCGGGGAGCGGCGTCACTCCCCTGCCCGACTGGCGCACGTCACTGAGCGAGGCGATGCCGGCTCTGCTCAAGCAGGGCTGAGGCTCACCCCAGCTCGGCGAGCCAGTCATCGAACGTCTGCGTGCCCCGGATGCCCGGGCCGGCAGGGAGATTGCCCCCGGTGGCCATCGCCTTGCCGGCCCTTCCCGGCATCGGGACGCCGAGCACCAGCTTGCGCGGGCCGTGCCGCTTGGCGACCTGGCGCACCAGGTCGGCCATCTGCAGCGGCTCCGGCCCGGCGATCTCCGGTGCCTGCCCGCGCGGCTCACCCTCGGCCAGCCGGACCAGCTCGGCGGCCACCTCGCGGGCCGCGACCGGCTGGCTGAGCATCTTCGGCACCACCGCGACCGGCCCGCCCATCCGGGTCAGCGACTGCAGCGCGAACTCGTGGAACTGCGCGGCCCGCAGCACGGTGGCCGGCACGGCACCGGCCAGCGCCACCTTCTCCTGGTTGAGTTTCGCCTGGTAGTAGCCCCACTCGACACGGTCAACCCCGATGATCGAGAGCAGCACGTGGTGCTTGACCCCGGCCCGCTTCCCGGCGTCCTGCAGCGTCCGGGTGACCGTCTCGAAGAACCGGGTCGCCACGCCGCCGTTCACCGTCTCGATGTTCGACACGTCGATCACCACGTCGGCCCCGCGCAGCGCCTCGTCCAGGCCCGCCCCGGTGGTCAGGTCCACCCCGCGGGACCGGGCGATCACCACGACGTCGTGCCCGGCCTTCTCGGCCTCCGCCACCACCAGCTTGCCGACCCAGCCGGTACCACCGGCCACCGCCATCCGCATGACATCTCCCTCGTACCGTTCCGCTTCCGGGACATGGACGATCCGGCCACCGCGAATGTGACAGCCTGCGTGATCATGGTCGGGTGGAGATCACTACCTGGTATCTCGAACAGTCCGATCCGGCCCAGATCCGCCGCGGCAGCGCCCCCGCCGTACCGGTGGAGGTCGTCCGCGCCGAGCTGCCCTCCCCGGAGCTGAGCCGCTTCCTCTACACCGCCGTCGGCGGCGACTGGTCCTGGACCGATCGCCTGGCCTGGACCTGGCAGCAGTGGCAGGACCACCTGAACCGCCCCGGCCTGGAGACGTGGGTCGCCTACGTCCAGGGCACCCCGGCCGGCTACGCCGAACTCGACGGCACCCACCCCGGCGAGGTCGAGATCGTCTATTTCGGCCTGCTCCCCGGCTTCACCGGCCGACGCCTCGGCGGCTACCTGCTCGCCACCGCCCTGGAGAAGTCCTGGTCCCTGGGCACCCGGCTACCCACCCCCACCCCGGTCCAGCGAGTCTGGCTGCACACCTGCAGCCTGGACGGCCCCACCGCCCTCTCCAACTACCAGGCCCGAGGCCTGACCCTCTACCGCACGGAAACGGAGACGGCAGAGGTCCCCACGGAACAGCCCGGCCCCTGGCCCAACGCCCACCGCCCCCACTAACCCCGCGCCCCGCGCCCCGCGCCCCGCGCGCACAGTCCCCCAGGCCCCGGTCCCCCGGTCGCACGGTCCCCCGGGTCCCGGTCGCATGGGCACCGGTCGCATGGGCACCGGTCGCCCGGTTCAGTGCCCGATGTCCGCGCCTCCACGGACAACTACTACCGCCCCGCCGCTCCCTCGCGAGGCCGCTCCCACTCCCGGCCGCAGCGCGACCCACCGCTCCCGGCTGGTTGTCAGGGGTGTCTCGAAGGCTTCGAGACACCCCTGACAACCAGCCACCCCGCCGCGTCCTTCGGGCTGGCGCCCATCGTGGTATCAGCGGCGTCGACACCACCATGGGCACCAACTGGACGTGCTCAATGCCTATTTTGATCTCGCTGGGCCCCGCAACGTCGGGGTGACAGCCGTCGCATTCGTGTGCAGGTGGTGGGGCCGTCGTTGCGGACCGGCGTGTTCGAACGCTCGGTGTTATCCAACGGTCGGCGTGGGCGCTCGATGCCGGTAGGGCGGCAGGAGCCCGCGCTCGATACCGGTGGGGCAGCAGGGGTCCGCGCTCGATACCGGTAGGGCAGCAGGGGTCCGCGCTCGATACCGGTAGGGCAGCAGGGGTCCGCGCTCGATACCGGCGGGGCGGCAGGAGCCCGCGGTCGGTGCCGGCGGGACGGCAGGGGTCCGCGGTGGGTCGGGTTCAGGGGCGGTGGTGGTCCGCGGTCGGGTTGTGCGTGCGTTTACCGACCCCGGGCGGGCGGCAGGCGCACGCGATCTGGAAGTGCGGACGCTGGCCGCCCTTCCCAGAGGCATCCGATCGGGCGTCGTGCGCCGTCGCCGCCGGGATGTGCGGGACGGGTAGCCGCGTTCATCGTGCCCGGCGTTCCCTCAGGCAGGCATCATGTCCACCCCGCGGGGTCTGTTGTACCCCCGGGTCCGGAGCGCACCACCGTGCACTCCCCAGCACCCGGTGTCACCCGCGCCACCGCCCGGACCGCCCGCACGCTCAGCGTTGCCGGCTGGCCCTCAGGGGTGCCTCGACGGGCTTGAGAGGGTGTTTTGTGGGCTTTCTTGCAGTTCGGTATCGCTCGATGGGTTGGTTCTGGGCTGTGTCGATGTCTGGGGTGCGGGGGCTCGCGTTGGGCTGGGTGTGGCGGAGCGTAGGGCGTATCCGAGTGATCTGAGCGATGAGCAGTGGGCGCGGATCGAGCCGTTCCTGGGGGCGTGGAAGAGGAAGCGTCCGTCGGCGTCGGGTCATCAGGGCGGCTATGAGCTGCGGGAGATCGTTAACACGATCATCTATCAGAACCGGACGTCGTGTCAGTGGGACTATCTGCCGCATGATCTGCCGCCGAAGTCCGCGGTTTACTACTACTTCGCGTTGTGGCGTGATGACGGTACTGACCAGGTCATTCATGACCTGTTGCGGTGCCAGGTCCGGGAACGGGCCGGGCGGGCGGAGGACCCGTCCGCGATCGTGCTGGACACCCAGTCAGTGCGGGCCGCGAACCATGTTCCGGCGGCCACGACCGGGTTGGACGCGGCGAAGAAGGTCCCGGGCCGTAAACGTGGCCTGGCCGTGGACACCCTCGGGTTGATCATCGCGGTGGTGGTCACGGCCGCGTCGGTCACCGACAACGTGATCGGGGTACGGCTGTTGGACAAGGTCGTCGAGTACACCCCGACCGTCACGAAGGCCTGGGTGGACGCGGGGTTCAAAGACGACGTCGAGATCCACGGCGCTGTCCTGGGTATCGGTGTTGAACAGGTGAAACGCACCGACAAGACGCCTGGGTTCGTGCCGGTCAGGAAACGATGGGTGGTCGAACAGACCAACGGAACCCTGATGATGCACCGCCGGCTGACGCGTGACTACGAAACCCGGCCCGCGTCCGCACAGTCACGCGTCTGGTGGGCGTCGACGGCGAACCTGTTACGCCGGCTGACCGGCACGGCCACGCCGTCCTGGCGAGACGCCCCGGCCTCGGGGTGACCCTGCCCTCGCTGCTGGACCTGATCGCCGGACGCGAAGCCGCCGCTGCGATCGCCGCCGCACGGCTACGCGATCAGATCACCGCGCTCACCGACGAACTCGACGCCGTCGAAACCGAACTGACCGAACTGGAGATCACCCGTAAGACACTGAGCAGACTCAGCGGCGAAACCGGCCCGCCACCATTGGACGCGACCGTCGCCAGCGACACCTACCAGCAGATCCTCGCCATCTTCGACGCCGCAACCAGTCCACTGAGCGTCAAGGACGTCTGCCGCGCCATGAACACCGGCATCCTGGCCCGACATGTCGAAACCATGCGCGCCAAACTGAAACGCCTGGTCACACGCGGCATCCTCGCCGAAGTCACACCAGGCGCCTTCAGCTTCGCCCCAGCACCACCCGCCAGCCCCGCTGACCAGGGCACCTAACCCAACCCCAGTAGCAAAACCACCATAAGACTACAAAACATCCTCTGAGACAACCCTCAACACCAGCCCACACAGCACGGCTGGCCCTCAGGGGTGCCTCGACGGGCTTGAGACAACCCTCAACACCAGCCCGCGCGGCACGGCTGGTCGTCAGGGGTGCCTCCCCGCCCTCGAGGCACCCCTGAGGGCCAGCCGGGAACCGGAACGTGCGCCGGGCCGGTGAGGACGCCCCGACCACCACCTCGACCTGTTCCATGGCGACCTTTTGACAAGCCCGGTCCGACCTTTTGTTTATTGCTACGTCAAATGAGAGAAAAATTGTGCTAGAAGTAGCATCATCCGGTATGTGGGTGAGGAGCTGTTGTACCAGAGTGACCGGACGCAGGTCACCCGCCGCACCCCACCCGGCGGCCCCAGTCTGATCACCAAGCGCGCCACCGGTCCCGGCGCCACCCGCCGCGTCGAGCACGAACGGGCCGTCCTGGAGCGACTCGCCGGGCTGCCCGGCGTTCCGCGTCTCGCGGCGCACCAGCTCCGGCACAGCGTGGTCCTCGAGGACGACGGCGGCGCACCGCCACCGGGCGGGCCGATGCCACCGGCCGATCTGGTCCGCACCGCGCACGCCCTGGCCACCACGCTCGCCGGGGTGCACCGTGCCGGGGTGCTGCACCGCGACATCACCCCGGCCAACATCCTGCTGACCCCGGACGCTCCCCCACTGCTGATCGATTTCGACCTGGCCCTGCCCGGCGCCCCGAAGCCAAAAGAAAGCACGAAGCCGGAAGAAAGCACGAAGCCGGAAGAGGCAGGCACACCGGAGCCTGAGCCGGAGCACGGCCCGGTCGGCACCCTCGGTTACCTGGCGCCGGAGCAGACCGGCCGCACCGGCCTGCCCACCGACCGCCGTGCCGACCTCTACGGACTCGGCGCCACCCTCTACACCCTGGCCACCGGCGCGGCGCCGTTCACCGGTGCCGACCAGCTGGAACTGGTCCGCGCCACGCTCGTCGACACCCCGCCGGCCCCGGATCTCCCGCCCCGGCTCGCCGCCGTGGTGATGCGGCTGCTGGAGAAGGACCCGGACCGGCGCTACCAGAGCGCCGAGGGCCTCGCGCACGACCTGGCGCGCGCGACCGCCGACCCGGACGGCACCTGGGAGCTGGCCGAACGCGACTTCCCGGCGTTCCTGGCGCCACCGGCCACCCTGGTCGGCCGGGATCCGGAGATCCGTACCCTGGCCAGCGCCCTGGACCGCGCGATGGCCACCGGCGCACCGGCCGTGCTGGTCAGCGGCCCGCCCGGGATCGGCAAGAGCGCCCTGGTGCAGACCCTGCGGGCGCCGATCACCGACCGGGGCGGGTGGTTCGTCGCCGGAAAATACGATCAGTTCCGGACCGGTACGAACAGCGGCGGCATCGCAAGACTGCTCCGCTCCCTGGCCCGCCTGCTGCTCGCCGAGCCGGAGCAGCAGGCGGCCGGCGACCGTAAGCGCCTGCTCGCCGCGCTCGGCCCGAACGCCCCGGTGATCGCCGGCGTGATCCCCGAGCTGGCGACGTTCCTCGGCATCGCGTCGACAGCCGGCCCGGGTGACCCGCTGACCGCGCCGGCCCGGCTCAGCGTCACGGTCGCCGCGCTGCTGCGCGCCGTGGTGTCCCGCCGCCACCTGGTCGTCCTGATCGACGATCTGCAGTGGGCGAGCAGCTCGTCGCTGCGGCTGCTGGACGGGATGCTGGCCACCGGTCCGGTCGCCGGGCTGCTGCTGGTGGCCACGTACCGGGACGAACAGGTCGGGCCGGATCATCCGCTGGCCCCGCTGCTGGCCCGCTGGCAGCGCGACGGCGTGGCCGGCCCGCCGGTCCGGCTGACCGGATTGGATCGTCCCGGCCTGACCGAGCTGGCCGGGACCGTGCTGCGTCTCGCGCCGGAGCCGGTGGGCCGGCTCGCCGACCTGATCGGGCCGGCCGCCGGCGGCAACCCGTACGCGACCGTGGAACTGATCAATGCGCTGCGCGCGGACAACCTGCTGACGGCGACCGAGGACGGGTGGTGCTGGGACCCGGCCGACGTACGGACGTTCGTCGCCCGGCACCGGCTGCCGCAACTGCTCGCCGCCCGCCTGGAGCAGCAGCCCGCGGCCGCCCGGCGGCTGCTCGCCGCGCTGACCTGTCTCGGCGCGGACACCCGCCCGGAGCTGCTGGCGTCCGCCACCGGCACCCCCGCGGACACCGTGGCCACCCGTCTCGCCCCGGCCGTCGCGGACGGGTTGATCACCGTGGCCGGTGCGATCAGGTTCCGCCACGACCTGGTGCTGCAGGCCGCCCGGGACGGGTTGCCGCACGCCGAGCTGGACCGGCTGCAACTGGACATGGCCCGCCGGCTGGCCGCGCACGGCGACTATGAGCAGGAGGCCGCCGAGCAGTACCTCGCGGTCGCCGGGCTGATCGGCTCGGACGAGGAGCGCCGGACCGCGGCCGCCCTGCTGCACCGGGCCGGGCGCCGCACCGCGCAGATGACCAACTATCCGGTCGCCGAGGAGCTGCTGTCGGCCGCCGACCGGATCCTGGCCCCGATGACCGGACCGGCCGACCTGACCGCCCGGGACGCGGTGGCGGTGGACCGGCACGCCGCGCTCTACTGCCTGGGCCGGCACCTCGAGGCCGACCGGATCTACCGCGAACTCGCCGCCCGCGCACCCGGTCCGATCACGCTGGCCGGTGCCACCGCCGTACAGATAAACAGCCTGACCCAGCGGGGCGAGTGCCGCGCCGCGATCGCTCTCGGTCTCGACGCCCTGCGGCGCTTCGGTGTCGAGCCGCCCGCCGACCTGGAGGCGGACAACCAGCGCGCGGCCGCCCGCCTGCGCGACTGGGTGGTCAGCGCGGGACCGGCCTACCCCGACGTGGAGACGGACGACCCGGAGATCGTGGCGGTCGGCGGGATCCTGAACCGGATGCTGGCGCCGGCCTTCCTGATCGACCCGGTGCGGCACGCCTGGCTGGTCCTGCGGGCGCACACCCTGTGGCAGCGGCACGGCGTGTGCGCGCCGCTGGTCAGCACGATGGGCGTGGCGATCTGCGTGACCATCGGGCTGCTCGACGACTACCGCAGCGGGTACCTGCTGACCCGGCACGCCCTCGAGGTCGGGCGCGCCCACGGGTACCAGGCCGGTACCGCGCTCACCGCGTACATGCACCTGATGCTGGCTGCGCACTGGCTGGAGCCGCTCGAGGAGATCACCGACGCGGCGCAGCAGACCCGCGACGATCTGCTGGCCGCCGGGGACGTGCAGGTCGCCGGGCTGCAGGCGGTCCGGCTGCTGGCCCTGCTGCTGGAGACCGAGGACTCGCTGGAGACGTGCGCCGAGGAGACCACCGCGGCGCTGGCTTTCGCCGAACGGACCGGCAACCGCTACGCCCGGCTGATCGCTCACGGACACCAGCAACTGATCCGGGTGCTGCGCGGGCGGACCGGCGCGCCCGGCTCGTTCGCCGGCGCGGACTTCGACGAGGCGGCCTACCTGGACGAGGTCGCCGGGTATCCGCCGGCGCTGGCCACCTACCACCAGACGCGGGCACTGGCCGCGCTGCTCGGCGACGACCCGGCGGCGTTGGACACGCACTCGGCCGCGGCGATGGCGCACAGCGGGGCGATCCGCGGGTTCTACGTCTCGGCGCTGGCCCGGGTGACCCGCTGCCTGAGCCTGGCCGGCACGTCGTCCCCGGAGTCCGCGCCGGAGCTCGGCGACGCCCGGGACTGGCTGGCCCGACGGGCCGCCGACGCTCCGCACAACTTCCGGCCGCTGCTGCTGCTCGTGGACGCCGAGATCGCCCGCGCGCGGGGTGACACCACGACCGCGACCCGGTGCTTCGACGAGGGGCTGCACACGGTCACCGGCCGGCCGTGGCATCACGCGCTGCTGGCCGAGCGGGCCGCCCGCTTCCACCTCGAGCTGGGGCTGATCCACACCGGTGAGCGGCTGTTGTCGGAGGCCTGCGACGCGTACCGGGCGTGGGGCGCCGACGGACCGGTGGCACGTCTGGAGACCCAACACCCCTTTTTGCGTACGACGGTGAGCAGCGGCCCTGGCGGCGGAGCCGATCACCTGGACCTGATGGCGATCCTGCGCGCCTCGCGGGCTCTGAGCTCGCAGACCACGCTGGCCGGGCTCACCGCGCAGGTCGGTGACGTGCTGAGCGCGATGACCGGCGCCACCGACGTACGCCTGGGCCTGCGCCACCGCGACGAACCGGACTGGCACACCACGGCGGTCACCGGCTCGGCCGGCACCGGCCTGCCGCTCTCCGCGGTCCGGTACGTGCAGCGCACCCACCAGCCCCTGCTGGTCACCGACGCGACCGAGGACGACCGGTTCGCACATGATCCGTACCTGAAAGGTCTTGCTGTTTGTGCTCTGCTGGTGATCCCGGTGGTCTGTCACAACGCTGAGGCCGCCGTGCTGGTGCTGGCCAACCACCGGCAGCGCGGAGTGTTCTCCACCGGCCGCCTGGCGAGCGTCGAGCTGATCGCCGGGCAGCTGGCCGTCTCGCTGGACAACGCCCTGCTCTACGACTCGCTGGAGAACGAGGTACGGGCCCGCACCGCCGAGCTGGCCGACCGCAACCGGCAGCTGGAAGCCGCGAACCAGCTGAAGGCCGACCTGATCGGCATGCTCGGCCACGAGATCAACAACCCGCTGGGCAGCATCCTCGGTTACCTCGACCTGGTGCTCACCGGTGATCCGCTGCCGGCCTCCGCCGCGGAGCTGATGGTCCGGGTGCATCGCACCACCCGGCGGCTGACCGGCATCGTGGACGAGGTGCTCGCCATGGTCAGCATCGACGCCGGCCGGCTCACCGCGTCGCCGAGCCCGGTCCGGATCGCCGAACACATCGAGGCGGCGCTGGGCGCCACCGCTGCGACCGAGGTCGCGGTCTCCTGCCCCCCTGACCTGACCGCGGCCGCGCAACCCGGCCACCTCGACCAGATCCTCACCAACCTGATCAGCAACGCGGTCAAGTACGGCGGCGGGGTCACCGCGATCGTCGCGCACGGCGCCGGCCCCGGCCAGGTCGTCGTCGAGGTCTCCGATCGCGGGCCGGGTGTCCCGCCGGACTTCCGGGACCGGCTCTTCGACAGGTTCGCCCGGGCCGCCACCACCGCCGGCAAGGTCGCCGGCACCGGCCTGGGCCTGTACATCGTCCGCGAGCTGGCCCGGGCCAACGGCGGCGACGTGCACTACCGTCCGGCCCGGGTCCGTGGCTCCGATTTCATCCTCACACTTCCCTCGGCCGGGCCTGTCACGATGGGTGCGCATCCGGACATGAGGTGACCGTGAGCCCCGACGACCATTTCCGGCAGACGTACGCCGCCGACTTCCAGCCCCTGCTCGGCTACGCCCTGCGCCGGGTCGAGCAGCCCGCGGACGCGGCCGACGTGGTGGCCGAGACGTTCCTGATCGCCTGGCGCCGCCGCCACGAGATGCCGACCGGCCCGGAGACCCGCCTCTGGCTGTACGGCGTGGCCCGCCGCGTGCTGGCCAACCACCATCGCGGCGGCATACGCCGGCAGCACCTCGGCGAGCGGCTGCGCCGGCGGCTCAGCTCGGTGGTCCCCGACCCGGCGAACGAGGTCCCGGAGCGTCTCGCCGTGCACGACGCGCTGGCCCGGCTCGGCGAGCTGGATCGTGAGGTGCTGACCCTGACCGTGTGGGAGGGGCTGGAGCCGCGCGAGATCGCCGAGGTGCTCGGGGTGAACGCGGCGGCGGTGCGTACCCGGCTGTCCCGGGCCCGCTCCCGGCTGCGGGAACTCGTCGGTGACGATCTCGGCCCACCCGGACATGTCTTCAGCGTCCTGACCGTACCGACCCCGAAGGAGGGCCGATGAACGACGACCGCCTGGACCGCCTGGTTCGCGACGCCGACCCGTACCGTCCCGACCTGATCGATCTCCGCGGGGCCGAGCACGAGCTCCTGGAGGAGATCATGTCCATGCCCGTTCCGCTTTCCCAGAAGCGCCGCTATCTCGTCCCGATCGGTGCCGCCGCCGCCCTGGTCGGCGTGATCGGCCTGGGCGCGGTGAGCCGTATGCAGACCGATACCGACTACAAAGCCGGTGGACCGGCCGTGTCGGCGAGCAAGTCGGGGCTGACCCTGCAGGCCACCGAGTCCAGCCCGCGGCTGCTGATCGACGAGCCCGGCTGGGCGCCCACCGACGTCTCCGGCTTCGCCGACCACAGTGGTGACATCTTCTGGGCCAAGGGTGACCTGGTCCTCGACATGACCTGGTACCCGGCGTCCGCGTACCAGAGCTACTACGCCGACCGGCTGCACGTCAGCAAGCCGGCGCTCGGCAAGGCCGGTGACTGGCAGGGCAACATCTTCACGTACACCGAGGACAAGGACTACGCGATCATGCTGCGGCCGCGCGACGGCATCTTCGTCGAGCTGCGGGTCAGCCAGGGCCCGTGGACCAAGGCGACGTTCGACGCGCTGCTGCCGAAGATCAAGCAGGTGGACGCGAAGACCTGGCTGGCCGCCATGCCCGCCGCGATCGTCACCCCGGACCGGATCGAGTCGTCGGCCCGGGAGATCCTCGCCGACGTGCCGGTGCCGCCCGGCTTCGACGTCGGCTCGCTGGACGGCATCGGCACCAACTCCAAGTACCACTTCGGCGCCCGGGTGATCGGCCAGGTCGGCTGCGCCTGGATCGCCGAGCTGCAGCGCGCGAAGAACACGGACGACGACGCCGCCGCCGAGAAGGCCACCGACGCGATGGGCTCCAGCCACGACTGGCAGATCCTGAAGTGGATGGCCGGCGAGGGCGCCTGGGCACAGGGTTTCTGGCAGATCGCCGACGAGGTGGCCGGCGGTCACGTCCCCCGCGACTACCGGACCGACCTCGAGTGCGCGTGAATCGAGCGCGGTAACTTTTGCACGGAGCGACAAAAGTTCTGTCTACTTCGTACAAAGGTCTGGACCCGGGCAACAGAAGCGTCCTAACGTGACGGCGAACACACCGCGAAAGGTGAGGTGTCCGTCGTGTTACCGATTCTGCGCGCGCTCCGGGATGACGGGCCGGTCTCCCGGGCCGAGCTGGGCGACCGGCTCGGGCTGACCCGTCCGAGATTGACCAGTGAGGTCGGCCGGCTGGTCAAGGCCGGCTTCATCGCCGAGGCCGGGATGGCCGCCTCCCGCGGTGGGCGCCGGTCCACCCTGGTCGAGCTGCACCCGCGACTGCGGTTCGCCGCCGTCGACCTAGGCGCCGACTCGATCGACGTCGAGGTGGTCAACGGGCGGATGGAGACGATCGCGGCGTACCGGGAGGCCGCGGACATCCGCAAGGGACCGAAAGCGATCCTGCACCGGGTCAGCGAACTGCTCGCCAAGGCCCGCGTCGAAGGAGCTCACGACCGGCTCGACGGCGTCGGGATCGGGGTGCCGGGCCCGGTCAGCTTCCGCGACGGGGTGCCGGTGTCGCCGCCGATAATGCCCGGCTGGGACCGCTATCCGGTCCGCGAGTTGCTGGCCCGCGAGCACGGCTGCCCGGTCGTGGTGGACAACGACGTCAACATCATGGCGGTCGGCGAACGGCACGGCGGGGTGGCCCGCTCGGTCGACGACTTCCTGTTCGTGAAGATCGGCACCGGGATCGGTTGCGGCATCCACCTGTCCGGCGACGTCTACCGCGGGGTGGACGGGTGCGCCGGCGACATCGGCCACATCCAGGTCGACGCGAACGGCCCGGTCTGCTCGTGCGGCAACACCGGCTGCCTGGAGGCGGTGTTCAGCGGGGCCGCGCTGGCCCGGGACGCCCTCGCGGCGGCCCGGTCCGGCGCCTCCCCCGCCCTGGCCGAGCGGCTGGGCCGGTCGCGGGTGCTCACCGCCAAGGACGTCGCGGACGGTGCGGCCGAAGGTGACGTGGTCTGCATCAGGTTGATCCGCGAGGGCGGTCGCCGGCTCGGGGGTGTCCTGGCCGCCCTGGTGAGCTTCGCCAACCCGTCGATGATCGTGATCGGGGGCGGGTTGGCGCAGCTCGGCCACGTGTTGCTCGCCGAGATCCGCAGCGTGGTCTACCGGCGCTCGCTGCCGCTGGCCACCGGCAACCTCCCGGTGGTGCTCTCCGAGCTGAGCGGCCGGGCCGGCGTGACCGGCGCGGCTGTGCTGGCCAGCGACGCGGCGTTCGAGCAGGTGCCATGAGCACCGTCCTGGAACTCACCGACGTGGTGAAGACGTTCCCCGGCGTCCGCGCGCTCGACGGCGTGCACCTGGAGGTCCGCGCGGGTGAGGTGCACTGCCTGCTGGGTCAGAACGGCGCCGGCAAGTCCACCCTGATCAAGGTGCTCGCCGGGGTGCACCGCGCCGACTCCGGCACGCTGCTCTGGCAGGGTGAGCCGTTCGCACCGGCCTCGCCGCAGGCCGCCATGCGGGCCGGCATCGCCACCATCTATCAGGAGCTCGACCTGGTCGACGACCTGTCCGTCGCCGAGAACGTCTTCCTGGGCCACGAGCCGAGCCGGGCCGGCTTCACCCGGCGCCGCACCGCCGCGGCCGCCACCCGCACGATCATGGCGAGCCTGGGCCACCCGGAGATCCCGCCGGGCCGGCTGATCAAGGACCTGCCGGCCGCCGGCAAGCAGATCGTCAGCATGGCCCGGGCGCTCTCCCACGACGCCCGCCTGATCGTGATGGACGAGCCGAGCGCCGTCCTGGCCCACGACGAGGTCGGCAACCTGTTCCGGATCATCCGGGAGCTGACCGGCAACGGCATCGCGGTCGTCTACATCTCGCACCGGCTCGCCGAGATCCGCGAGATCGGCGACCGGGTCACCGTCCTCAAGGACGGCCGGACCACCGCCGCCGGGCTTCCGGCCGACACTCCGACCAGGGAGTTGGTCGGCAAGATGACCGGAAGACCTTTTGAGTACGACTTCCCGCCGCGTGCCGGCGCCGACCCGGACACCGAACCGCTGCTCGTCGTCGACGGGCTCAGCCGGGCCGGTGAGTTCGCCGGGGTCAGCCTCACCGTCCGGCCCGGTGAGATCGTCGGCATCGCCGGGCTGGTCGGCTCGGGGCGCTCCGAACTGCTCGAGACGATCTACGGCGGGCGCCGCGCGGACACCGGGACGGTCACCCTGGACGGCCGCCGGATCACCAGCGTCGGCACGGCCGTGGCCCGGGGCATGGGCATGGCCCCCGAGGAGCGCAAGAGCCAGGCCCTGCTGCTCGACGAACCGGTCTTCAAGAACATGACCCTGGCGTCGTTCACCGGTTTCGCCACGGTCGGGTTCACCGGAGCCCGCGACGAACGGGCCGCCGCCCGGCGCACCGCCGAGCAGCTGGACCTGCGCCCGCGTGACGTGGAGCGCCCGGTCCGCACGCTCTCCGGCGGCAACCAGCAGAAGGTGGTGGTCGGCCGCTGGCTGCTCGGGCACACCCGCTTGCTGCTGCTCGACGAACCGACCCGTGGCGTCGACGTCGGTGCCCGGGCCGAGCTCTACCGGGTGATCCACGACCTGGCCGCCGGCGGTGTCGGCGTGCTGCTGGTCTCCAGCGAGGTGCCCGAGGTGCTCGGCCTGTCCGACCGGGTGCTGGTCATGCGGGAGGGCCGCGTGATCCGCGAGGCGCCGGCCGGTGAGCTCGACGAGGACGCCGTGCTCGACCTCGTGATGGCGGGGTCGCTGATGGAGGGAGAGGCCGCGTGACCGCCGGAACGGCGCTTGCCAAGCCGCATCGATTCGACGAGAACGTCCTACGCAACCTCGGCCTGGTCGGAGTACTGGTCATCCTGGTGATCGTCGGGATCGTCACCAAACCCGAGCTCTACTCCGACCCGGCCTGGGTCAAGAACAACATCTTCGTGATCCTGCAGCAGGCGTCCGCGATCGGCGTGGTCACGGTCGGGATGACCT
Organism: Actinoplanes awajinensis subsp. mycoplanecinus; assembly: GCF_001509495.1. NCBI lineage: Bacteria > Bacillati > Actinomycetota > Actinomycetes > Micromonosporales > Micromonosporaceae > Actinoplanes > Actinoplanes awajinensis. Next base: position 31,159 of record NZ_LLZH01000037.1, on the reverse strand, counting down.
TTGTGATCATCGGTGGGGGCATCGACCTGTCGGTCGGGGCGATCATCGCGCTCGCCGGGGTCTGGTCCACCACCCTGGCCACGCAGAGCTACGGCGCGGTCGGGATGATCTTCACGGCGTTGGTGGTCGGCATCGCCGTGGGACTCGTGAACGGCGTGCTCATCGCGTACGGGAAATTGGTTCCTTTCATCGCGACCCTCGCGATGCTGGTCGCGGCCCGCGGTCTGGCCGCGCAGATCTCCGGGAAACAGACGCAGGTCTCGGCGAACGACACGATCAACAGCATCGCCAGCACCAAGGTGCTCGGCATCCCGACGCTGGTCTGGATCCTGGCGGCGGTCGTGGTGGCCGGCTGGGTGCTGCTGAACCGGACCACGTTCGGCCGGCGCACGGTCGCGGTCGGCGGCAACCCGGAGGCGGCCCGGCTCGCCGGGATCAACGTCAAACGGCACACCCTGCTGCTCTACATGCTCTCCGGCCTGTGCTGCGGGATCGCCGCGATCATGCTGACCTCGCAGGCCACCAGCGCCCAGGCGGCGATGGCCAACCTCTACGAACTCGACGCGATCGCCGCGGCGATCATCGGCGGCACGCTGCTCTCCGGCGGCCGCGGCACCATCGTCGGCGCCCTCTTCGGGGTGCTGGTGTTCTCCACCATCACCAATCTGTTCGCCATCAACAACCTCGCCAGCGAGGTTCAGAACATGGTCAAGGGCGGCATCATCGTGGCCGCCGTGCTCCTGCAGCAGTTCCGCTATCGCTCTCTCACCAACCTCCTCAGGAGGAGAAATGACCGTGATAACCCGTAGGCGGGCCCTCTTCGGTGGCGCGGCAGTCACCGCAGGCGTCGCCCTCAGCGCGTGCACCAGCAACGATCCGGGCACCGACGCCCAGGTCAAGACGGATACCAGCGACAACGCGAACGCCGCGGCCGGCAGCAAGGTGATCATCGGCTTCTCCGCTCCGGCCGCCGACCACGGCTGGATCGCCGCGATCACCAACAACGCCAAGGCACAGGCCGCCGCGTATTCCGACGTGGAACTGCGCTCGGTCGCGGCCGGCGCGGACGCCGCGGCGCAACGCTCGGCCCTGGCCACCCTGATCGCCCAGAAACCCACGGTGATCGTGCTGCTCCCGCACGACGGCAAGGAGCTGAACGCGTCCGGCCTGGAAGCCATGCGGGCCGGCATCCCGGTGGTCAACCTGGACCGGGCGTTCCCGTCCGCGGCCGCCTACCGGCTGCAGATCAAGGGTGACAACTACGGCATGGGCCTGGCCGCCGGGCAGTACATCGGCGGGCAGCTCAAGTCCAAGGGCGTCAGCAACGCGATCATCGGCGAGATCCCCGGCATCGACTCGCTGGAGCTCACCCAGGAACGCAGCGCCGGCTTCAACGCCGCCCTGGCCGTGTTCGGCTACAAGGTCGCCAACCGGCGGCCGGCCGAGTTCACCGCCGACTCCGGGCAGGCCGCCGCGACGTCGCTGCTGCAGGCCCTGCCCAAGATGGACGCGCTCTGGAACCACGACGACGACCAGGGCATCGGCGTGCTGGCCGCGATCAAGCAGGCCAACCGCAGCGAGTTCTTCATGGTCGGTGGCGCCGGGTCCAAAGCGGCGATCGACGCCATCAGCAAAGACGATTCGGTGCTCAAGGCGACGGTCACCTACAGCCCGTCGATGGCCTCCTCGGCGATCAGCCTGGCCCGGCTGATCGGGCAGGGCAAGGGCATGTCCGACCTGGTGGAGCTGCAGGTGCCCAAGGAGATCACGCTCGCCTCCGAGACGATCACCAAGGAGAACGCCGCCAAGTACGGCAAGCTCGGCTTCTAGGGGGTTTCATGGCGCAACCGCTACGGGTCGGCATGGTCGGATACGCGTTCATGGGCGCCGCGCACTCACAGGCGTGGCGCACCGTGAATCACGTCTACGACCTGCCGTCGCCGGTTCAGATGCAGGTGGTCAGCGGCCGCTCCGCTCCGGCGGTCGCGGCCGCGGCCCGCCGGTTCGGCTGGTCCGACCACACCACCGACTGGCGTACGCTGCTCACCCGGGACGACGTCGATCTGATCGACATCTGCTCGCCGGGTGACACGCACGCCGACATCGCGATCGCCGCGCTGAGCGCGGGCAAACACGTGCTCTGCGAGAAACCCCTGGCCAATTCGGTGGACGAGGCCCGCAGGATGGTCGCGGCCGCCGAGGCGGCAAAAACATCAGGGGTACGAGCGATGTGCGGCTTCAACTACCGCCGCGTGCCGGCGGTCACGTTGATGCGGGACCTGATCGCGGCCGGACGGCTCGGCACCATCCGTCACGTCCGCGCGTGCTACCTGCAGGACTGGATCGTCGACCCGGAGTTCCCGCTGGTCTGGCGGTTGCGGAAGGAGGTGGCCGGCTCGGGGGCACTGGGTGACATCGGCGCGCACATCGTCGACCTGACCCAGTTCGTCACCGGCCGGCTGGTCACCGAGGTGAGCGCGCTCGCCGAGACGTTCGTCAGGTCCCGGCCGCTGCCGTCCGCGTCGGCCGGACTGTCCGCTCTTTCCGCGGGCGGCGTGGTCGAGCGCGGTGAGGTCACTGTGGACGACGCCGTGCTCTTCCTGGCCCGGCTCGGTGATCAGGTGGTGGCCACCTACGAGGCGACCCGGTTCGCGACCGGCCGCAAGAACGGGCTGCGCGTGGAGATCAACGGTTCGCTCGGCACGCTGGTGTTCGACGTCGAGCGGATGAACGAGCTGCAGTTCTACGACCTGGACCGGCCGGTCGAGGAGCAGGGCTTCACCCGGATCCTGGTGACCGAGCCGTCGCATCCGTACATGGCGGCGTGGTGGCCGCCCGGGCACACCATCGGGTACGAGCACACGTTCACCCACCAGGCCCACGACCTGGTCCGGGCGATCGCGGCGGGAGTGGACCCGACGCCGTCGTTCGCCGACGCGCTGCAGGTGCAGCTGGTCCTGGACGCGGTGTCCCGGTCCGCCGAGACGTCGTCCTGGGTCACCGTCGAGTCCGCCATCGTCGATCCTGTTGAGGAGCGAGTATGACCCGGCCGATCACTCTCTTCACCGGACAGTGGGCGGACCTGCCGTTCGAGGAGGTCTGCGAGCTCGCCTCGGGCTGGGGCTACGACGGCCTGGAGATCGCCTGCTGGGGCGACCACCTGGACGTCGCCCTGGGCGCCACCGACGCCGACTACATCGCCGGCCGTCGCCAGATCCTGGACAAGTACGGCCTGAAGGTCTTCGCCATCTCCAACCACCTGACCGGCCAGGCGGTCTGCGACGACCCGATCGACCAGCGGCACCAGGGCATCCTGTCCCCCGCGGTGTGGGGCGACGGCGACCCGGAAGGCGTCCGCCGGCGGGCCGCCGCCGCGCTGATGGACACCGCCCGGACCGCGGCGAACCTGGGTGTCGACACCGTCGTCGGCTTCACCGGCTCGTCCATCTGGAAGTACGTCGCGATGTTCCCGCCGGTCTCCCAGGAGGCCGTCGACGCCGGCTACCAGGACTTCGCTGACCGCTGGAACCCGATCCTGGACGTGTTCGACGAGGTCGGCGTCCGCTTCGCCCACGAGGTCCACCCCAGCGAGATCGCCTACGACTACTGGACCACCCGGCGCGCCCTGGACGCCATCGGCCACCGCCCCGCCTTCGGCCTGAACTGGGACCCGTCCCACTTCATCTGGCAGGACCTGGACCCGGCCGACTTCATCCTGGAGTTCGCCGACCGGATCTACCACGTCGACTGCAAGGACGTGAAGCTCGCGGTCGGCAACGGCCGCAACGGCCGGCTGGGCTCGCACCTGGCCTGGGCCGATCTGCGCCGGGGCTGGGACTTCGTCTCCACCGGCCACGGTGACGTGCCGTGGGAGCGGTGCTTCCGCGCCCTCAACACGATCGGCTACACCGGCCCGATCTCGGTGGAATGGGAGGACGCCGGCATGGACCGCCTGGTCGGCGCCCCGTCGGCCCTGGAGTTCGTCCGCAAGAACCTCTTCGACGCCCCCACGGCCGCCTTCGACGCCGCCTTCACCTCCCACTGACCAGCCGCGCCGGACCGCGCCCACCCCAGACCGCGCCGCGCCTCCCCACCCCGGCTGGTGCTGAGGGGTGTCTCAAGCTCCGCGAGACACCCCTCAGCACCAACCGACCACCACGAGCTGGCGCTCAGGGCTGCCTCCCACTCACCAAGACAACCCTCAGCACCAGCACGCGGACGCCCACCGCCCCGCCAGTGGCGAATGTGCTGCCATTCCGCCGGGGTCAGGGCCGACGTGTCAGCCTGGTTGAGCGGAGTGTCGAGCCGTGTGGCACGCGGCCCGGAACCGGCGGACGTCCGTGGCCGGGAGCTCCGGCTCGCGGGCATGCCGGAACCCGGTCGCACCCCGCTCCAGACGAAACACCCGCTCATGATGCCGCAACGAACACCAGCTCATGGCGCCGCAACGAACACCTGCTCACGGCGCGGCGACGAACACCAGCTCATGTGGCCGCGACGGTGATCGGCAGGGCGGTGAGGCCGTGCATCAGCAAGCCTGAGCGCCAGCGTAGGTCCTGCCAGGGCACCGTGAGGTGGACGTCCGGGTGGCGGGACAGCAGGCGGCCGAGCGCGATCTGGGCCTCCATGCGGGCCAGCGGCGCGCCCAGACAGAAGTGGATGCCGTGGCCGAACGCCAGGTGGCCGCCGTCCACCCGGTCCACATCGAACACGTCCGGGGCGGTGAACCGCTGCGCGTCCCGGTTGACCGCGAGCAGCGACACCAGCACCTGCTCCCCCACCGGGATCGTCACCTCGCCGAGGGTCAGCGGCCGGGTCGTCACCCGGTACGTCGTGGTCGCCGACGGGCTCGCCAGCCGCAACGTCTCCTCGATCGCCGCCGGCACCAGCCCCGGGTCGTCCAGCAGCCGTTTCTTCTGGTCCGGGTGGCGGCACAGCAGGTAGACCGCGTTCCCGATCAGGTTGACCGTCGTCTCGTGTCCGGCGATCAGCAGCAGGATCGTCATGGAGACGAGTTCGTCGGAGGAGAGCCGGTCCCCTTCTGCCGAGACCAGCGCACCGAGCAGGTCGTCGGTCGGCCGCGCACGCTTGCGATCGAACAGCCCGCGCAGGTACCCGACGAGGTCCCCGATCGCCTCGGTGAATTCCGCAGTCCCGAACTGACCGAGAATGATCGTGTTGGACCAGCCCCGGAACGCCCCCCGTTCATCGCCGGGGACCCCGAGCAACTCGCAGATCACCTCGAACGGCAGCGGGAACGCCAGCGCCTCGATCAGGTCGCCCGGGGATTCCAGGCCGTCGACCAGCCGGTCGGTGATCTCCTCCACCCGCGGCCGCAGCGCCTCGATCCGCCGGGCCGTGAACGCCGCCGTCACCAGCCGCCGCAGCCGGGTGTGGTCCGGCGGATCCCGCAGCAACATCTGCGTCGCCATCGCGGCCTGCAGCTCCGGCGGCAAGCCGTCCACGGGCTGCCGTTTCGACAGTGCCGGGTCGGCGAGCACCTGCCGTGCCTCGGCCCACCGGGTCACCATCCAGAACGCCACCCCGCCCGGCGTCACCACCCGGTGCACCGGCCCGTCCCGCCGCAGCTCCGCCAGCGCCGGATGCGGATCCGCCTGATACTCCTCGCCGAACAGCCCCATACCCGGCAACGTAGACGCTGACCGCGATCAATGCCGCCCCTCCTCAGCGTCCTCAAAGGATCAGAAAGCGAGAAGTGCCGGTTCCCGGCTGGTTTTGAGGGGTGCCTCAACAAGCGGGAGGCACCCCTCAGAACCAGCCGAAGCAGGAACACGCGCCACGGCCCGGAGTCCCAGCCGCCTCGCGCCCGCCGCGCAGGCGCGGGCTCGCACGCGCGCGGGCGCGGGCGGGGAGGAAGGGAGGTGGGTTGCGAAGGTGATCGAGCGGCGGGTGGGATCAGGCGGCGAGGGTGGCGATCTGGTGTGAGCGCAGCCACCGCGTTGTCGTCGCGGCGTCCTGCGGCCGGGCGATCCCATACCCCTGGGCGATGTCGCACCCGTACTCATACAGCTTGGCCAGAGTCGCGTCGTCCTCCACCCCCTCCGCGATGATCCGCATGCCGAGGCTGTGCGCGAGCTGGACCGTGCTCTGCACTATCGCCGCGCTGCGCGGATCGGTGGTACACCGGGACACGAAGGCCCGGTCCAGCTTCAGGTCGTCGACCGGCAGGACCTGCAGGTACGTCAAACTCGAGTACCCCGTCCCGTAGTCGTCGACCGCCAGCTTGATCCCCATCCCCCGCAGCTGGCCCAGCAACGCCAGCGCGTGATCCGCATCGGTCATCAGCACGCTCTCGGTGACCTCCAGCTCCAGCGCGCTCGGTGGCAGGTCATACCGTTCCAGCAGCGAAGCCACCTGCGCCGGGAACTCCGGGTCGCGCAGGTTGGAGACGGACAGGTTCACCGCGACCGAGATCGGCAGCCCCTCGTCGTGCCAGCTGCGGATCTGACGGCAGGCCAGGTCGAGCACGGCCGCCGTGACGTGCCGCATCAGGTCGGCGCTCTCCGCGGTGTAGAGGAAGTCGTCCGGGTAGATCAGCCCGCGGACCGGGTGCTGCCAGCGGACCAGCGCTTCCACGCCGCACACCTCGAGCGCCGAGCCGACCAGCACCTTCGGCTGATAGTGCAGGACCAGCTCGCCCCGGGCCAGGCCGGTACGCAACTCCTCGAGCATGGTCAGCCGGGCCCGCGCCTGGTCGTCGAGCCCGGTCGCGAACGTGAGCCCGTCGTGGCCGTTCTTCGCGGCGTACATCGCCACGTCGGCGCGGCGCAGCAGGGTGGGACGGTCGGTGCCGTCGTCCGGGTAGACCGCGATACCGACGCTCGCGTCCACGTGCAGGTCGACCTCGGGGAGGGCGAACGGCTCGCGCAGCGTACACAAAATGTTCTCGATGATCGTGCCGGCCTCGCCGGCGTCGCAGCCCGGCATGATCAGCCCGAATTCGTCGCCGCCGAGGCGGGCCAGCAGCACGCCATCGGGTAGCGCGGCCCGCAGCCGGTCGCCGACCATCCGCAGCAGGCTGTCGCCGACGTCGTGTCCGAAACTGTCGTTGACCTCCTTGAACCGGTCCAGGTCGACGAACGCGACGGAGAGGCACGGCTCGCTCCCGGCGATCGCCCGGTCCAGGTGCTCGATGAAGTGCCGGCGGTTGGCCAGCCCGGTCAGGTCGTCGGTCCGGGCCTGGCGGCGGGCCGCGCCGAGCGCCTCGGCACTGCGCACGCTGAGGATCATCCGGAGGATCGCGGCGGCCACCGCGATCCCGGCGAGGCAGCTGCTGACCGGGGGCGCCAGGTGGTCGGCGAGCGCCTCGTAGACGAGCAGGGCCAGGCACAGCAGGGCCAGCCCGGACGGAACGGCGGTGCTCACCCACAACCCGGCCGCCGGCCCACCAACCGAGGGGACCGAAGAAACAGCCGGCAAGGAGGCCCGCGACGACAAAGGCGACGAGGACGAGGCCGCCAGCGCCAACAGCGTCAACCCGACCGTCCAGGTCAGGTCGATCCAGGTCGGCCACGGGTCGATGCCCTGCCAGATCAGCATCATGCTGAACGCGTCACCGGTGGCGAACAGCGCCATCCCGGCGATCATCAGGATGATGGTCCGCTCGGCCCGCCAGCCGCAGAGCGCCCAGGCGCCGAGCAGGCAGCCGGCCACCACGATGTCGGAGACCGGGTACGCGGCGTTGACCGCCACCCCCACGAGCGTGGCCTGCGGGGACGGATCCACGGTCGCCAGCAGCGGTACGGACACCAGCGCGGAGACCGCCCCGGACGCGATCACCCCGTCCAGCCACGCGGCGGTGCTCAGCCGGGGCAGTCGCCGGCGCAGCAGCAGCACCAGCGCGACCGCGAAGCACGGGTAGAACGCCAGCCACATCCCGTCGGCCGGGCTGACCAGCGGTTCCGGGTCGAGGTCACGGACGACCAGGTACCAGTAGACGTTTGCCACGCCGTACGCGGTCATGCCGGCGGACAGGAAGCCGAAAGCGGCCCGGTCCGGACCGGGGTTTCGCCACGCGCGGCCGGCGACCAGCAGACCTGGCAGCAGGTACACGGCGTTGAGGACCAGCCCGGCGAACAGTGTGCCGTCGAGGGACAGGGCCATGACGGCCACCTGCGCGAGCAGCAACCCGCCCAGGATCCACCACGCCACCGCCCGCCGCATACCCGCAGTATCGGGAACCCACGACCGATCTTGAGACAGATTCGCACCGATTCGGCACTCCGCGACACCGGCCGGCAGCCGACCATGCCGGATGTGGATATCGCTTGCTACACCTCCGCCTGGTACGTCTGCCATCCGGACGGCGCGCTGAGCGCGGAGTCCTTCTCCGGATGCTCCGAAGCGTCGACGAAGATCCAAAAAACGAGGTCCGGCAAGAAGAAAACGACGAAAGGACCGGAATAGGTCTCATATCCGTCCGGCACGGCTGAAGATGGGGACCTGAGAAAGGGAGATCCCCATGCGCTGGTTCGTCGTCGGGATAGTGGTACTCGCTACGGCCACCGCCTGCGGTAACGCGGCGGAGACCGCGGTCAGTCAACCGGATCGCGGCACCATCGGGATCGCCATGCCGACCACCAAGTCGGCCCGCTGGGTCGGTGACGGCACGAACATCAAGCGGCAGTTCGAGCTGCTCGGCTACCAGACCGACATGCAGTACGCCGAGGACGACGTCGACAAGCAGATCAGCCAGATCAGCGGCATGATCAAGAGCGGGGTCGAGGCGCTCGTGGTCGGTGCGATCGACGGCACGGCGCTCAAGGACGTGCTCGCCAGCGCGGCGACCGCGGACATCCCGGTGATCTCCTACGACCGGCTGATCCGGGACACCCCGAACATCACCTACTACGCCACCTTCGACAACTTCAAGGTCGGCGTGATGCAGGCCGGCGCGATCGTCAAGGCGCTCAAGCTGACCAGTACCAAGGGCTCGGACAACGTCGAGCTGTTCGCCGGGTCGGCCGACGACAACAACGCCACGTTCTTCTACAACGGGGCGATGAGCGTGCTCAAACCGCTGATCAAGTCCGGCCGGCTGCGCGTGGTCAGCGGCGAGGTCGCCTTCAAGACGGTGGCCACCCAGCGCTGGGACGGCGCGGTGGCGAAGAAACGCATGCAACGTCTGCTCGCCGGTCCGCTCAGCGGCAAGCGGGTGGACGCGGTGCTCTCCCCGTACGACGGCCTGACCCGCGGCATCCTCGAAGCGCTCGAGGAGAAGGGGTACGGCAAGGGCGCCAAGAAGCTCCCGGTCACCACCGGCCAGGACGCCGAGTTGGAGTCGGTGAAGCTGATCGTGTCCGGCAAGCAGACCGAGACGGTCTACAAGGACACCCGGGAACTCGCCAAGGTCGCCGTACAGATGACCAACTCGCTGCTGCTCGGCGGCGTGCCCGAGGTCAACGACGAGAAACAGTACGACAACGGTGTCAAGGTGGTGCCGACGTTCCTGCTCCAGCCGGTGAACGTGGACCGCTCCAACTACCAGCGGGTGCTGGTCGACGGCGGCTACTACACAGCCGACCAGCTGGCGGGGTGAATCGGGTGATCCAGCGTTTTCTCGACCTCTCGGTACGGACCAAGCTGACCGTGCTGGTCGGCGCGAGCCTGGCCGCCCTCGCGGTCTGCCTCGGCGTCACCGTGATCAACGACAGTTATGCCGCGGCGACCTCGCGCAACCTGGAGAACCTCAACCTGGGCAGCGCCACGGTGCTGCAACTGGACCGTGAGGCCACCGCGCTGCGGGCGAACGGCCTGCAGTCGATCGTGCGGGCCGACCCGGCGGCGCAGGCCACCCTGCTGAAGACCCGGATCGAGTCGACGAACAAGCTGCTCACCAGCCTCGAGGCGATCGACCTGCCGAGCGGTCTGGACGTGGCGGTCGCCCGGATCAAGGACGCGGTCGCCGACTACACCACCACGCTGACCAGCTTCGTCGCGTCGGCGGCCGCCGACCAGGCCGGCGCCCGGCTCGCCTGGGAACAGGTGGGCGTGGACAACTACCTGGTCAGCGCGGTGCTGGCGAACGAGCGGCAGCTGTTCCTGAACACCGTCGCGCAGGCCAACAAGGACTCGCGCGAGGGCAAGGCCACCGCCGAGCGGGTGCTCTGGCTCGCGGTCGCGGTCGCCGCCATCCTGGTTGTCGTGCTGGCCCGCCTGGTCGTGGTGTCGATCACCCGGCCGTTGCAGCGGGTCCGCGCCGCCCTGCAGGCGATGGCCGCCGGTGACCTGACCGTCGCGGCCGAGGTCCGCGGCCAGGACGAGGTCGGCCAGATGGCCCGGGCGCTCGACGAGGCGCAGGCCAACACCCGCCGGGTGGTCTCCTCGGTGGCCGGTTCGGCCCAGGCGGTCGCGGCCGCCGCCGAGCAGCTCACCGCGACCGCGGGCACCATGTCCCGCTCCGCGGAGCAGGCCGCCACCCAGGCGCAGACCGCGTCCCAGGCGGCGGCCGGCGTCAACGACAACGTCGGCAGCGTCGCGCAGGGCACCGATCAGATGGGCATCTCGATCCGGGACATCGCGCACAACGCCACCGAGGCGGCCCGGGTCGCCCAGCAGGCGGTCTCGGTCGCCGAGGCGACCACCGCCCAGGTCGGCAAGCTCGGTGAGTCGTCCGCCGAGATCGCCGACGTGATCAAGGTGATCACCAGCATCGCCGAGCAGACCAACCTGCTCGCCCTGAACGCCACCATCGAGGCGGCCCGCGCCGGCGAGCTGGGCAAGGGCTTCGCGGTGGTGGCCGGCGAGGTCAAGGAACTCGCCCAGGAGACCGCCCGGGCGACCGAGGACATCTCCCGGCGGGTCCAGGCCATCCAGGCGGACACGGCGGGCGCGGTCACCGCGATCGGCGAGATCACCTCGGTCATCGCGCACATCAACGACTACCAGGCCACCATCGCCGCGGCGGTCGCTGAGCAGACCGCCACCACCGAGCAGATGAGCTACAACGTCGCCCTCGCGTCGTCCGGCGCCGGCGACATCGCCGCCAACATCACCGGCCTGGCCACCGCGACCCAGGTCAGCACGGAGGGCATCGCCCAGTCCCAGCAGGCGGTCACCGAACTGAGCGTGATGGCCAACAACCTGCAGAACCTGGTGAGCCACTTCCGGTACTGACACCCGCTCAGCGCAGGGTGACCTCGGGGCGTTCCGGGTTGCTGAGGTCGGGGTCCTCGGCGATCAGGATCTTCTCCAGCTCGTCCCAGCCGTGCTCGGCGACCAGCCCGGCCTCGGCCGTGGTGATCGGAAACAGCCAGGCCATGATGATCGGCGGCTCCTCGCCACGCCACGCCGCGAACGTCTCCGGCAGGTACTGCGGCGGGGCGGCGACCAGCGCGGTCATCGACGTACCGGGGAAGAGCGGCCCGAACGGGCCGAGGACCTGATGGGTACGCAGGGCCGTGCGCCGGTCGGCCATCCGCTTGGCCACCTGCAGCAGCAGCGCGGCGGTCCGGTCCTGGTACGCCGCGCCGGCCGGCACGTGCATCACGAGCTCCTGCCGCACCGTGCTGCCGTCGGGCAGGTCCAGGTCGAGCCGTCCCAGCCCGGCGGTCACCAGGGTCCGCACGCCCTCGAACGGCAGGCCCGCCTCCGAATAGATCACCTGAAGACCGTCCCCGCGGTAGCCGCCGGAGATGAGCCCGAGATGCGACTCCAGGTGCTCGATGTAGTTACTCACCCTGAGATCATCGGCCACATGCCGACCAGGGCGAAATCGGCCACTCTCAGGTGCGGACCAGGGCCAGCAGCCGCTGCCCCCACCACACCGCGACCGCGATGCCCACCCCGGCCCCGAACACCCCGATCGCGCGGGGATCCGCGATGAAGAAGCCGAACACCCCCAGCACCACCGCGGTGATCCCGCGCAGCACCGCGATCCGGAACACCAGCATCGCCACGCCGACACCGACCAGCGCGCCACCCACCCGGGCGGCCACCTCGCCCCAGACCTGCACGCCGGCCGCGAACTCCTCCCGGACGGTCAGCGCGAACAGCACGCTCCCCACGCTCAGGATCAACGTCGCCACCAGCGGGAACTCCACGATCACCGGCGCGCTGAGCCGCCTTCGGATGATCACCGCGACGGCGCCGGCCAGCAGCGCGGCGGGGAGCACCGGCAGCAGCGACCACTGCAGCGGCTCGCCGAACGGCGCGACCAGGTAGAGCGCGGCGGCCACCGCGTACAGGGCCGCGACCGTCACACCGAACGCGTCCGCGGTGAGCAGGCCCGCCGACACCTGCCCGGAGGCGTCCCAGCGGATCCGCAACCCGGCGTCGCGGGCCAGCGCCGCACCGATCCACGGTCCGGCGGCCAGGCACAGCATCAGCCCGAGCACGCCCGCGATGGCCAGTTCGCCCCAGCTCGACGCGGTCGCCCCGCGCGCGGTGACGACGAAGTGACTGAAAACGGCCACCGACGCCAGTCCCGGCACGAGCAGTCCCAGGATCCGCAGCACGGTCAGCGGTGGCACGACCGGCGCCGGTTCGGTCTCCGGTGCGGCGGCGCCCTCGGCTTCGGCGACGCCGAGCACCACGGCCGCGCCGGGTGTGGCGGCGACCCGCACCGGCACGCCGAAGTGTCGTTCCAGGGCGCGCGGCACTGCGGGCATCGCCGCCGCGCCGCCGACGACGTACACCTCGGCCAGGTCGCCCGCGCTCAGCTCGGCCGCTCGGAGCGCCGCCGAGGCCAGCGCGACGACGCGCCGCAGGACGGGTTCGGCCGCCTGTTCCACAAGGGTCGTGCTGAGCACGACCGCCACGCCGGGCGCGGGAAGTGGGACGGTCACGGCCGGCTGCACCGAGACCGCTTCTTTTCCGGTACGGAGGATGGCCGCGGTCGCCGCAGTCCCCGCACGGAGGACAGCCCCGACGTCCGAGCCGCTCGTGTCCGCTTCGGATTGCGCGTTGCCGGTGGTCGCGGTGTTCAGGAGCATCGCCACGAGCCGGTCGTCGACGGCTCGTCCACCCGCGTCCGGGTCGGCCGCCGTCGCGAGCACTTCGGCGCCGGTCGGCTCGGCGCGCACCACGCTCGCCTCGGCGGTCGCGCCGACGTCACACACGAGCACGTAGCGGCCGCCTGCTGAGGTCGTACCGGAAAATGACGGCCCGGACGACAGCGGACCGGACGTGGACAGCAGAGCCGCGACCGGCGCCTCGATCAGTTGCGGGCGGCCGAGACCGGCCTGGTGCGCGGCTTGCCGAAGCCAGGTCCGCCGGACCGGATCCCAGCCGGCCGGCACGCTCATCCGGATGTCCGCCGGGAGAATCCCGGCAATCCGGGCCGCCTCGTCCGCGATCAGGCGCAAGGTCGCCGCCACCAGGTCCGCAACCTCCACGGTACGACCATTGACCCGCACCGTTCCCACCCCGCCGTCGAGCGGCGCCGCCACGAACCCGCCCGGGTCCTCACCGGCGAGCCGCCACGCACCGGGCCCGGCGGTGATCACACCGTCCCGGGCGACGTGCACGGCGCTGGACGGCTCGAGCGTCCCCTCGATGATCAACGCGTGCCAGGGGCGGTCCGGCCAGGCCAGCACCGCCCGGGTGCACGCGGATCCGTAGTCGATCGCCAGACGCGGCGCGGCGCTCTGCATGACGCTCAGTCAAACAGAAGCTCACCGATGCGTCAGCCCTGAACTCGATCGACGAGCATCTGGGTGCCGACGACCACGGCGAGCGCGAGCCGTTCCGCGTCCTCGGTGCCCGGCTCGGCCGTGTAGATGGTCATCCGCAGGTCGTCCAGGGCGACCAGCAGCGCGTCGCAGTCGAGGGTGATCCGGCCGACCGCGGGGTGGTCGACGACTTTCTGGCGGCCCGGGCCGGCGAGTTCCGGTGGCACTTCGGCGTCCCACAGCGCGGTGAAGCGCGGGCTGGCGTCCGCGAGCTCGCCGATCAGCCGGCGCAGCGAGCGGTCCGCCGGATAGCGCGACGCGGTCATCCGCAGGTCGGCGACCAGTCGCGCCTCGTGCTCGGCCTGCTCGGCGCCGGAGTGCACGACCCGGGACGCGGGCCCGCACAGGTTGCGCCAGATCGCGTTGCGCTCCAGGCCCTGCCAGCCGGTGGTGTCACCCATCAGCGCGTTGTAGGGGGCGTTCGCGAGCACCAGCGTCCAGGTCGCGTCGTAGACCACCACCGGCGTGCCGGCCAGCCGGTCGAGCAGCCGCTGAATGCTCGGCGTGACCCGGGACGGCACCACCCCGAGCCCCGGCGCGGCGTGCCCGGCCAGCTGGAAGAGCAGGTCCCGTTCGGCGTCCGGCACCCGCAGCGCCCGCGCCAGGGACTCGACGACCTGGGCGGAGGGCGCCGTCGCCCGGCCCTGTTCGAGCCGGGTCAGGTAGTCGGCGGAGATCCCGGCCAGGGCGGCGAGCTCCTCCCGGCGCAGACCGGTCGCCCGGCGGCGCCGCCCGACCGGCACGCCGACCGCCTCGGGCGTGACCCGGTCCCGCCACCGCCGCACCATCCGCCCGAACTCCCACGACTCCACGCGCTCCAGTCTCCGCCCCCGATCGCCGGGTTGTCCTGGCCCTGTCAGTCCCACCGCTGTGTCTCGGCTTTTGTCTCCGCTGTGTCCCCGCGCCCGTCCTCAACCTGGCCCTGGCAGTCCTACGAAAACCCGACGACTGCCTGGTCATTCGCGGTCCCGGCACGCTGACGGCATGACCACCACCGGAACCGTCCTGATCACCGGCCCGACCCGCGGCCTCGGCCGGCACGCCGTTCTCGCCATGGCCGCCCGCCCCGCCGCCGACCGCCCGGACCTGCTGCTGGTCGGCCGCTCCGGCGACGCGCTGACCGCGATCACCGCCGAGGCCCGCGCCCTGGGCGCCCGGGTCCACGAGATCGGCGCCGACCTGTCCCGGCTCGCCGACGTCCGCGCCGCCGTGGCCACCGTCCGCGACCTGCTCGCCGCCGGAACCGTCCGCCCCCTGCGGGCCCTGGTGGCCAACGCCGGCGCGATGACCACCGACACCCGGCTCGCCTCGGCCGACGGCTACGAGATGACGTTCGCGGTCAACTACCTGGCCCACGCCCAGCTGATCCAGGACCTGCTCGACGAGTTGACCGCGCAACCGGAACCGGCCCGCATCGTCCTGCTCGGCTCGAACACCTACCACGCGAACTTCTGGCGCCGGCTGCTCAGCGTCCCGGAAGCGAAGTGGACCGACCCGATCGACATCGCCCGCCCCGCCCCCGCCTCGACACCGCCGGGCATGGCCGCCAACGGCGTCGCCTACTCGAACGCCAAGCTCGCGATCCTCTACTACGCCCACGAGCTGCAGCGCCAGGCCGGCCCGAACGTCCACGTCACGGTCTTCGAACCGGGATGGATGCCGGGCACCTCGCTGGGCCGCGGCGCCCCGGCGGCGGTGCAGGCGATCGGCCGCGCCCTGGGCCGCCTGCCGGGGGTGTCCACCCCGGAACGCTCCGGCCCGGCGCTGGCCTCGCTGGCCCTCGACGCCCGCTGGTCCCACCTGCGCGACGGCGCGTTCGTCCTCAAGGACAAGGTGATCGAGGTGCTCCCGGTGGCCCAGGACCGCGCCCGGGAGACCCGCCTCTGGTCCGCCACCACCGAGCTGCTCAAGTCCTGACTGTTGCGGTTGCCTCAACGGCCTTGAGACGACCGTGAGCACCAGCCAGAGCCGTTCGGCTGGTGCTGAGGGCTGCCTCCGCGGGCTTGAGGCGGCCGTGAGCACCAGCCGGGGCCGCGACCCGCGTGGCACCGCAACCTCGGGACGGGTCACGTGGCGTCCGCGACCGCCTCGTCCAGGGACATCGCTGCCCCCGCGCGCCACGCTGCGGCGAACCCGCGCTCGCCCAGCTCCGCCCGGCCCGCCGCGCACACCGCCGCCCGCCGCGCCTGCGCCTCGGCCGGATCGGTCAGCCTGCTCCGCCGCCGCAGCTCCCCCGCCGCCGACACCAGCCGCAGCGCCCGCGCCGGCTCCCCGGCCACCAGCACCGAGGCCAGCGCGTCGAACGAGTTCGCCAGGTCCTCCCGGTCACCCAGCTCGTGCCGCAGGGTCAGGCCCACCCGCAGCAGCCGCGCCGCCTCGGCGGTCGCCCCGTCCGCGTGGGCGGCGAGGCCGAGCTGGTGCTGCGCCATCGCCTCGCCGAACAGGTCGCCGAGTTCCCGGCTCAGCCCGAGCGCCTCGCCGGCCGCCTCGCGCGCACCCGCCGCGTCACCCTGCGCCAGCCGGATGTCGGTCCGGCACTCCAGCCCGAGCAGCACGCCCCGGCTGTTACCGGCGGCGCGTTCCAGCTCCAGGCACTGATCGATGTGCCCGGCGGCGGCGCCGATCTCGCCCTGCCGCAGCGCCAGCTTCGCCAGGTTGCCGAGCGCGATCGCCACCCCGGCCGGTTGGTCGAGTTCCCGGCACACGTCCAGGCCGAACCGGAAGTGGTCGGCGGCCGCCGCGTACTCGCCGGACCGCAGCGCGGCCACCCCCAGGATGTTCCGCGCCTGCGCCTCCGTCGGCCGATCACCTCCGGACACCGCCAGGGTCAGGCACCGCGTGCCGAGGGCCGCCGCGGACGGGTTGTCGTCCTGGGTCGCGGCCAGCACCGCGGCCGGGTAGAGCAGTCCGGCCTGGGTGACGTCGTCCAGGTCGCCGGGCGCGGCGAGGAGCCGGTCCAGCCAGATCCGCCCCTCGGCGATGTGGTTGCCGTTGCGCCAGTACCGCCACAGGCCGCGGCAGATCCGGGCCGCGGTCGCGGTGTCCCCGGCGTCCAGCGCGCCGCTCACCGCGTCGCGCAGGTTGGCGTAGTCGAGATCGAGGCGCTCCGCCCAGGTTTGCTGATCGGAACCGGTCATCCCGTCGGCCGCCAAGGCGGCAAGATCAGCGAAGTACGCGGCGTGGCGCCGACGGACCGGTGCCAGATCCGCTGCGGTTCCGGCGAGCAGTTCCTTGGCGTACGTACGAATGGTCTCCAACATCCGGAACCGCCCCGCCCCGGTCTCCACCGTCAGCAGGCTCTTGTCCACCAGGCGCGCCAGGCCGGCCGCGGCGCCCGGCAGCACCGCGTCGGCGGCCTCCTCGGTGCACCCGCCGGCGAACACCGCCAGCCCCGTGAAGATCCGTCGTTCGTCCGCGTCGAGCAGCGCGTGACTCCACTCGATCGCCCCGCGCAGGGTCTGCTGCCGTTCCGGCCGGTCCCGCGGGCCGGGCCCACCGGGCACGTCGAGGTGCTGGTCGAGCAGGGTGCGCAGCCTTGCCGGCGGATAGCTGCCGACCCGCGCCGCGACGAGCTCGATGGCGAGCGGCAGCCCGTCCATCCGCGCGCAGAGCGCGACCACGTCGGCCAACTCGCCCGCGCTCGGCGCGAAGTCACCGTCGACGGCCCGGGCCCGCTGCACGAAGAGCGCCTCGGCGTCGGCGGCCGGCAGCGGCGGCACCCGGTAGACCTGTTCGCCGTAGAGGCCCAGCGGCTCCCGGCTGGTGGCCAGGATCCGCAGCCCGGGCGCCTCGGCGAGCAGGCGGGCCAGGGTGAGTGCGAGCCCCGGCACCTGTTCCAGGTTGTCCGCGACCAGCAGGAGTTCCGCGTCGGCGAGCACCTCGGCCAGCGCGTCGGCCGGGTCGATGCCGGGCACGTCCTCGGCCTGCAGGGCGGCGGCGAGCGCCCGGATCGCCTCGTCGGTGTCGGTGGTGTCGGCGAACGGGACGAAGACCACGCCGTCCGGGTAGCCGCCGGCCACGTCCCGGGCCACCGCGGCGGACAGCCGGGTCTTGCCGATGCCACCCGGCCCGGCGAGCGTGACCAGGCGGTTCTCGCCGAGCAGGTGGGTCACCCGGCGGCGTTCCGGCTGGCGGCCGATCAGCGCGGTCAGTTCGGCGGGCAGCCGCAGCCGGCGACGGGGTGCACCGGCGCCGGCCGGGGTCAGGGTCCAGCCACCGGAGCCGTCCGGGATCACCTCGACTCGTTCGCGCAGCCGGTCCAGGGCGGTCACCGCGGCGGCGGGCAGACCGCCACTGCGCCGGACCACCTCGGTGACCAGGGCCGGTGACGGCTCGCCGGCCAGCGCGGCGCGCAGCCAGATGTGCACGGTCGCCGGCGACCACGGGTCGAGCCGGGCCACGCCGAGCTCGGGAACCGGCAGCCGGGCGGGCGGGCCGGTGGTGGCGTACGCGATACCGACCGCCCGGTCCGCCGGCCAGTCCCGCAGCAGCATCTCCGGGTCGGTGTCCAGATCGGCGAGCAGCAGCACCGGGCCGTCGGCGCCGGCGGCCGTGCCGAACCCGCGCAGCCGGCCGAGCCGGGCCACCTCGGCCAGGAACCGGGTATGTCCGGCGCCGGGCTGCCCGGTGATCCGCAGCGCGCCGCGGTGGTGTGCGGCGAGCCCGGTGAGGAACTCGTGGGTGGCGGCCAGCGCGGCGTCACGTTCCCAGAGCCGGGACGAGCCGCCGTCCGCCGGGGTCTCCGCGTCGTCGGCCACCACGCCACCGCGGCCGCGACGTTTGGCCAGGTAGTTACGGCGGTCGGCGGCGCCGAGCAGGGTGCTTGCGGAGTCCGCGTGCTCGGGGAAGGTGGCCACGCCGAGGCTGACCGACAGGTGCAGGGGCGGCTCGGCGCCGTACGCGGTTTCGCGGATCGCGCTGCTCAGGCGCAGGGCCAGCCGGAGCGCGCCGGCCGCCGTGGTGTCCGGGAGCAGGACGACGAACTCGTCACCGCCGTACCGGAAAACCGTGCCGGTCTCGGCCACCGCGGACACCGCGCGTTCCGCAATCTCCCGGAGCACCTCGTCGCCGCGCTGATGGCCGTACACATCGTTGACGGTCTTGAAATGGTCGACGTCGAAGAGGAACAGCGAGCAGTGCCGGCCGGTCGCGGCGGCGGAACGCAGCGCGCCGGCGAGCCGGCCGTTGAGTTCGGCGCGCCCCGCAGTCCCGGTGACGGGGTCGAGCGTCAGGATGCCGCCCACGTCACCGACCCTTCCACACCAGTTGCTCCGGAGACCGCCCATCGGCCACCCGGCAGGCAACCTGAAGTCTTCCCCGGAATCCCGTCCGGCGGACACCAACCTTGATCATCCAAACGTCCGGAAGACCCGCGCAGCTCTGGACGGGAACCCGTTTGGCTACCGAGAGTGGTGGACCTGGCCACCGATCGTGGCCGGGTTCGTTCTTCGGAAGGACATCAGGTGCCCACATCTAGCGCCGGCCGCCCCCGCCGGTTGTCCCGGGCCACCGCCGCCGCACTGCTGCCGCTGGCCCTGCTCGCACCGGCGACGCCGGCCGCGGCGGCGAGCCGGTCCACCCCGGGCGGCGGCTGGTCCGGGTCCTGGCTGAGCACCGGTACGACCGGGACGACCGGCACCTCGCTGAAGGACGTCCGCAAGATCATCGGGGCGGACACCGGTGCCGCGGCGGCCCTGACCGGCGCGGGAGTCGGCGTGGCGCTGCTCGACACCGGTGTCGCACCGGTCGCCGGTCTCCCGGCCGCGCAGCTGGTCAACGGCCCCGACCTGTCCTTCGAGTCGCAGTCGGACGACCTGCGCTACCTGGACACCTACGGGCACGGCACCCACATGGCCGGGATCATCATCGGCAACGACACCGCGAGCGGCAGTGTCGGGATCGCGCCGAAGGCCAAGCTCACCTCGATCAAGCTGGGCACCGCGAACGGGGCGGTGGACGTCTCCCAGGTGATCGCGGCGATCGACTGGGTGGTGGAGCACCGCAACGACGACCCGGCCAGCCCGATCCGGGTGCTCAACCTGTCGTACGGCAGTGGCGGCAACCCGAACGCCTGGACCGACCCGCTGCAGTTCGCCGTCGAGCAGGCGTGGAAGGCCGGCATCGTGGTGGTCGCGGCGGCCGGCAACGACGGCAACGGCAGCACCACCCTGGCCAACCCGGCGACCGACCCGTTCGTGCTGTCGGTCGGCGCCACCGCGACCAAGGGCACCAGCGCCACCGGCGACGACGAGCTGGCCACCTTCACCAACCTGGCCAGCCAGGAGAAGCAGCCGGACGTGCTCGCGCCCGGCGAGTCGATCGCGTCGCTGCGGGACCCGGGCTCGAACATCGACAACACCTACCCGAGTGCCCGGACCGGGACCACGCTGTTCCGCGGCAGCGGCACCTCGCAGGCCGCCGCGGTGACCTCGGCCGCCGTGGCGCTGCTGCTGCAGGCCCGCCCGTCGTACACCCCGGATCAGGTCAAGGACGTGCTGAAGCGCGGCACCGCGGTGACCGGCAAGGCGGCCGCGCTGGGGTTGAAGCAGGTCAGCGTGAACACCGCGCTGGAGACGGTCCCGTCGTCGGCCAGCAAGCAGACCTGGACGCCGTCGAACGGCAGCGGCAACCTCGACGACGCCCGCGGTGACAGCCGGGTGGTCAGCAACAACGTCGCGCTCAGCGGTGAGATGACCATTTTCGGTCCGTTCCACAGCGCGAACTGGGCGGCGTACGCGGCGCTCGGCAAGACCTGGCAGGGCGGCGCCTGGATGGGCATGCCGATGGCCGGCGACGGCTGGACCGGCACGTCGTTCGCGTCGAAGACCTGGGCGCCGGCGGTCTGGGCGGGCACGCCGTGGGGCGGGGCGTCGTCGTGGGTCGACCCGAGCTGGACCGGCCGCTTCTGGTCCGGGCGCTTCTGGTCGGCGGGTTCCTGGTCTGGCCGCTTCTGGTCATCCGAGGACTGGTCGAGCGCGTACTGGGGCTGATCTTGCGGCACGGAAATGGGGCGGCTTCGGCTGCCCCGTTTCGGCATCATGGCCTGATGACCGAGCCCGAAATCTTGACCGGCGGGATCAACTCCGTGCTCCGCATCGGCGACCGGGTGCACCGCCCGACCGGCCCGTGGTCACCCCGGGTGCACGACCTGCTGCGGCACCTCGAGGCCGCGGGCTTCACCGGCGCACCCCGCTTCCACGGCCTCACCCCGGACGGCAGGGAGATCCTCGACTTCCTGCCCGGCGAGGTCGCCGACTACCCGCTCAGCCCGGCCGCCACCTCGACCGAGGCCCTGCTGAGCGCCGCCGACCTGCTCCGGGCCTATCACGACGCGACAGTCCCCCTGGCCCGGACCGCTCCGCGCGACGGCTGGCAGCGCTCCGCGATCGAGCCGGTCGAGGTGATCTGCCACGGCGACTACGCACCGTACAACTGCGTGATGACCGGCGACCGCACCACCGGAACGTTCGACTTCGACCACGCCCGCCCCGGCCCGCGCCTGTGGGACGTCGCCTACGCGGTCTACCGCTGGGCCCCGCTGACCGCTCCGGGCAGCAACGATGCCCGCGGCTCGGTCGCCGAACAGTCCGCCCGCCTGCGCCTCTTCTGCGACCGCTACGGCCTGACCGATGCCGACCGCGCCGCACTGCTCCCCACGGTCGTCACCCGCCTGCACGACATGGTCGCCTTCATGCGCGCCCGCGCCGCCGCCGGCGACCCGGCCTTCGCCGCACATCTCAAGGCCGGCCACCACCGCCAGTACCTCGGCGACGCCGAATACCTTTCGGTACGAGCACGGAGCGCCCGCCCGTAGGCCAAGCCCATCCCGGTCTCACGCACGACCGCCACCACCCCGGACCGCAGCGCGCTCACCACCCCCGGCTGGCTCTCAGAGGTGCCTCAGAGCCGTTGACACACCCCTCAGGACCAGCCGGGGTCTGGGGGCGCGGCACGGGTCGTGAGGGGCGACGGTGTCGCGCGAGGCTGCCACGGGACTCGGCTTGTAGCCTGCGGGCGGGCGCTCGGTATTCGTACCGAATAAGGGTTTTAGTATTTGAGGTATTGGCGGGTCAGTTTGGCGACCTTTTCGACGAGGGCGATGCCGCCCTCCATCGACTGGTTGTTGTGCGACAGGACGGCGACCGACACGTCCACGTCGTCGTCCTTCGAGGTGACACGGCCGATCGTGTTGACCGCCCAGAGGCCGCCGTCCGCCGAGCGGGTGTCCCAGCCATTCTTGACGGTGAATGTCTCGTCGGCCTTGGCGACCGCCGGGACGCCCCAGTCCTGCGCCTGGTTGACCGTGTTCATCAGCTTGAACGCGGCCTTGCGGGAATCCGCGTCGAGCGGCCCCTTGGTATCGACGAATTCGGACAGCAGCTTGATCTGGTCATCAACCGTGGTCTTGGTCAGGCCCCAGGAGCTGTTCACCACGGTGTCGCTCAGACCCAGCCGCTTGTTGCAGCCGCCGACCGCGGTGCGCCCGCCGAGCCGCTGGAACAGCGCCGTCGTCGCGTTGTTGTCGCTGAGCTGGATCATCGGCGTGGCCAGGGCCATCTCGCCGGAGGTCGGGGCGCGGTCGGCGTCCTGATCCTTGAGCAGCATGCAGGCGAGGATCTGCGCCTTGACGATGCTGGCCGTGTCGTAGTGCTCGTCACCCCGATAGGCGAACGTCTCGCCGGTGGTCTTGTCCTGGACCGCGACCGAGAACTCCGGTGACGTCGCCGTGAGCTTCTTCAGCGCGGCGGTCAGCTGCTTCTCGCGCTTGGCCCGCTCGGCCTTAGCCAGCTCCTCGGGGCTGGGCCCGGTCGGCGTCGGCGAGGCGGCCGGCGTGGCATCGCCGCCGGTCAGAGCGTTCGGCAGCAGGCCGCCCCCGCCGGAGCCGCCGTCCTTGCTCAGCCCGGCATAGATCAGGCCACCGCCGCCGAGAACGACAGCCGCCGCCACAGCCATAATCGCAACTCGGTAACGAACCACCCGTGCATAGTGCCGTCTCGCGGGCCGTTTACCAAACTCCACACGCTCGGCATCCGGGCAACCACCTGCGGTAATCGCCCGCGGGACGTACCGCGGGCAGCAGGATCCTATTAGGATCGCGGCGTGACGATCGACAAGCTCGACACCGGGGTGCCGCACCCGGCCCGCCGCTACAACTACTGGCTGGGCGGCAAGGACAACTTCGCCGCCGACCGGGAGTCGGGCGATCTGCTCGCCAAGTCGTACCCCGCGGCGCGGATCGCGGCCCGGGCCAACCGGGCGTTCCTCGGCCGCGCAGTCGGTTTCCTGGCCGGCGAGGCCGGCATCCGGCAGTTCCTGGACGTCGGTACCGGCCTGCCGACCGCCGACAACACCCACGAGGTGGCCCAGCGGGTCGCCCCGGACAGCCGCATCGTCTACGTCGACAACGACCCGATGGTGATGGCGCACGCCCGCGCGCTGCTGACCAGCACCCCGGAGGGCCAGACCCGGTATCTCGAGGAGGACCTGCGCGAGCCGGAGCAGATCCTGGCCGCGCTGGACATCCTCGACCTGTCGAAACCGGTCGCGCTGATCCTGGTCGCGGTCGCTCACTTCCTGCCCGACCACCCCCGGTCGGTCGAGATCGTCCGCACGCTGCTCGCGGCGCTGCCGTCCGGCAGCTATCTGATGATGTCGATGGCGACCACGGACTTCCTCACGCCGGAGCTGAAGGCGAACTGGGACGAGGCCCTGCGCAGCGGCCGGTCGGACGTGTATCCGCGGGCGCGGGCGGAGTTCGACGAGTTCTTCGCCGGTCTGGAGCTGATCGAACCGGGGGTGGTGGCGGTGAGCGAATGGCGCCCGGATCCGTCGGCGGAGGAGCACCCGACGTCGGTGGAGGCTTCACTGTTCGGCGCGGTGGCCCGCAAACCCTGACCGGTCTCGGTCTCGGTCTCGTCGCCTGCCGGCCGTGGCCGCTATCGTTGCGCGGATGACGACGCCGCAGGACCAGGTCGGCCTTCCGGTCCCGCTCCCGGCTCCCCCGGTTCTGCTTCCGGAATGGGAGCGATTGCGGCTGCTGCGCGCCGAGTCAGAATTCGACGCGATCAAAAAAGACCCCAGGCATGCGTACGCGATCTGGGCCGTCACCGGCATCTTCGGCGGCCACCGGTTCTATCTCGGCGACACCGCCCGCTCGATCGCCATGCTGTTCACGCTCGGCGGCCTGGGTGTATGGACCGTTCTCGACGTCTTCTTCCTGGCCCGCCGCGTCCGCACGGTCAACCGGAAGCGCCGAGCCACGGTCATGGCCCGCTACGGCATCCTCGACGCCTCCTGAATCGACGATCGAGCCGATCCGCACCTGCCGACACGAGGCACGAGCCGAACCGCAGGACCACCCGAGCCCGTCGGCGCCCCTCTGGTAACGCGACCAGCCCTGATCGACCGACCGGTCCGGGTAGGGCGACCGATCTCGGGTGAAGCGGCCGGTCCCGGATGAGACGGCCGGCCCCGGCTAAGGCGGCCGGCCCCGGCTAAGGCGACCAAGGCCTGCGACGGGGTGATCCCGCCGGCAGCCTTGTGGTCAGCCGCCGGCCGGCTGAGCGATGACATTGCTCGTTGGACGCTGGACCCACTCCCGGTCGGCCCGCCCGAGCTCCAGCAGCAGGCTCATCTTGATGACTGCCGGATTCGGTCGAGTAGGGCCGGGACCCAATGGTCGCCATACCGTTCTTGTAGTTCGAGCCTTGTCCAGTCAGCGCCGGTGACCTCGCGGCGGCACAGCCGCGTCCCGCACCGGCACGGCATTACGAAGCTGGGTTCGTCGGTGCTCGTCGCATAGTCGTTGGTCAGCTCCTCCCCGGCCGCGACGTCTCGCCGCGCGACAAGTGTGTAAGGCGTCGCCCACCACAGGTTTGGATCACAACTGTGGTTTCCCTTGCCGTTGGGTTGACCCGGCGGCAGCACCAGGTGCGTATCCCTGGCCACGGTGATCGAGTCGACGTAGTGAGTGCTGACCGCCAGCAGACGAAGCAGGTCGTCGCCGGTCACCAGCCGCCCGCCGAGTCGCGACACCGCAGTCCCCGCCGCCAACGGCGATCGTGCGACCAGCCCGTCCCCCTCGATCGCTGACCGCCGCACCTCGACCTCCGGATGCAACCAGCAGCCCGGCTCCGGCAAAGCCCACATCGGTCCAGGATGCACCGCAGGCAGGGCCAGGCTCAACACCACGAATCGCCCCCAATGCAGCATCACCGACATCCGCCCCCCACCCGGGCCACAACCAGCTCTTGCCGCCACCAGCCGCCGTCGCCTGGATCGCGCCCGCTGGGGCAGCGCATCGGCTCACATGGCGGCGCGCGTTCGCCCGGAGTCCGTCGGTGGGCGCTCATGACCGGGACGAGCGGACACGGTCGACGGCCAGGCAGCAGAGCGTCAGGATCAGTGCGAACAGCGGCAACCAGCCCAGCCGTGCCACCACCCACGCCGTGCTCTCCGGCACCGTGTGCAGCCCGGGGCGCGGGCCGGCCGCGAGCCAGACCAGCACCGTTCCCGTGATCATGGCCGTCTGGTGCCACAAGAAGATGGTCATCGCGGACAGGTTGGCCACCACGACACCCGCCCACAGCGCCGGCCGGCGCATCAGCCGCCGCAGCGGATCGCGCAGCAGGCCCGCCGCACCGCACTGGGCCAGGCCGAACGTGACCGCGGCCAGGCTGGGAGGCGCCAGATTGGAGAACCCCGCGCCGGGCACACCGACCATCGCGGCCGGATAACCCGCCCACCACACCAGCGCGACGGTCGCGGCGAGGCCGCCGAGCAGCAGGCTCCACAACGACACCCGGTCGTCCCACCGCCCCTGCGCCCAGGCCGCACCCAGCACGAACGGCACCATCCACCCCGCCAGCAGGTTGACCCACCCGACCCAGGCCGGAGCGCCCAGCCCGAGCCTCAGGAGGTCGACCGTGGCCACCACAGCGAGCGGGATCGCCGGGTGCAGCCGCCCGATCAGCGGGGTCGCCGCGGTCAGCGCCACGAACACGAGCAGGAACCACATCGGGGAGAGCACGAGCGACACCAGCGTGCGCACGCTCGCGGGGTCGACCCCGGCGGCGATCGAGAAGCCGGCCACCGTCGCCCACACCGCCACCACCACGGCCACCGGCCGGAACAGGCGCCGGAACCGGGCCAGGACCCACCCGGAATACGGAATCTGGCGGGACCGGCTGATCGCCGCGACCTGACCGCCCACCAGGAAGAAGACGGCGAGGGTCTGGAAGAGCCAGGAGATCGGGGTGAACTGTGGCAGAAAGCGCAGTGGACTGGCGCCGAAGACCGCGCCGTGCCCGAAGACCAGTGCGGTCACCAGCCAGTGCCCGAGCACGACGCCGAGGATGGCGATCGCCCGGAGGGCGTCGATCGCGCGGTCCCGGTCCGGCCGGGTGGCGGACTCGATCAGGAGGGTTGCGGAGGCCATGCATCGAAGCTATTGAGCGTCGGACCGGTGCGCGTCGGACCAGGGTCTGAACTTTCACGTACCACCCTGGTATGACGCATTGGATCGTTCACGTGGGGCAGGATTGGCGCTTGGCCGGGCCTCCTGCGGGCCCTACCGTTGGCGAGGCACTGCAGTTAGGAGAACCTGATGACCACCGTCGACCTGTATTTCGACGCCGCCTGCCCGTTCGCCTGGATCACGTCCCGCTGGATCCTCGAGGTTCGCCCGCAGCGCGACTTCGACCTGCGCTTCCGCCCGATGAGTCTGTATGTCCTGAACGAGAACCGAGAGCTCCCGGAGTGGTACCGCGACCTGGTCGACCGCTCGCTCGGCATGGCCCGCGTGGTCACCGCCGCCGCACAGCAGCACGGCGAGGAGGTGCTCGGCGACCTCTACACCGCGCTCGGCACCCGCATCCACAATCAGGGCAACAAGGACTTCGCCGCGGTGATCCCGGAGGCCCTCGCCGAGGCCGGCCTGCCCGGGTCGCTGGCCGAGGCCGCCACCAGCAGCGAGTGGGACGAGGCCCTGCGCAAGAGCCACCACGAGGGCATGGACCCGGTCGGCGAGGACGTCGGCACCCCGACCATCCACATCGACGGGGTGGCGTTCTTCGGCCCGGTCCTCAACAGCATCCCGCGAGGTGAGGAGGCCGCCCGCCTCTTCGACGCCGCGCACACCATGGCCAGCTATCCCGGCTTCTTCGAGCTGAAACGCACCCGCACCGGCGGCCTGAACTTCGACTGACGAGCGACGGCCGCAGGTGCCTGCGACGGGTGTACAAAAGCGCAGCCCACCGCGACCACCACAAACCACGACGTGCGAGCATTCTTACCTGACCTGCGGTAATGGGGAGTGGAAGATGCATACGGTGTCTCGCCGGGTCACCCTGTGGCGGGCCGACCTGGACGCCTCGGTGTGCGCCGCGCCGGAGGAGATCGTCGAGGCGCTGCAGTACCGGGACACGGTCACGGTCGTGCTGGAACACCGGGTCAAGGGGGTCACCCCGGGCCGGGAGGTCTTCGACGCGCGCCTGCAGCAGGACGTCGGCTGGCAGTTCCTCGGGATCGGCTGGCCCGCTGACCTGCAGACCGGCATGCGCGTCACGATCTCCTGGCAGTCCGGCCGGGACGCGGTGGTGATGCGCAGCACCGTGCTCGAGGAGCCGATGCGGATCGACGGGGTCAACTACTACCACGAGTACGACCCGAAGGTCGTGACCCGCGACATCGTCCCGCAGAAGTCCAATCGCGGTCAGGTGCTGAACGCCATCCGCAAGCTCGGCCAGGTCTACGAGGACGGCAGCGCGGTGTTCCCCGAGCCGGCGCTGGCCAAGCAGGCCGGGCTGGGCCGCGGTGCGAAGGGCGCGTTCCTGCTGAAGAACGCGGTGGAGCAGCTGATCCGGGAGGGCTACGTCACCCGGGTGGAGGGCAGCGTCGACGCGACCGGGCACCCGTCCTACCCCGCCGTGGACGGCCAGGAGCTCGTCGACCTGCTGTTCTACGCCCCGCTGGTCGACCCGGCGCCGCACCCCAACGACCCGGAGTACGACGACGAGGACGGCGAGGGCCACGACCGGCGCGAGCACTGGGTGAAGGGCTTCGTCCGCAAGCTCCCGCCCGGCGCCCAGCCGACCGAGAAGCAGCTCGCGGCCTACCACCGAGCACTGGAGAGCGAGCAGATCGACGAGGAGTTGGAGCCCGGCTACACATATGTCAAGAAGCACCACCGCCACGGCTGACCTCGCGCAACGCGTCCAGCACGGTGCGCACGGCCGCCCGGTGCAGGGTTTCCGGCCGGGTCAGCACGTCGATGTGCCGCTCGGCCGGCAGGTCGGCGAGCGGGCGCAGCACCAGCCGTGGGTCGGGCCCGGTGGTGCGCCCGGGCAGCAGCGCCAGCCCGGCGCCCGCGGCGACCAGCGACGCCGTGACGGTGAACTCGTTGACCCGGTGCACGATGTCGAGCCGCCGCCCGGCCGTCGCGCCGATCGCCGCGAGGATCCCCTCCAACGGGAATCCCTCGTGCACGCTGATCCACGGTGAGTCCGCCACGTCCATCGCGGTGAGCTGGGCTTTTCCGGACAGCGGCGAGTCCGTGGGCATCGCGACGTAGAGCGGTTCGCGGATCAGCGGGACCACCGTCACCCGGTCGTCCGGCCAGGGCGGGCTGTGCGCCAGCCGGTGCGCGATCACCAGGTCGTGGTCGCCGACCAGCCCGGGGAAGTCGGCCTGCGGCACGTCCCGGTCGACGAAGCGCACCGGCGGGCCGGAGCGTGCGGCCAGGGCCGGGAACCAGGCCAGTGCCACGCTGTTGAACGCGGCCACGCTGACCGGCGCGGCCGGGTCGTCGAGATAAGCGCCGACTGCCCGATCGGCCCGATCCAAGGCGGTCATCACGTCGACCGCCGCCGCGGCCAGGGCCCGGCCGGCCGCGGTCAGCACCAGCCGCCGGCCGCTGCGCTCGGTCAGCGGAACCCGCGCCGACCGCTGCAACGTGTTCAACTGCTGGGACACCGCGGACGGCGTGATGTGCAGCGCGCGGGCGACCGCCGCGACGCTGCCCCGGTCGCCGAGCTCGCGTAACAGCCGCAGGTGGTGCGGATCCATCAGGCTCCACTACATCGTCGATTCAGAGGTTGGCCTCTTGTCTACCGGATCACTCGGCCCGAGGCTCACCTGGTGTCGACAAATCGTGTGGGTGACGTGCTGCTGCTGGCCGTCGCGGTGGTCTGGGGAAGCAGCTATCTGACGGCGAAGACCCTGGTCGTCGCGGGTGGCGTGCTGGTCGTGCTGGCGTTGCGGTTCCTGGTCTCGGCGGCGGCGATGCTGCCGTTCCTCGCCCGCCACCGGCCGGGCCGGCGCGAGGTCGGCGTCGGTCTGCTGCTGGGCGTCACGCAGGCGTCGGTGCTGGCGCTGGAGACCTACGGCGTGGCGCTCACCAGCGCGACGAACGCGGGCGTGCTGATCAGCCTGACCATCCTGCTCACCCCGATGCTGGAGGGCTTGGTCACCTGCCGCTGGCTGCCACGGTCATTCTTCGTGGCCGCGGCCGCGGCCACGTTCGGCGTGGTCCTTCTGGTCGCTGGACCCGGATTTCGTACGCCGTCAGCCGGCGACGCGCTGATCCTGGCGGCGGCCGTGGTCCGCGCCGCTCACGTGACGTTGTCCGCTCACCTGACGCGCGGTCGCCCGTATGACACCGCCGTGCTGACCACGCTGCAGACCGTCGTCGGCGCCGTGGTGTTCACCGCTGCGGCAGGCCCCGCCCTGCTCCCCGCGGCCGCGACGTTCCACCCGGCCGAATGGCTCGGGGTCGTCTATCTGGCGCTGGGCTGCAGCGTGTTCGCTTTTGTGGTGCAGCTGTGGGCGATCCGCCGCACGTCAGCCTCCCGCGCCAGCCTCCTGCTCGGCACCGAGCCCGTCTGGGCCGTCCTCTTCGGGGTCCTCCTGGCCGGCGACCACCTGACCCCCGTCGGGGTGACCGGCATCGTGCTCATGCTGGCAGGCACCTATGCTGGCCAGCGAGCCGAGGGCCGCGCTCGGCTCAGTCTCGAAGAGGCTGCCCCTCGGGAAAAAACTCCTCTCGAACCAGCGTTACCAATGGTGTAAATCACCACAATTTGGTTAAATCATCCGGTGTCAAGAGTCTCCCCGGCTGACGCACTGCCGGCATCCAGGATCAGCCGCCGTGTCGGCATTCCTCCGTCTGAGCGAGGCAGCGCAACCACTTGCACCTGCCCTGACGTCTTCGAACTGGCCGACGGCAATTTTGCAGTGGTCGGCACGAATCGAACAGAAGAACTCCGTACTGAACTACCTCCCGACGCCGGGGTCGCTCCTTACGAAAGCATCGTCGTCATCACGCGTGAAACGATGCTCGCGGCAGTGCAGGATCTGGCCTAGCCAGCTGCCCGGCCCGGATCCGCTCCCGCTTCCCGAACGTAAGGCCCCGGAGGCGTGGAGCATCGGAGCACGGTCTCGTACTCCGTCCAGATCTCTTCCGCAATGAGGGCGAGGCGCGACTCTTCGGTGCCCGCCTCGTAGACGTTGTTCCGGCTGTCGGCCGTGTCACGCCAGAAATCCCGCACTCTCGGGCTGGCAAAGAGATGCCGAAGGTTGTTGATCAACTCTTCTCGCGAAGCAAGCCCCGCGGTGAACTGCAGCCAAACATGCTGAATCATCAAGTTGGCATACATATGCTGCCCTCGAACCACCGGATCATAAACGCCGTCAATGGGCCACACGGCAGCAAGATCAGGATTCTCGATCGCCATCCGGATAAGATTTACGTGCAAGTTGCGAATTCCCACATCCGCACTTCGCCGCAGCGCGATCTGCGCATCTTCGAGGATCTTTCGCTGCGTTGCGAGATCCCGCGACTGCAGTGTCCAGGTGATCAGGAGAGCCGCCACCGCCAGCGCGGAAACCACCGAGTTCACCGCGCCGAACGCCTCGCCGACATCGCTCCATCGACTCCAGCCCACGTCATTCCCGAACCGCCCGATCACGGCGGTCATGGCTATGCCCGCCGCCAGGACCAGCACAGCGAACAACAGCAGGAGCGCCGACGCGCTCACCGCTGCGCCGAACTTCCGTCCTGCCCCCGCAGGAGACTCGCTGCTGTTCATCCCGCCCCCCTCGACAGCACCGCACACCCGCGATCACTAGCGGTCGCCCTACAACTCTCGGCCCAGAGAGATCGAACGGCCACGCGAATGTTTATAGATATTGTGCAGTCATGTGACAACACCGTGTCAACTACGGTGACTTGAATGAATTCGTCCCGATCAAAGCGTCCCGTCATTCCGCCATACGGCAGTACGACAAGAAGCAAAAAGAAATATGGCTGACCAAAAACACCCCGGCACGAGCAATTGCACGTGCAGCAACCAGCTCCGATCGATCATATGCCATGAGCCTTTTCCAACCTGATCTTGCAGGTCAGCTCCGGTAGGCAGGGGGTGCTGATCGATGGGTGCGAGGCTCCAGGTAAGACAGCAAATCGACCAAAA
>NZ_LLZH01000036.1:0-9609 GCF_001509495.1 Actinoplanes awajinensis subsp. mycoplanecinus | reverse complement strand
GATCCCGTTGTCCAGCCGGACCCTGAACCACCTCGCCGACCGCATCCGCAGCCACCGCCAGCAGCGCAAATCCCGATGGCGGCGGCTGAACCCCGGCCGTCAGGCGCTACTGGCTCTCGCTCACCTGCGCAACGGCGACACCTACACCCGCCTCGCCGCAGGCTTCGAGATCGGCATCGCCACCGCCTGGCGCTACGTCCAAGAGGCGATCGCCCTGCTCAGCGCGGCCGCCGAAGACCTCGACACCGCCATGCGGCGCATCCGGCTCCTCGCGTACACGATCCTGGACGGCACGCTGATCCCGATCGACCGGGTCGCCGACCAGAAGCCGTACTACTCCGGCAAGCACAAACGTCATGGCGTAAACGTGCAGGTCATCGCGGACGCAGCCGGTCGGCTCGTCTGGGCCTCAGCAGCACTGCCCGGCTCGACGCATGACCTGACCGCCGCCCGAACTCACGGCATCATCGACGCTCTGACCAGAGCAAACGTGATGACCTTCGCGGACAGGGGCTACCAGGGCGCCCGTGGCAGCGTGCGCACCCCGTTCAAACGACGCCGCTACCGGCCGAAGCTGTCACGCCGGCAGAAAGCCGTCAACCGGGCACACGCGAAAATCCGCGCCCGCGGTGAACGTGCGATCGCGACCCTCAAGACCTGGAAAGTCCTGATCAAGCTGCGCTGCTGCCCGCGCCGCGCGACCGCGATCGTGCAGGCCATCCTGGTGCTGCACGGCGTCGAAGCCAACCGCTACGCAGGATGAAAAAGGCTCCATGATTCCCGGATGTCGATCGACGAGAACGAGCCGCCGCGGCGGTGGGTGGTCTGGCGGCAGGATGACAACGGGAACCGGTACGTGGTGGCCCGCAAGGACTCCCGCGCCGAGGCCGACCAGCTCGCCGCCACCATGGAAGCCCGCGGCCACAAACAGCTCTACTGGGTAGCCGCCGCCGAATAAGGCGCCGCCGCCCCAGACCGGTCAGATGAAGTCGCGGTGCTTCAGCTTCGCCCGGCGGCCGTCCGGGTGGTGCCAGACGACACCCTCGTACCGCGGATGCGCCAGGATCCACGTCCGCAGACCATCCAAATCTCGGGGCAGCTCAAAACGCTCCGCGTCCGCGTGCGCGACCAGCTCGTGCCCCTCAACCCCCTCCGGGTTGCCGTTGATCTTCGGGCCGATCAGCTCGTAGGTGCCGGGCTTCCACGCCGACGAGCGAGCGACCGCCTCCACATGGCACGTCGCGTACGACGACTGATCGACCGGCTCCCAGCCCATCGTCTTCCCGGTGTTCTCGTCGGTCATCACCGGTCGATAGCCCGGCGGCCGCTCCCGGCCCGGACGGACCTCGCGCCGCGCCCACCACGTGCCCTCGTCGTCCAGCAGCACGCAGGTGCCGTCGTATTTGCGGGTCGCG
The DNA here is from genome assembly GCF_001509495.1 of Actinoplanes awajinensis subsp. mycoplanecinus. Lineage (NCBI taxonomy): Bacteria > Bacillati > Actinomycetota > Actinomycetes > Micromonosporales > Micromonosporaceae > Actinoplanes > Actinoplanes awajinensis. The sequence goes on along the minus strand of NZ_LLZH01000036.1, from coordinate 8,194 downwards.
ACGCCCTCCCCGTCGAGCACCCACTGACATTCGGGGTTCGCCGACGGCAGCACCCGCTTGCGGTTCTCCGGGTCACGCTGGAACACCGTAGGAATCTTGCGCATGTCGAAATCCTCCCAGCCGCCGTCCAGCGATTAACGTCCAGGAATGGATCTCCGGATGTTCGTGGACGGCGACTGGCGTGAAGCCCGGTCCGGAACGGTCGCCACGGCGACCAGTCCGGCGACCGGCGAGGCGATCGGCACGGTGCCGGACGGTGATCGTACGGATGCCCGGGAAGCGATCGCGGCCGCCACGCGCGCCGCCACCGGATGGGCCCGCCTGTCCGCGTTCGATCGTGCCGCCCTGCTGCACCGGGTCGCCGACGTGATCGAGGGCAAGCGCGACTCCCTCGCCCGGACGCTCACCCTGGATCAGGGCAAACCCCTCAAGGCCGAGGCGTACGACGAGGTCGACGAGCTGGTCGTCTACTGGCGGATGGCCGCCGAGGACGCCAAGCGGCTCGGCGGGCTGCTGCCACCGTCGTCCGGTCGCGGCACCCGGGCCATGCTGGTCCGCCGCCCGCGCGGGGTGGTCGGCGTGATCACGCCGTGGAACTGGCCGTACACCATGCCGGCCGAGCTGATCGCGCCCGCGCTCGCGGTCGGCAACACGGTGGTCTGGACACCCGCCCCGTCCACAGCGATCTCCGCGATCGCGCTCGCCGGGTGCGTGGCCGAGGCGGATCTGCCGCCCGGCGTGCTGAACCTGGTGACCGGCCCCGGCCCGGTGGTCGGTGACGAGATCGCCCGCCATCCGGACGTGAACGCGGTCGCGTTCATCGGCTCCACCGCGACCGGGCGACTGGTCGCCGAGGCCGCCGCCGGGAAGGCGACCCTGCTGGAGATGGGTGGCAACGGCCCGCTGGTGGTGCTCGAGGACGCCGACCTGGACCGGGCCGTCGAGGGCGCGCTGGCGGCCTGCTTCCTCTGCGCGGGGCAGAGCTGCACGGCCGGCGAGCGGCTGCTGGTGCACGAAGCGGTGCACAACGACTTCGCCGACCGGCTCACCGCCGCGGTGCAGGACCGGGTACGCCTGGGCGACCCGTTCGACGACACCACCACGATGGGCCCGCTGAACAATCCGGGGGTGGCCGCGAAGATGGCCGCGCACGTCGCCGACGCGGTGGAGCGGGGGGCGACAATCCGGACCGGCGGCAAGCCTGCGGCCGGGTTCCCGACCGGCCTGTACTGGCCGGCCACGGTCCTCACCGGTGTCCCGGCGAACGCCCTGGCCGCGACGGAGGAGACGTTCGGCCCGATCGCGCCGATCGTCACGATCGGCGGCCTGGACGAGGCGGTCGAGCTGACCAACGCGTCCCGGTACGGGCTGCTCGCCGCGATCTACACGGCTGACCTGCGGCGTGGCCTGGACTTCGCGGAACGGGTGCGCACCGGCTGGGTCAACGTCAACGAGTCGACGAACTACTGGGAGAGCCATCTGCCGTTCGGCGGCCGGGCCGGCTCGGACAGCGGACTCGGCCGGGTCGGCGGCCCGCACCCGATGGAGACGTTCACCGAGCTCCAAACGATCATCATCGGCGGCTAGGGCCCGCCCGGGAGACGGAGAAAGATCAGCTCAGCAGCTGCGGAACCTTCTCGAACAGCTGGATCGTGTACGTGATCATCTCGTGCAGCATCCAGTTGCCGGAGAACAGCAGCACTGCCCCGATCGCGATCGCCTTCGGCACGAAGGAGAGCGTCGCCTCCTGGATCTGGGTCACCGACTGGAACAGCGAGATCGCGAACCCGACCGCCAGCGCGGTCAGCAGCACCGGAGCGGACAGTTTCGCCGCAATGGTCATGGCCTGCAGTCCCAGCTCAACCACCATCGTGTCGGTCATGCCTCTCCTTTCGGGCGTTTCCCACCCGAGCCAAGTGCAGAACGGTCACACCCCGGTTGCCATTCGGTTCGCACGCACAGAATTCTCCACCGGCCCGCGCCGCTGCCGCACCGCCCAAATCGGGCGCGGAGCCCACCACGGAGGTAGGTTGGCGGCATGGTTTCTGCGATCGAATTGCATGGCGACCCGCACGTCGCGCGGTACATCGAGACCGACGGCGAGGAGGGGTTCCACTGGCGCAACGGGACCGAGATCCTGATCCTGTTCACCACCGGACGCAAGTCCGGCGAGGAGCGCTCGCACGCGCTGATCTTCCGCGAGTACGAGGGCGCCTACCTGGTCGTCGCGTCGAAGGGCGGCGCGGCCGCCCCGCCGGCCTGGTTCGTCAACCTCAGCGCGAACCCGCAGGTGGAGGTCCAGATCAAGGGTGACCGCTTCCCGGCGACGGCCCGGGTGGCGACCGCCGAGGAGAAGCCCGCGATGTGGGCGAAGATGGTCGAGGCGTGGCCCGACTACGACGAGTATCAGACGAAGACCGACCGGGAGATCCCGATCGTCGTCCTCGACCGCAACTGATCAGACGGCGGCCCGCACCCACCGGCGCGGGCCGCCGGCAAGAAAGCAACCGCAGGCAAGAAAGCCGCAGGCAAGAAAGCAGCCGCCGGCAAGAGGAAGGGAAACGCGGAAACGGGCACAACGGCCCGGTTCCGCAGCGCACGATCCCCCTACCCTGACGGCATGAACTTACGCCGGTGGATGTATCGAGGCGGCCGCCCCAACACCCTCGCCCGCCTGCTCAACCGCATCTCCGCGGCCCAGTTCGGCGCCGGCTTCCTCGCCCCACCGGCCTGGGTCACCCTCGAGGTCACCGGCCGCCGCAGCGGCAAACCGGTGTCCCTCCCGCTGGTCGTCACTACGTATGAGGACCAGCGGTTCCTCGTCTCGATGCTGGGGCCGCGAGCGAACTGGGTGGCCAACGTCCGTGCCGCGCACGGCCAGGCCGTCCTCCGGCACGGCACGACCGAGAGGGTACGACTGATCGAGGTCGATCCCGTCGTCACCGCCCCGATCCTGCGCGGCTACCTCGCCGTCGCCCCGGGCGCCCGCGCCCACTTCCCGATCGCCCGCACCGCCCCGCTGGCCGAGTTCGAACGCATCGCCCCGGACTACCCGGTGTTCCGCATCGCCTAGGAACGTTTGGTGCCCCGGCAACGGGGCAGCCGACAGTCATGCGATACGGATACAAACTGATGGCCGAGGGCTTCGGCCCGAAGGAACTGATCCGGCAGGCGATCCGCGCCGAGGAGGCCGGCTTCGACTTCGTGGAGATCAGCGACCACTATCACCCCTGGCTGGAGGAGCAGGGCCACTCCCCGTTCGCCTGGAACGTGCTGAGCGCGATCGCCGCACGCACCGACCGCCTCGGCCTGGCCACCGGGGTGACCTGCCCGACCGTCCGCTACCACCCGGCGATCATCGCGCAGGCCGCCGCGACGCTCGCCATCATCTCGGACGACCGGTTCACGCTCGGCATCGGCTCCGGCGAGCGCCTGAACGAGCACGTCACGGGCCAGGGCTGGCCGAGCGTACGGGTACGCCACGAGATGCTCACCGAGGCGCTCGACATCATCAACCTGCTCTGGCAGGGCGGCTACCAGTCCTACGACGGCAAGCACCTGCAGCTCGACGACGCCCGGGTGTTCGACCTGCCGGACCGGCTCCCGGTGATCGCGGTCGCGGCCGGTGGCAGCGGCGCCGCCGAGCTGGCCGCCACGCACGGCACCGGGCTGTTCGCCACCGAGCCGCGCAAGGACCTGGTCGACACGTTCACCGGCGCGGGCGGCAGGGGCCCGAAGTACGCGGAGATCGCCACCGCATGGGCACCCACCGTGGAGGCGGCGGTCGAGCAGGCGCACAAGACCTCCCGCTGGTCGCTCTCCGGCTGGAAGGTGATGGCCGAGCTGCCGAACCCGGTCAACTTCGACGCGGCGTCGCAGACCGTGCGCCCCGAGGACGTACGGGAGAAATTCGTCTGCGGCCCGGACCCGAAGCCCTACCTGGACGCGGTGACGACCTACCGTGAGGCCGGTTTTGATCACCTGGTCCTGATGAACGCGGGCCCGGACCCGGACGGCTTCCTGGACTTCTTCGCCAAGGAGCTCAAGGACCGGATGTGATCGGCAGGCTGGCATAGCCCCGCAGCACCAGCCGGTCCCGCCGCACCGGCGCCCCGGCCAGCGCCAGACCCGGCAGCCGGGTCAGCAGCAGCGGCAGCGCGATCTGTGCTTCCAGGCGGGCCAGCGGCGCGCCGAGGCAGTAGTGGGCGCCACCGCCGAACGAGACCGGCTGGATGTTCGGGCGGTCCGGGTCGAACCGGTGCGGGTCGGGGTACCGCGCCGGGTCCCGGTTGGCCGCGCCGAGCAGCATGGTCAGCATGGTTCCCGGCGCGAGCGGCTCGCCCGCCCCGAGATCGAGCGGCGCCGTGGTGTAGCGGCTGGTCAGCTGGACCGGCGAGTCGTACCGGAGGATCTCCTCGACCACAGCGGCCGCGAGGCCCGGATCGGACCGCAACCGATCAGCCTGGTCGGGGTGGTCGAGGAGGATTTTCAGGCCCGTGCCGAGCAGGTTCGTGGTGGTCTCGAAGCCGGCCACCAGCAGCAGCACCAGGTTCGCGAGCAGTTCCTCGCCGGTGAGCACGGCGTCGTCGGCGTCACTGGCCGCGACGAGCGCGCTGGTCAGGTCCTCGCGCGGGGTGTGCCGGCGGTCGGCGATCAGGCCGGTGAAGTACGCCTCGAGCTCGCGCCCGGCCTTGTCGGCACGCTTCATCTCCTCCTCGCTGCTGATCGGTTCCAGCACCACGGTCAGGTCGGCGGCGCGCTGGCGGAACCAGCGGCGCTCCGACTCGGGGATGCCGAGCAGCGCGCAGATCACCGCGATCGGCAGCGGATAGGCGAAGTCACCGACGAAGTCGCTCCGCGCCGGCAGCTCCTCGATCAGGTCGATGACTTGGGCGGTGATGACGTCGCGCATGGCCGCGACCCGGCGCGCGGTGAACGTCGTGGCGGCCGCCCGGCGCACCCGCGAGTGGTCCGGCGGGTTGGTCTGCAGCATCGACAGCACGACCGAGGCGACACCGCGGTTCTCCCGCCAGTCCGTCCAGAACCGGTCATAGTCGCTCGTGTCCGCGACTCGCAGGCCGGGGTCGCGCAGCAGGCGGCTGACCAGGCCGTGCGTGGTGACGAACCACTGGTTCTCGAACGCCGGGAAGGCCGGGGCGTGCGCGCGGAGCACGTCGTAGGCCGGGTACGGGTCGAGGCGCCCCTCCGGCTGGAACAGCGAGCCCACCGCGGTGTCGAAATCCATGTCGATCCCCATCCGGCCATCATGCCCGGCGCTGTCGAGACCGCGCTGTCCGGTTTTCCGCGACGCTCCGTCAGCAACTCCCTACCCACTGACCGGTTTTGCTCAGACCAAAAGGGGCACAACCCTCAGGTCGGCAGGGGCACAACCGATGCGGAACCCCGGATGGTCCGCGCACTGCGGGCCCCACGCGAGGGAGCGATCATGAGCGAGCGTTGGTTCGGCGTGGGGCGCAGCCTGCTGGCCGACCCCGCCGAGGCCGGAGCACAGGCGTGCCGGGAAGCGCTCGGCGACCGCCGCGCGACCCTGCTGATCGTGTTCGCCTCGCTGGAGCACTCGACACCCGAGATGGCCGCCGCCGTGCACGCGGCGGCCGGTGGTGACGTGCTGATGATCGGCTGCTCGACGTCCGGGGAGTTCACCACGGACGGCCGCGGCACCGGGGTGGTGGTCAACGCGCTCGGCGGCGACGGGTTCGCGGCGGCGGTGCGGGCCGTCCCGCACGACAGCATGGACCTCTACGCCGCCGGCGAGACCGTCGCGCTCGCCATCGACGACGTCGACGCGGAGCACCGGGTGCTGCTGATGCTCGGCGACGGGCGCAGCGGCGACCAGCAGGAGGTCGTGCGCGGCGCGTACTCGGTGAGCGGCGCGCAGGTCCCGCTGATCGGTGGCTGTGCCGGCGACAACGTGACACAGACCGGGACGTTCCACTTCTTCAGCTCCGGCACCGAGGTGCAGGTGCTGCCGAACGCGGTGCTCGGTGCGGCGCTCGGCTCACCCACCCCGTTCGGGATCGGGATGGCGCACGGCTGGCACCGGGTCGGTGAGCCGATGGTGGTCACCCGCAGCGAGGGCGGCAAGATCTACGAGTTGGACGGGGAGCCGGCGCTCGACGTCTACCTGCGCCGGACCGGTGGCGCCGCCGACCTGGCCGCCGACCCGAACACGTTCCTGCAGTTCGCCTCGGTGCGGCCGCTCGGGCTGGCGCGACGCAACAGCGAGGACGTACGGATCATCTTCGAAGCGGACCCGGCGGAACGGTCGATCTCCGGCCTGGCCGACACGCCCGAGGGGGCGATGGTCTGGTTCATGGAGGGCGAACCGGAGTCGGTGATCGGCGCGGCCGCGACCGCCGCCCGCGCCGCGGTGGACGCCGTCGAGGGCGCGGAGCCGATCGGCCTGCTGGTCTTCGACTGCTGCGTACGACCGCTCGCGCTCGGCAACGACCGTATCGACCTGGCCACCGAGCGGCTGCGCGACGAGATGAAGCCGATCCCGTTCAGCGGCTTCTACACCAACGGCGAGATCGTCCGGCAGGCTGGCGCGAAGGGTATGCACCACTTGACCGTGGCAGCCCTCGCTGTGAGCTGACCGGCCATGACCGCGTGGTCGATGCTGCAGCTCAGCGAATACTTCAGTGCCATCACCCGGGCCGGTGACGTGGCCGCGGCTGCCCGGATCGCGGTGCAGCAGGCGACCGAGGCCACCGACGCCGAGCTGGGCGCCGTCATCTTCGGCGACAGCCTGGGCGCGTCGGTCGGGCTGGGCCGCTCCCCCGACCCCGTGGTGTTCACCGGCGTACGGTCCGGCACCGAAACGTCCACGTTCCCGGGCGTCGGGGACGCCTACGTGTCCGTTTTCGCCCTAGGGGAGGCCGGCGAGCGGCTGCTCGTCGCCCGCACCGACGAGGCGTTCGGGCCGGACGAGCGGCAGATGCTGCAGGGCATGGCGAAGGTGCTCGGGCTGGCCCTGCGCAGCCTGCGAACCCTCGCCGCCGAGCAGCAGCTGCGCCATGACCGGGAGCGCGAGGCGGAGTCGCGGCTGGTGCTGCTGCAGGCCCTCGAACGACGGGAACGCCTGCTGGAGACGCTGCTGCGGGTGCAGCGGGCGGCGGGACAGGGCGCACCGCTCGGCGACCTGCTCGACTCGATCACGGCGGGCGCCCGGCGGTTGCTCGACGACGACGGCGTCGCCGCGCTGGTCATGCACGACCTGACCGATCCGGCCCAGCTGACCGTGGCCTCCGTCGCGGGTGACACCTCGGCCGGCCGGGACGCCGTCCTGCAGGCCGCCCGCCGGGCGATCACCGCGGGCTGCACCGTCGCCGAGGGTGAGCTGGCCGCCGCGCCGGTGCACATCGGCGACCGGGTGGCCGGCGCTTTTGTCGTGGCCGGTCCCGGCGGCGACGTGCGCGACTCGGAGCGCCGCGACGTGCTCGCCGCGTTCAGCGAGCAGGCCAGCCTCGCGCTGACCGGCGCGCACACCCAGGCCGCGATGCACGAGGCGCACCACGACCCGCTGACCCGGCTGCCGAACCGGGCGCTGTTCCTGCAGCGCGTCGAGCAGGTGCTCGCCGAGGAGACCGGCGCGGCCCTGCTCTACCTCGACCTGGACCTGTTCAAGCAGGTGAACGACACCCTCGGGCACGCCGCCGGCGACGAGCTGCTGCGCGGGGTGGCCGACCGGCTGAGCGCCTCGGTGCGGGACACCGACATGGCCGCGCGGTTCGGCGGCGACGAGTTCGCGGTGCTGCTCGAACCGATCTCCTCCGAGCTGGAGGCGTGGGAGATCGCGCACCGGGTGATCGACGCGATCAGCGAGCCGTTCGACATCGCCGGGCGGGCCGTGCTGACCCGGGCCAGCGTCGGGATCGCCTACAGCGGCGCCGGCCGGACCGCGGAACATCTGGTGGAGGACGCGGACCTGGCGATGTACCGCGCCAAGAAGACCAAGCCGGGCACGTGCCGCGCGTTCGAACCGGTCATGCGCACCGAACTGCTCCGCCCCGCCTGCTGACCGCTCCATCCCCGGACCGCATTTTCACGGTACGAACAAGGAGCGCCCGTCCGTAGACCCTGTTGGTTTATTCGGTGGGGTTATGCGGCGAGGGTGAAGTTGAGGCGTTGGAGGTGGGTGGTTCGGGTGCGGTCGAGGGGGTGGCCGGTCCAG